>JAIUOM010000225.1 GCA_020161215.1 Pseudomonadota bacterium
TCATGCGTTCGCCCCAGACAAAGGGGTCGCCCGAATCGTGGCGCGCGCCGTCGAACAGCTTGCAGAAATACATGTCGAAGTCGCGCAGGAAGGCTTCCATGCCGTACACGTCGGACAGGGCGATGCCCAGATCGCCCCGGTATTCCTGGGCCCAGCGCTCGAAGCCGAACACCTGGGTATCGCGCAGGCGCGGGCCCAGGGCCTGGCAGGCCTGCAGGTACTCGTGCGCCATGGTGCCCATGGGGCGCAGGCCGAGCGCCCGGGCGTACATGACGTTGCTGGTGCCGGCGAACTGGCTACCTTCGCCGTCGCCCAGGCGCTGCTGCAGCGTGGCCAGCACCTCGCCCTGCCAGACGCGCGAGAAGCGCCGGCGCGTGCCGTAGTCGGCCAGGCGCAGCGGCGCGAATTCGGGCGGCTGGATCAGCGCCAGCTTGTCCTGCAGCCGGCGCCGGCCCTCGGCGTGGTCCAAACCGGGCTGGGTGTTGCGGTAGTACACCTCGCTGACGATGGCCAGGAGCGGCACCTCGAACAGGATGGTGTGCAGCCACGGGCCGCGCACGCGGATGTCTATCTCGCCGTTGTCCTGCGGGGTCAGGGTGAGGTATTTTTCGCCCAGCTTGAACAGGCCGAGGAAATCGACGAAATCGCTCTTCACGAAGCGCAGCGAGCGCATGTAGGCCAGCTCGTCGTCGGTAAAGCGCAGCGCGCACAGCTGGCGGATTTCGTCCCGGATTTCGTCCAGGTAGGGCGCCAGCTGCACGCCCGGCGAGCGGCACTTGAACTTGTACTCGACCTGCGCACCGGGAAACTGGTGCAGCACGGCCTGCATCATGGTGAATTTGTACAGGTCGGTGTCAAGCAGGCTCTGGATGATGCCGGGCATGGGGTCTTTCTGTTGGGGGCGGGTCCAGCGCGCCGGCCGGCACACGGGTCGTGGGGGCCAGTTTAGCGGCTTGGCGACCGGGGCCAGACCGCACACCGCCAGCGGCCCTGGCGCCGTGCCGCCAACAAGCCGCCTCGGATCAAAATTGGGGTAAAAATACCCGATTGTCGGCGCCAGGCAATCCTGTTAAGCTATTTAATCAATAGCAAATTCAACGACCTGCGATGGCGCCACCGCCCTCGAAACGCAGCTCCCAGCGGTGCGTGCCGGGCGGCAGATCCTTCAGCACCAGGGCGGCTCGCCAATCGTCCACCGCTTGCACCGGAACAGTCCGGCCGCTGGTGATGGCCAGGCGCTGACCGGGCATGGGCAGGGTCAGCACCGCCGCCGCCGGAAAGCGCAAGGCCTGCTCGCCGGCAACGGTGACGGTGAGGATCGGCGCCTTGGCGTCGCCGCCCAGATCAAAGCCGATGCGGGCCCGCTCGCGCGCCCAGTCGGCCAGCTCGGCGGAGCGGGTCAGCCACATGCGATCGGATTTGGCCTTCAAGGCCTTGAAGATGGCCTGCTGGCTGTCGGCCGACAGCAAGGTCTGGTTGGGAAAGCGCAGCAGGGTCAGGGCGCCGGCCCGGTCGGCGACCCCCAGCTCGGCGCCGACGACCCGAACCACCTCGTCGTTGTCGTGGTCGGTGGTCAGCTCCTCGATGCTGCGCTGGGTGCGCGGCAACACCACGAAAGGCACGCCGGTGCGGGTGACGTCGCTGGGCACGGGCGGCAGGTACGGCAGGCGGGCATCGGTCTCGGACGAAGTGCCAATCAGGTGCCCCACGGGCAGGCCCATGAGCAGGCCCACGGTGGTGGGGTCGTATTCGTCCATCGGGGCCATGAAGCCGGGCTCGGGCGCCAGGGTCAGGCCCTGGGCGGCAACGTCCTGCTGCATGCGGCGCAGGCGTTCGGCCTGGGTGGCGGGCGGCTGGCCCTTGAAACCCTCGTAGCGGTCGCCCTGGTAGCCCAGGTCGTGGCCACGCGCCTGCAGCTTTTTCAGGGTGGGGGCCGACTTGTCGAGATCGAAACCCAGCACGTAGTAGGTGGCCCGCAGGCCGGCCTCTTGCAGCCGCTGGGCGAACGGCAGGTCGTTGTCGTTGAACACGTCGGCCATGAACACGTTGACGGCGGTGGCGCTGCGGTACGGGTGCGGCCAGGCGGCCAGGTAGGCCGAGGGCTGGCGCAGCGCCCAGGTCAGCGCGTTGTGCAGCACGGCTTCCATGCGCTGGGCGTCGGCGGCCAACCACAGCCGCTCGGGCCAGCCGAACACCACGGCGCGCGACGGCGGGCCGCCGGCCGGGCGCCGCTCGTCGAACACCAGCGCCGCATCGGGCACCTCGTGGGCCACGGCGCGCGACCAGTCCACCAGGCGCGCGGCCGAATGACCGCCCGACAGCTGCAGCGGGTACCACTGCCCGGGCCGCTCCAGCCAGATGCGCTGGCCGGCCGGCAGGTAGTGGGTCACGGCCGTGTCGCCGTGGATGTTCAGAAAGCGCTGTTCCTCGGTGGGGCCGGTATGCCCTTCCACCTTGGCGCCCAGCACGGACTGCATGAAGCCGAAGCCGCGCCAGGCGCCGCCCTCGTCGCGCACGCCGCTCAACCAGGTGGCCAGCACGCTGCCGCCCCGGGCGCGAAAACCGGCAACCGCCTGGCGCTCGCGTGCCGTCAGCACCACGGCCGACGGCAGCACCAACACCGAGGGGGCGGCGGATTCAATGTCCTCGGCGGTGGCGATACCGCGGGACGGGAAGCGGTACTTGAGCAGGAACTGCTCCCAGGGCCGGACGACGGTCTGGGCGTCCAGGCCACCGCCAGAAAAGAACGCGCGGTTGGCCGCGCCCAGGTAAACCAGCACCTCGCGCTTGAACGGTGCCGCTGGCGTGGCGGCGGGGACGGCTGCGGCGGGCTCGGGCTCGATCGGGCGCGCCAGCCGGCCACCGGCGTCGAAGGCATCGGCCGGCACGAAGAAGTTGGGGGGCGCCGCATCCCGCCCGCCGGCGGCCGGGGCCTCGCCACCGGAAGTGGCTTGCGCGTGGGCTTCCGGGGAAGCCAGTGCGATGCCGGCCAGCCCAATGGCGCAGGCCAGCAGGCCCACGCCCAGACGGCGCCAAGCCTGCGCAAGCCGGCCAGCGGCCGTGCCGCCCGCCCCTGCTGTCGCCCAACCAGAGCCGACCCAAATACCGGTTACTGGAAGCGGATCTGCCATGTGTGCACCCCTGGCGTCAGTCCCTTGAGAACCACGGCGGCACGGAATTCGTCCACCGGCTGCACCTGTGCCGACGGCCCCCCGGAAATCACCAACTGGCTGCCGGGCGCGGGCAGGGTCAGCACCACGGCCGCAGGATACTGCAAGGGCGGCCCGTCGGCCACGGTGACGCTGAGCTGGGCGGCGGAGATATCGCCCGACAGCTCGAAGCGCAAACGCGTGCGCTCGCGCCACCAAGCCGTGAGCTGGGAGGTGCTGGCCAGCCACATGTGGTCGGCGCGGGCCTTGACGGCGTCGAACAGGTCCTGTTGCAGCTCCTTGCTCAGCAGGGTCTGGTTGGGAAAACGTCCGACGGCCAGGGCGGCGGCCTGGTCGGAGGCCTTGAGCTCGCCCTTGAAGATCTCCAGCACCTCCTCGTCGTCGAGTTCGTTGGACAGCTCCTCGGGGCCGCGCTGGGTGTGCGGCAGGCCGATCAGCGGCGGGCCGCTGCGCGTCACGCCTTCGCTGGGCGGCACCACGAAGGGCGCGCGGCCGTCGGTCGAGCCGTTGTGCGCCACCAGATGGGCGTACGGTCCGGCCAGGGTGAGCGCCAGCGTGTTCTTGTCGTAGGAAAAGAAGATCGGGTAGAAGCCGGCGTTCGGCGCCAGCACGATCTTGTTGGCGGCCAGTTCGTCGCGCATGCGCTTCATGCGCTCGGCCTGTTCCTCGCGCGGCAGCTTCTCGAACGGCTCGCCACGGTCCGACAGGTAACCCAGTTCGTGCCCGCGCGCCTGGAGCTTGCGCAAGCCATCGGCGGATTTGCCCACCTCGAAGCTGAGCGCGTAGTAGGTGGCGCGCAAGCCGGTCTTCTCGACCAGTTGCGCGAACGGCAGGTCGTTGTCGTTGACCAGGTCGGCCTGGTACACCATCACCGTGAAGGCGCTGCGGTACGGGTACGGCCAGTGCGCCAGGTAGGCGGACGGCCGCCGCAGCGCCCAGCTGACGGCCCCATAGGACACGGCCTCGAACTGCCTGGGGTCACTGGACATCCACAGCCGCTCCGGCCAGCTCAGCACCACCGAGCGCGACGGCGGGCCGCTGCCGAGGCGGCGGATGATGCGGGCCTCGTAGGTGTTCTTGCCGCGGCGCTTCAGGCTCGCCAGCACGCGGTCGCCAACCGCCGGCGCGGG
>JAIUOM010000226.1 GCA_020161215.1 Pseudomonadota bacterium
CCCTGATACCGACAGACACCATTGAGGAAACCAAAAAATGCCAGCCAACATCCGCAAATTGATCGTCCAAGTCGATGAAACCCGCCAGGAGCAAGGCCAGGCGGTCAATCCGCCGACGCGCCGCGCCGTGGCCATGGCGGTGATCGCCAACCCCTACGCCGGCAAGTTCAGCCCCAACCTGGACGAGCTGATCGCCATCGGCGAGGAGCTCGGCGCCCTGCTGGGCGAGAAATGCGTCAAGGCCCTGGGCATCGCACCGGGCCAGGCACAAAGCTACGGCAAGGCCGCCATCGTGGGCGAAGCCGGCGAGCTGGAGCACGCCGCCGCCATCCTGCACCCCAAGCTGGGCGCGCCGCTGCGCGCGGCGGTCGAGAAAGGCGCGGCCCTGGTGCCGTCGGCCAAGAAGCGCGGCACCCTGGGCACCGCCATCGACGTGCCGCTGGGCCACAAGGACGCGGCCTTCGTGCGCAGCCACTTCGACGCCGTCGAGGCGCGCGTCAGCGACGCGCCGCGCGCCAACGAAATCATGGTCGCCGTCGCCGTCACCGATTCGGGGCGCCCGCTGCCGCGCATCGGCGGCCTGCAGGCGTCCGAAATCAAGGGTGAGGACGGATTGCGCTGAACCGCGCCATCGGTCACCCTTCGGTCCCCCGTTTCCTCAGCCGGCACGTTACAGCCGTTCCTTCCTTCGCAACCCAGGAGTTCGCCACATGATGACCACTCGCCGCTTTGCCACCCTCACCTCCCTCGCCTTCGCCGCCTCGGTGTTGATCGGCCTGCCCGCGCACGCCCAGGCCGTCTACAAGATCGGCGAACTCAACAGCTACAAGGCCCAGCCCGCCTTCCTCGAGCCCTACAAGAAAGGCATGGAGCTGGCCGTGGACGAAATCAACGCCGGCGGCGGCGTGGGTGGCCGCAAGATCGAGCTGGTCACGCGCGACGACAACGCCAACCCCGGTGACGCCGTGCGCGTGGCCGAGGAGTTGGTGTCGCGCGAGAAAGTCGACGTGCTGACCGGCACCTTCCTGTCCAACACCGGCATGGCGGTGGCCGACTTCGCCAAGCAAAAGAAGGTGTTCTTCCTGGCCGGCGAGCCGCTCACCGACAAGCTGACCTGGCAGGGCGGCAACGAATACACCTTCCGCCTGCGCCCCGGCACCTACATGCAGGCCGCCATGCTGGTGCCCGAGGCCGCCAAGCTGAAGAAAAAGCGCTGGGCCGTGGTCTACCCCAACTACGAGTACGGCCAATCCGCCGTGGCGGCCTTCAAGACCTTGCTGAAAGCCGCGCAGCCCGACGTCGAATTCGTCGCCGAGCAAGCGCCGCCGCTGGGCAAGCTGGACGCCGGCAGCGTGGTGCAAGCCCTGGCCGACGCCAAGCCCGACGCCGTTTTCAACGTGCTGTTCGGGGCCGATTTGTCCAAGTTCGTGCGCGAAGGCAATACGCGCGGCCTGTTCAAGGACCGCACCGTCGTCAGCCTGCTGACCGGTGAACCCGAGTACCTCGACCCGCTGCGCGACGAAGCGCCGAACGGTTGGATCGTCACCGGTTACCCCTGGTACGGCGTCCAGACGCCCGAGCACCAGGCCTTCCTGAAGGCCTACCAGGCCAAGTTCAACGACTACCCGCGCCTGGGCTCCATCGTCGGCTACAGCATGATCAAGTCCGCCGCCGAAGGCCTGAAGAAAGCCGGCGGCTCGGACACCGCCAAGATGGTGGCGGCCTTCAAGGGCCTGCAGGTCGACACCCCGCTGGGCAAGATCACCTACCGCGCCGAGGACCACCAGTCCACCATGGGTGCCTTCGTCGGCAAAACCAAGAACGAGGGCGGCAAGGGCGTGATGGTCGACTACCAGTACATGGACGGCGCCAAATTCCAGCCGCCCGCCGCCGAAGTCAAGAAGTCGCGCAGCGCCCCCTGAGCACTGGCTCGGGCAGGCCGTACACCGGCCTGCCCCAACCCGTCTGACATCAAGCAAAAAAGCCCGATGTCGGCGTCAGCATTGCCAAACAAGCTATCAAAACAGTAGTACAACTGGAACACCCACGGCATGAATCTGTCTGGTCTGATCGTCCAACTGCTCAACGGCCTGGCCGGCGCTTCGTCGCTGTTCCTGATCGCCGCCGGCCTGTCGCTGATCTTCGGGGTCACGCGCATCGTCAACTTCGCCCATGGCTCGTTCTACATGCTGGGCACCTACATCGCCTACACGCTGGTCGAGCGCCTGGGCGGCTCGCTCGGCTTCTGGCCCTCGCTCGTGGTGTCGGCGCTGGCCGTGGGCGTGCTGGGCGCGCTGATCGAGGTGCTGCTGCTGCGCCGCATCTACAAGGCGCCCGAGCTGTTCCAGCTGTTGGCCACCTTCGCCCTGGTGCTGGTCATCAAGGACGCGGTGCTGTGGCTGTGGGGGCCCGATGAGCTGCTGGGTCCGCGCGCGCCGGGCCTGCGGGGCTCGGTCGAAATCCTCGGCCGGCAGTTTCCCAGCTACGACCTGTTCCTGATCGTCGTCGGCCCGCTGGTGCTGGGCGGCGTCTGGCTGCTGCTCACGCGCACGCGCTTCGGCACCCTGGTGCGCGCGGCCACGCAAGACCGCGAAATGGTCTCCGCCCTGGGCGTCAACCAGGCCTGGCTGTTCACCGCGGTGTTCGCCCTCGGCGCGGCCCTGGCCGGCCTGGGTGGCGCGCTGCAACTGCCGCGCGAGCCAGCGCACCTGGAGATGGACCTGAACGCCATTGGCGCCGCCTTCGTGGTGGTGGTGGTGGGCGGCATGGGCTCGCTGCCCGGCGCCTACCTGGCGGCGCTGATCATCTCGCTGATCAAGGCGCTGTGCGTGTGGATGGGCGTCGTCGAGCTGTTCGGCCACAGCGTCAACATGTCCAAGGCCACCCTGGTGGTGGACTTCATCGTCATGGCGCTGGTGCTGGTCTGGCGCCCCTGGGGCCTGATGGGCCGGGCCCAGGCGCCCAGCCGCCATGTCGGGGAGGCCGAGGCACCGCTGCGCCGCGCCGGCAACGCCTACCGGGTGACCCTGCTGGTGCTGCTGGTGGCGCTGATTGCCCTGCCCTGGCTGGCGCGCTCGTCCTACACCACGGTGCTGGCCATCGACCTGCTGATCGCCGCGCTGTTCGCCACCAGCCTGCACTTCATCATGGGGCCGGGCGGCATGCACTCGTTCGGCCATGCGGCGTACTTCGGGGTCGGCGCCTACGCGGCCGGGCTGGCCCTGAAAGCCGCCGGCCTGCCGATGGCGGCGGCCTTGGTGGCCGGCCCGCTGATCGCGGCGCTGGCGGCGCTGGTGTTCGGCTGGTTCGCGGTGCGCCTGTCGGGGGTGTACCTGGCCATGCTGACCCTGGCCTTCGGCCAGATCGCCTGGGCCATCACCTACCAATGGGACGATTTCACGGGCGGCAGCAACGGCCTGACCGGCATCTGGCCGTCGGACACCTTCGCCGAGAACAGCGCCTACTACTGGCTCACGCTGGCGCTGGTGGCGGTGGGCCTGGTGGCGCTGCGGCGCATCCTGTTCTCGCCCTTCGGCTACGCGTTGCGCGCGGGGCGCGATTCGGTGCTGCGCGCCGACGCCATCGGCATCAACGTGGGCCGTGTGCAATGGATCGCCTTCGTCATCGCCGGCCTGTTCGCCGGCGCGGCGGGGGCGCTGTTCGCGTTCTCCAAGGGCAGCATCTCGCCCGAATCCATGGCCGTCGGCCGCTCGATCGACGCCCTGGTGATGGTCCTGCTGGGCGGCTTGCACACCCTGGCCGGGCCGGTGGTGGGCGCCGTCAGCTTCACCTGGCTGCAGGACGCGGTGGCGCGCAACACCGACTACTGGCGCGCCCTGCTGGGCGGCATCATCCTGATCCTGGTGCTGCTGTTTCCGGACGGCATCGTGGGCGGCTTGCGCAAGCTGGCCGGGCGGTTTGGGGAAAAGGATGCGGCGTGATGGCCGAAGTCCATAACTCAACACAGAGGCACAGAGGCACAGAGGTTCACAGAGCAATTTCTCATCTTTCCTCTGTGCCTCTGTGCCTCTGTGTTCTGTTTGTCGGGCCACTGCGCGTGGACGCCCTGATTCATGGCCACCTCGCGCGTCGTCCACGAACCCGCCTACATCCTCCACCACTACGACTGGAGCGAGTCCAGCGTCATCGTCGAGGCGTTTACGCGCGCGCACGGCCGCGTGGCGCTGGTGGCCAAGGGCGCCAAGCGGCCCTCGTCCAACTTCCGCCCGGTGCTGCTGCCGCTGCAGCCGCTGCTGCTGGCCTGGGGGGGCGATGCCGAGATCCGCACCCTGAA
>JAIUOM010000227.1 GCA_020161215.1 Pseudomonadota bacterium
TCGACCATGCGCACCACGCGCACGCGCTTGAAGAGGATGGAGGCGCGCTCGCTGAACACCTGCTCCTCCAGCTTCAGCGGCGCCTTGAAGCTGACGGGGCCGATCTGGCGGCTGGCTATGGCGGCGTCGGACTCATCCCGGTGCTGATCGGCTGCCCCGCGCGCTATTTGTCCTCGGCGGGGGTGCGGACGCAGTCGGTCGCGCCACCTGTGCTGGCGGCGATCAGATCGCGGGCCATGGCATCGGCCGCACGTGCCGCCAGGCGTTGCGCGGCCTGCGCCAGCGCCTCCACCCCTGGCTCAGCCGGCTCGCTGGCAGACCACTGGCAACTCATGGTGCGCAGCCCCTCGGCTGCGCCGGGCGGGCGCAGCGTCCAGCTGAAAGCGGCGTCGGCACGCTCGCCCTCCACCAGGTCGAACTGGCGCACCTGCACCGTGACGCGCCAGGCCGGCTGCCCCGCCGCGCGCACGCCGGAGGTGCTGCCGATGGCGCCGAGCCGCGCCGCCACACCACTGGCCAGCGCGTCGCGCAGTTCGTACTCAAACGACGACGACCAGCGGTGGAACTCCAGCAATTGCACCTGGGCACTGGGCAAGCCGGGCTTGCGCACCAGCATCTGCGGCCGTGCCAGGCGCTCTGGGACGGCGATCGGCGCGAACTCGACAAACAAGGGCGGCTGACCCGGCGCCGCCGGACGGGCCGTGGCCGTGGCCTGGGGTGCGGGGTCGGTCAAGGTGTACACGTGGCTGGTGGGTCCGGCGGCGCAGCCGGCCACCAGCACGGCAGCGAGGGCGCAAACCCATCGCCGCGCCAAGGTGGCTGGGTGCAGGGCAGCCAACGCCGCGGTGTTCGGTGGGCAGATCATGGCTTGTCCTCTGGTTTGCCGCGCAGCAGCGATTCCGGGTGGCGTTCCAGGTAGTCGGTCAGCACGCGAATCGACGCGGCTGCGCGTGAAAGCTCCTGCAAGGTATGGCGCATGTCCTGCTGCAGCGGCGATTCCTCGGACAGCGTACGGTCGGTGGTGTTGAGGGTGCGCGTGGCGGTGGACAGGGTCCGGCGTGCATCCTTCATGGCCGCGCTGATCTCGGGCGTCACGTCGTTGTTGATGCGCGTGACGGCCGCTTCGGCGCTGCCCAGCGTCTTGTCCAGGGTCTGGAGCGTCTTGCGCAAATCGCCGGAGAGCTTGTCGAACGGAATCTTGTTCAGTTTGGCCGCAAGCTCCTGCACCTGGCCCTGAATCTCGTCCAGGCTGTTGGGCACGGTGGGCAGTTCGAACGGCACCTTGGAAAAGTCCAGGTTCGCGGACGCGGCCTTGGGGAAGAAGTCCAGCGCCACATACACCTGCCCCGTGAGCAGGTTGCCCGTGCGCAGTTGCCCGCGCAAGCCCTTGGCAATCAACCGGCGCAGCTGCTGGTCGCGCGCCGCGCCATCGCTGGAGCCGGTGATGCCGACGGCACCTAAGCGTCGCAAACGGTCGGGGTAGAGCGTGACCAACACCGGCATGCGGAACTCTTGCCCGGGTCGGTCGAACTGCAAGCCAATGGACTTGACCTCGCCCAGCGCGATGCCACGGAAGTCGACCGGCGCACCCGGTGAGAGGCCACGCAGCGATTGGTTGAAATACAGCAACATCGTCTCCGCCGGGCCGTCCGGCGGCTTCAGGGCGCTGGCTTCGTCAGCCGCCAAGGCAAAGCTGGTGTTTTCTACCGCGTCCGGGCCCCTCTGGTCGTCGGGCGCGCCAAACGCGATGCCGCCGAGCACGATGGCAGCCAGCGACTCGGTGCGCACCTGCAGGCCGCTGGCGTCCAGCTTCACGTTGACCCCACTGGCATGCCAGAAACGCGAGTTGACGCCCACAAACTGGTCGTAAGGCGTGTTGACGAACACGCGCAAGGTCACGCCATGACCATCTGGGTCCAGCTGGTAGGACATGAGTTGCCCCACCTTGATGCGGCGAAAGTACACGGGCGAGCCGATGTCGAGCGAACCCACGTCGTTGGCGTGCAGCGTGTATTGGCGACCGCTGGACTCACGGGTCACGACGGGTGGGGCCTCCAGGCCGGTGAATTCATCACTGGTCTCCTCAGACACCCCGACGTCCACCCCGATGAACGGACCGGACAACAGGGTGCCCAGGCCCGATACGCCCGAAATGTCGAGCCGTGGCTTGACCACCCAGAACCGCGTGTCCTTGGCGGTGAAGCCGTGCGCGTCCTTGGTCAGCTGCACCTGCACGCGCACCCGGCTGCGGTCTGGCGCCAGGCTGATGCGCTGCACGGTGCCGATTTGCACGTCCTTGTAGCGCACCGCGGTCTTGCCTGCTTCCAGGCCTTCCGCGCTCTGGAGCGTGACCACGATCTCCGGGCCGCGCTCACGCAAGATCTTCACCACCAGCCCGATGCCCACGAGCGCCGCAACAATGGGGATCAGCCAGATCAGCGAGGGCAGCCAGTCGCGCCGCCGCACCACGCGTGGCGCGGCGGGTCCAGGGCCTTCTGCAGGCGCAGCGGCGGTTTCTTGGGGTTCAGTCATGCGTTGATTTTCTGTGTGCGGCAGCGCCGCCCTGCCCTGCGTTGCCGGGCGTTCCGGGGTCCCAGATCAGGCGTGGATCGAAGCTGAGCGAAGCCAGCATGGTCAGCACCACGACGGCCGCGAACGCGGCAATGCCAAAGGCCGCGGTCACCACCGCCAGGCCCTGCAAGTGCACCAGCCCCGAGAGCAGCGAGACCACGAATACGTCCAGCATCGACCAGCGGCCGATCACCTCGAGCACGCGGTACAGGCCTGCACGCTCGCGCTGGCGCCAGGTGCTGCGCCGCTGCGCGGTCACCACCAGCACGAAAACCGCTGACAGCTTGAAGAGGGGCACGGAGAAGCTGGCGATGAAGATCACCGCCGCCAGCCCATACGAGCCGCTGACCCAGAAGTAGACGATCCCGCTCATGATGGTGTCCGCCTGCGTGCCCAGCAGGCTGCTGGTGATCATGACCGGCAACAGATTGGCCGGGATGTACATGATGCACGCCGCGATCAAAAAGGCCCAGGTGCGGCGGATGCTGTCGGGTTTGCGCTCGCGCAGCCGCGTGCCGCAGCGCTCGCAGGCTTGGCCGAATTCGGCCCCGGCCCACACGGCCCCGCAACGGTAGCAGGCGCACAAACCCAGTTGCGCGCAAGTCGCCACCTCGCGGTCGCCCGCTTGCACCTCCACCAGGGGCGCAGCGCGCGCCGTCAGGCTGGCGCTGGGGGCGGTTTCAGCCGTCATACGGGGTCCGCCGTCGTACCGCGTGGCGGCTTGGGCTGATCGGCTGCGTCTGGGGGAGCGGGCTCAAAAGCGCGCTCCCACAGCCTGCGCGGCTCGAAGGACACTACCGCTGTCAGCAGCACCGTCAGCGCCACAAAGGCCCACAAGGCCGGCCCAATGACCACCGTGGCCATGCCCGACAGCTTGATGATGGACACCAGGATGCCCAGCATGAACACTTCGACCATGCTCCAGGGCCGCAACATCTGCAGCGCCACCACCAGCCAACGAAAACCGGGTGGGCGCCGCGCGAGTTCGCCCGGCATCAGCAAATACAGCAGGGCCGCCAGTTGCGCGACCGGAAACACCAGCGTGGTCACCAGCACCAGCAGTGCGACGGGTGGCAAGCCCTCTTGCGCCAGCGCCTGCACCGCACCCACCAAGGTCGTCTGGCTGTGCCGGCCACCCAGTTTCATCTCCACAATCGGAAACAGGTTGGCAATGGCGAAAAGCACCAGGCAGGCCAGGGTGAGTGGCACGATGCGCTGCTCTTGCTGCGCGTCGTTGCACATCAGTTCGGTGCCGCAGCGCGTGCAGTGCGCCACCTCCCGCTTGCGCAGCATGGGCTCGCGATAGACCGCGTCGCAGCCATCGCACACCACGAGATCGGGCTGCTCCTTCATGCGCTTGAGTGTGCCCGAAACTGGCGCGTCTGCTCGAGCGTCGGTCGATACTCCCCCGCCTTGTCCGTGTAACGGTGAGCCACGGGGCAGTAGGTCTGTCGTGATGAGCGCCTTATTTGGCCTTCAACGGAATCGGCGTCCCCCGGTCAATCGGCACGGCCGTGACGCTGTTCTGCGGCGAGCCGTCGACCAGCTTGTCGGAATAGGTTAGGTAGACCAGGGTGTTGCGCGCGGCGTCGACCATGCGCACCACGCGCACGCGCTTGAAGAGGATGGAGGCGCGCTCGCTGAACACCTGCTCCTCCAGCTTCAGCGGCGCCTTGAAGCTGACGG
>JAIUOM010000025.1 GCA_020161215.1 Pseudomonadota bacterium
TTGCCGTGACGCTTGCGCATCACGGCATCCAACACGGCGCGTTGTTCGATCGTCAACATGGTTCTTTGCATGCCCGAATACCTGGGATCAATGCAGCCAATTTCAATGATTCAATGGACTAGCACGAACAGCCCTGGCTTGGGGTTTGAGCACGTTCGACAGCGGCGAGACGGTTGCTCCCGCGCACGGCTTGCGGCGTTTTACCAGGGCGCGTCCGCGTCGAGCGACCTGGTGGGCCGCGCGGGATCGCGCCAGAGGAGTACTCATGACGACAGCAGCTTCAGCAACGCGCCAACGGCGAGCAGCCACCAGCTAACTCGCGCGGCTGTCCGCGCGGCCTCCTCCGATATCGGGAAAAGCTCCACTCCACGCCACGCCCAGACGTTGTGTGCCCACACCAAGCCGATCCCGGCGATTCCAGGAAGCCAGGACTCCAGCGTCATTCCCGCAACGACAGAAAGCGCTGCAAGTACCACCCCCACACTGGCGATTCCATTGGAGGTGCTCGCCAAGACGTGCGACAGCCTGCCGCATTGCTCGCACTTAGCCGGCATCTCGCGGCACGACCAGCGGACGGCCAGATCACGCAGGCCAGAGGCGTAACAGTGAGGACATTGGTGCATGCGGTCTAACATCGTGTAGACAGCACCCAGCGGCAGGCCATCTCAGACTCTTGCGATCCAAATTGGCTCGGCGACAGAGCCGAGGGAGGCTTGCAGCCCAGTTCTGCAGCACATGAGTTGTGTGTCATCGCAGCACCAAATTCGGCCATGAAACCCGCAGCCCTCCTATGCTGCGCGCAACACGGTGACTGGCTCAGTCCGGCGAGCGCATGCATTCCAAACACTATAGCTCGCGCAAGGAGCTGTGCCATGCCATGGGTTCCGCACATCGTCAGATGACGGCTTTGTGGCTATGTACCGCTTCTTTGCCTGCTTCGAGGCCTGTCTGAGCCCGCGGCCACACCGCGACCGAAAAGGCCTTGATCTGTAAAAATCGGGCTTTCCCCCTTTTCGCCCGACCGCCCCCCCCCGTGCTAAGCTGCCGCACATGCCCTTGCACCCCCTGCCCGCCCCCCACCACCGCCGCGCTGCGCAGCGGCTGGTGACGCGCGCGCCGGGTGCCGCACGCAGCGCGTGCCCTACGTCGGCCCAGAAACCCCAAAAACCCCAGCTCATCTGACCGGAGCTGTTGGGTTCCGTCCTCGGATGAGCGATGGAACCTGCGGGTTGGGCATGCTCGGCGCCCTTCTCCCACTTTCTTTCCTCACGCGAGGTCGGTTCATCGAACCGGTCGTGTTTTGATTTGAAAGGAAGTGCCATGTCTTCAGCCCCCGATTTCAGCGGTTTGTGGATCCCGCTGATCACCCCGTTTCGCGGCACCGCCGTGGACCACGCGGCGCTCACGCGCCTGGTGGCGCGGCTGCGCGCGGCCGGCGTCACCGGCTTTGTCGCTTGCGGCTCCACCGGCGAGGCCGCGGCGCTGGACAAAGCCGAGCAGCGCGCCGTGCTGGACACCGTGCTGCAGACCGCCGGCCCGCTGCCGGTGGTGATGGGGGTGTCGGGCTACCACCTGCCGCACACGCAGGCCTGGGTGCGCGAGCTGGCCAGCTTGCCCCTGCACGGCTGGCTGGTGCCGGCGCCGCACTACATCCGCCCCGCGCAGGCCGGGCTGCTGCACTGGTTCACCGCCCTGGCCGACACGGCCCGCGCGCCGGTGATCGTCTACGACATTCCCTACCGCACCGGCGCCGTACTCACGCTGGACACGCTGCGCCGCCTGGGCGAGCACCCCAACATCCGCGCCATCAAGGACTGCGGCGGCGATGCCCGCAAGACCGAAGCGCTGTTGACGGATGGCAGCCTGCAGGTGCTGGCCGGCGAAGATGCCCAGGTGTTCGACACCCTGGCCGCGGGCGGCGTCGGCGCCATCGCGGCCACGGCGCACCTGGCCACGGCGCACTTCGTGCAGTTGCTGGCCGACCTGCGCGCCGAGCGACTGGCGCCGGCGCGCGCCCGGTGGCGGCTGCTGGCGCCCCTGGTCGCAGCGGTGTTTGCCGAACCCAACCCCGCGCTCATCAAAGCGCACTTGGCGCGGCAAGGCGACATGGCGCCCGATCTGCGCGCCCCCATGACGGCGGGCAGCGCGCCAGCCGCGCAGCGCGTGGCCGACCGCCTGGCGGCGCTGGACGCGGCGGCGCTCAACCGCCCGTGACCGGTGGAAAGAACGCCACTTCGGCGCCGTCGGGCAAGGCGGCGTCCTCGGCCTGCATGTCCTGATTCAGGGCCAGGCGCACGGCCTTGCCACGGGCCAGGGCTTCGGCGTAGGCGCCGCCGCGTGCAATCAATTCGTCACGCAACGCGCCCAGGGTGGCGGCCTCGGTCCGCAGCGGTTCGCTGCCTTGGCCCACGGCCTCGCGGATGGAGGCGAAGTAGCGCACGGTGACCTGCTTCATGCCAGCAGCTCCGCCAGCGGAATGAAGCGCACCAGATCGCCCTGGGCGATGGTGCTGCCGGCCGGGTTGTCGATCAGGCCATCGGCCCAGTGCACCGAGGTGAGCACGCCCGAACTTTGGTTGGCGAACAGCTCCAGCCCGTCCTGGGCGTTGCGCCGCGCACGCAAAAATTCTCGGCGTTTATCGGCCTTGGCCAGCGTGAAATCTGCCCGAATAGCTATCGAAGGCATAGCGATTTGAGTGGCGCCCTGCAACTTCAGCAAAAACGGCCGCACCAGCAGCAAGAAGGTGACGAAGCTCGACACCGGGTTGCCCGGCAGCCCCATGAAATGCGCCGCCCCGCCCTCGCCGGTGCGCCGCACCTGGCCGTAGGCGAAGGGCTTGCCGGGTTTCATGGCGATCTGCCACAAATCGAGCTGACCCAGTTGCTCGACGGCCGGTTTGACGTGGTCTTCCTCGCCCACCGACACACCGCCGCTGGTCAAGATCAGGTCGTTGTCCTGGGCCGCCGAGCGCAGCGCGGCCATCGTGGCGGCGCGGTCGTCGGGCACGATGCCGAGATCGGCCACCTCGCAGCCCAGGCGCCGCAGCAGCGCGCGCAGAAAGAAGCGGTTGCTGTTGTAGATGGCGCCCGGCGGCATGTTGTCGGGCGGCACGGCACCGGGCATGACCAGTTCGTCGCCGGTGGAAAACAAGGCCACGCGCGGCCGGCGTGCCACCGTCAGCTCGGCCAGGCCGATGCCGGCGGCCAGGCCCAGGCTGGCCGGCGACAGGCGCTCGCCCGGGCGCAGCACCACGGCGCCGCGCGTCACGTCCTCGCCGGCGGCGCGCACCCACTGGCCCGAGGCCGGCTGGGCGGCGATGCGCACGCGCGCGCCGCCGTCCAGCGCCTCGGTGTCTTCCTGCATCACCACCGCGTCGGCACCCGCCGGCATGGGCGCGCCGGTGAAGATGCGCGCGGCGCTGCCGGGCGCCAGCGGCTGGCCGACCTGGCCGGCGGCGATGCGCTGCGACACCGGCAGCTCGGCGCCGGGCGTGGCCACGTCGGCGGCGCGCACGGCGTAGCCGTCCATCGACGAGTTGTCGTGCGGGGGCACCTGCAGGCCAGAGACCACGGCGCGCGCCAGCACGCGGCCGTCGGCGTCGAAGGTGGACACCTGCTCCCGCTCCGGCAGCGGCCGGGCCTGGGCCAGCAGGCGCTCCAGCGCCTCGTCCAGCGGCATCAAGGGGGGACGGCGGGGGGTGTCAGACATCGTGGGGCAGGTACAGCTTGGTGTCGTAGTCGAAGCGCTCGCCGTCGGCCAGCAGCCAGTCGGCGATGGCCTCGGCGTCGTTCAGATCCAGCACCGGGCGCTGGGTGGGCGCGGGCAGCGCACCGGGCGAATCGGTGGCGATGGCGGTGACGAAATCGTCCTCGGGGTAGCGCACCGGCTTGCCGGTCTCGGCGCGCCAGACCTCGATCTTGAGCAGATCGCTGTCCTTGAAGCCTTCCACCAGCACCCAGTCGACGCCGGTGTACAGCTCGGCGATCAGGTGGTGCACGGTGAGCTGGGCCTCGCGCTCGAACTCGCGCATCAGCGCCAGGCGCTGGCGCGAGGCCACCACCACCTCGAAGGCGCCGGCCTCGCGGTGGCGGAAGGTGTCCTTGCCCGGGTGGTCGATGTCGAACCGATGGTGCGCGTGCTTGACCACCGACACGCG
This sequence comes from Pseudomonadota bacterium, assembly GCA_020161215.1. Classification (GTDB taxonomy): domain Bacteria; phylum Pseudomonadota; class Gammaproteobacteria; order Burkholderiales; family Burkholderiaceae_C; genus Ottowia. The sequence continues at coordinate 4,157 of JAIUOM010000025.1, forward strand.
CTGGCCGCGCGCCTTCAAGGCCGGGATCAGGCGCTCGACCAGATGCGTCTTGCCAGAGCCGGAATAGCCGGCGAAACCCACGACTTTCACATCAACCTCGGTGCAAAAACTTCAAAAATCATAGCTAATCAGGAAATATCCACGCCGGCCTGCATCGGTTTTAGGCACATTCCTGCTCGATCAGCGCCTTCACGCGGGCACCGTCGGCCGGCAGCACCAAGACGCGGCGCGGCAACTGCTCGATGCCGTCGAACTTGGCCGGCCGGTCCGGATCGCGCCCCAGCGCCTCGCGAATCGTGGCGGCAAACTTGATCGGCAGCGCGGTCTCCAGCACGAGCATGGGCACGCCGGCGCGCAGGTGCTCGCGCGCCACCTTCACGCCGTCGGCGGTGTGGGTGTCGATCATCACGCCCTGCTCGGCAAACACCTGGCGGATGGTGGCCAGGCGGTCGGCGTGGCTGCTTTTGCCGCTGACGAAGCCGTAGCGTGCGCGGGCCTCGGCAAACACCGGGTCGGCGTGCAGGTCAAAGCGCCCTTCGCGCGTCAGGGCATCGGCGAACAGCACGCGGCTGCGCTCGCCGTCGCGGCCCAGCAGGTCGAAGATGAAACGCTCGAAATTACTGGCCTTGCTGATGTCCATCGACGGGCTGGACGTCTCGTGCGTGTCGGCGCTGCCGCGCACGCGGTACACGCCGGTGCGAAAGAACTCGTCCAGCACGTCGTTTTCATTCGTGGCCACCACCAGCTGGCCGATCGGCAGACCCATCTGCCGCGCCACGTGGCCGGCGCAGACGTTGCCAAAGTTGCCGCTGGGGACGGTGAAATCGACCTGCTCCTGGTCGTTCTGGGTGGCGTAAAAATAGCCCGCGAAGTAGTACACCACCTGCGCCAGCAGCCGCGCCCAGTTGATGGAGTTGACGGTGCCGATCTTGTACTTGCGCTTGAACGCCAGGTCGTTGCTGACCGCCTTGACGATGTCCTGGCAGTCGTCGAACACGCCTTCGACGGCAAGGTTGTGGATGTTGGCGTCTTGCAGGCTGAACATCTGCGCCTGCTGAAACTGGCTCATGCGCCCGTGCGGGCTGAGCATGAACACGCGGATGCCCTGCTTGCCGCGCATGGCGTACTCGGCCGCGCTTCCGGTGTCGCCGCTGGTGGCGCCCAGGATATTCAGCTGCTCGCCACGGCGCGCCAGCTCGTACTCGAACAGGTTGCCCAAGAGCTGCATGGCCATGTCCTTGAAGGCCAGCGTGGGGCCGTTGGACAACGCTTGCAGGTAAAAACCGTCCTTCAGTTTTTTCAGCGGCACGATCTCGGGCGTGCCAAACACCTCGGCGGTGTAGGTTTTCTGGCAGATGGCCTTCAGGTCGGCGGGCGGAATGTCGTCGATGTACAGCGACAAAATTTCAAACGCCAGCCCGGCATAGCCTTGAGTAGCCAGAATCTGCCGCCAGCGGCCGAGCGTGGCCGTGTCCACGCGCGGGTAACGCTCGGGCAGGTACAGGCCGCCATCGGGCGCCAAGCCTTCGAGCAGGATGTCGGAGAAACGGCGCGGCGTGGCGTCGCCACGGGTGGAAAGGTAGTGCATGCGGGCTGGAAAAAAGAGAATTCCGGGCACATGGCGCGCGGCCAAGCCCCTATCGGCCGGTATTGTAGGGAGGCGGCGCACAATGGCCGCCCAGCCCACCAGGAAGACCATGCCCTCTCAAACCGTTCTCATCACTGGCGCCGGCAGTGGCTTTGGCAAGGGCGTGGCCCTGGGGCTGGCCGCGCGCGGGCACCGTGTCATCGCCGGCTGCCACATCTGGCCACAAGTGACCGAGCTGCGCCAGGCCGCCGCCGAGGCCGGCGTGGCGCTGGAGGTGATCAAGTTCGACGTCACGCGCGAGATCGACCGCGCCCACGCCCTGAGCTACCAACCCGACGTGCTGCTGAACAACGCCGGCGTCATGGAATCGGGGCCCATGACCGAGATTCCCCTGCCCGTGGTGCGCGAGGTGTTCGAGGTCAACGTCTTCGCCGCCCTGGCCGTGGCCCAGGGCTTTGCCCAGCAGATGGTGCGGCGCGGCGCCGGGCGTATTGTGTGGGTATCGTCGGTGGCGGGGCTGGTGAAGGTGCCATTCGACGGCGCCTACGCGGCCTCCAAGCACGCCGTGGAAGGCATCTGCTCGGCGCTGCGCGAGGAGTTGAAGCCCTACGGGGTGCAGGTCGTCACGGTCAACCCCGGCGCTTTTCGCACCGGCTTCAACGACACCGGCATGGAAAGCGCGGACCAGTGGTGGGGCCAGGCCGAGCGCAGCGTCGCGCCCTGGCCCAAGCGTGAACTCAAGCGCCAGGCCGACCCGGCCGAGATGGTGGCCGCCATCATCGAGGTGATCGAGGCCGAACACCCGCCCTACCGCACCGTGCGCCCCGAAGCCGCCGAACGCATGGCGCGCGAGGAGCAGGCGGAGGAATGGGCACTGCGGGTTTGAACCGGAGACCTCGGGGGGTCTGATGGCCCCGCCGTTTGAGCTGTTTTTTGGGCGTTTGCCGGCGCGCAGAATGCCTGAGAAGCTATTAATTTAAGAGCTTAAATTGGGCTTGGCGCCCGCTCTGGGGCGCGCCTTGGCGGGCCACGCTCAGCGGCAAGCCCTGGGCGCCAGGCAACGGTCTATTCGCTCCAACCCACCCACCCCATCCACCAAGTGCCCAGCACGATCAGCCCGAAGGCGATGCGGTACCACGCAAAGGGCACGAAGTCGTGGCTGGCGATGTAGCGCAGCAGCCAGCGCACGCAGATCCAGGCGCTGATGAAGGAAAACAGCAGGCCGACGCCGAACATGGGCAGGTCGGCCCAGCTGAGCAGCGCGCGCTCTTTGTAGAGCGAGTACACCCCCGCGCCAATCAGCGTGGGAATGGCCAGGAAGAAGGAGAAATCCGTCGCCGCCTTGCGCGACAGCCCCATCAGCATGCCGCCGATGATGGTGGCGCCGGATCGGCTGGTGCCGGGGATCATGGCGGCGCACTGCACCAGGCCCACTTTCAGCGCGTCCAGCGGCGTCATGTCGTCCACCGACTGCACGCGCACCGCGCTGGCCGGGCGCCGCTCGGCCCACAAAATGACAAAAGCGCCCAGGATGAAGGTGGTGGCCACCACCTGCGGCGTGAACAGATGCGCCTTGATGGCCTTGCCGGCCAGCAGGCCCAGCACCACGGCGGGCGCAAAGCCAATCAGCACATTGGTGGCAAAGCGCTGCGCCTGCCGGCTGGAAGGCAGCGCCACCAGCGTGTCGCGGATTTTTTGCCAGTAGACGATGACCACGGCCAGGATGGCGCCGGTCTGGATGGCGATGTCGAACACCTTCGCCTTGTCGTCATGAATGCCCAGCAGGCTGCCGGCCAGGATGAGGTGCCCGGTGGATGAAATCGGCAGAAATTCGGTCAGCCCCTCCACGATGCCCATGATCGCGGCCTTGACCAGCAAAACGGTGTCCAAGCAAAAACCTTTCAGCCTCAGGCTCAATGTCAGTGCGCTACGGGTTTTGTAGCTGTCGGCGCCGATTCTAATTTGGCCACCACCCACCAAATTTACCCACGCTTAGCCGACGAACCGTGGCGCAACGGCAAGAAAGCCGCCACGCTAAACCCACCTAATCTCGAAAATTGCTATTTTTATAATAGCAATAAACGATTTATCCACGCCGACATCTGGCCAATAAATCATCCAACGGCCGCAAAGCAGGCCGTGCCAGGAGCCGCCGCGCACGGCCGCTCCGAAGCGGCCGGCTCGCCCCCTGGGGGGAGGCGCCGTCAGGCGCTTCGGGGGGTGCTATTCCCCACCGGCCGCCCGCAGCAGCTCGGCCATGGCCTTGTAGCCCTGCCGCTCGGCATGCCGCAGCGGCGTGACGCCCTCGCGGTCGGCCAGGTTGGGCTGGGCTTTGCGGCCCAGCAGCAGGCGCACGATCTGCTGATGGGTGGGGCCGCCGTCGCCCAGGATCACGGCCTCCAGCAGCGCCGTCCAGCCCAGGTGGTTGACGTGGTCCACGTCGATGGAGGTGGTCAGCAGCAGGCGCACCGTCTCCAGGTGGCCGTGGTGGCAGGCCGGGATCAGCGCCGTGCCGCCATAGCGGTTGGTGCTGGCCAGGTTGGCCCCGGCGCGCAGCGTGGCGCGCACGATCTCGGTGTAGCCGCGCGCGCCGGCCAGCAGGAAGGCGCTGTCGCGTTGCTTGTCCTGGGCATTGACGTCGGCGCCGCGCTCGATCAACAGCAGCACCACCGGCAGGTGATTGCCGTGGGTGGCCAGCAGCAAGGGGGAGCGGCCGTCGGCGTCGCGCGACTCGATAGGCGCGCCCTGCTCCAGCGCGGCGCGCACGGCCGCCAGATCGCCGGCCCGCGCCGCCGCCCGCAGCGCCCGCGCGGGCGCACCGTCCTGCGCCAGCGCGGCGGCCGGGGCCGCCGCGGCCAGCGCCAGTGCGGCCCCCAACAGAGGCCGGCGCTGAACGTCGGGCAAGCGGCTCATGCAGACCATTATGTCGGCCAGGGGCCGCTCGCGGGGTTCACCGACGGGACATCTGGGCATTTCGTCCCACCCAGCCGCATCTGGCGCCGGACTGCCGCATTTCGTCGCAAGGCGCTCGCACGGGCGGGCGGCGGCGCGGACCATCGGGCCATCGATCACCCACCTGCCAACCAAGGACCCCACCATGCTGCTGACCCAACTGCTGGCCGACCACCCCGAAGCCATTGTCGACATCGTGCACCACACGCCGCTGTGGGTGGGCGGCGTGCTGGCCGCGCTGCTGACGCTGGGCGCCTCGGCCCTGCGCCCGCGCGCCCTGCCCCTGGGCCGCCTGCTGGCGATGCCGCTGGTCATGGCCGGGCTGGCGCTGTGGGGCGTGCAGTCGGCCTTTGGCGCCAGCGGCCGGCTGGTCGAATTGCTGGCCCTGTGGGCCGCGGGCTACGGCGCCGCGCTGGCGCTGGGCGCCCAGCTGCGCCCGCCCGCCGGCACCCGATACGACGCCGCCACGCGGCGCTTTCAGCTGCCCGGCAGCGGGGTGCCGATGCTGCTGATCCTGGCGGTGTTCCTGATGAAGTACGGCGTTGGCGTGCAACTGGCGATGGAGCCCAGGCTGGCCCTCGATGCCGGCTTTGCCTTCGCCGTGACCGCGCTCTACGGCCTGCTGTCGGGGCTGTTCGCCGCCCGCGGCCTGCGTGTGCTGCGCCTGGCGCGCCAGACGGTCTGACCTCTCCCTGCCCAGGAAGATCACCATGCACTGGACTCCGCTGATCGCCCTGCACACCAGCTTCGCCCTGGGCGCGCTGGCCTTGGGCCCGGTGGCGCTGTGGGCGCGCCTGGGCCGTGTGCAGCGCCCGCGCTGGCACCGCACCGCCGGCTACGCCTGGGTCGTCTGCATGGTCGGCGCCGCCTTCAGCGCGCTGTTCATCCGCGCCACGGTGCTGCCGCTGTTCGCCGGCCTGGGCCTCATCCACCTGCTGGTGCTGCTCACCTTCGGCCAGTTGTGGCTGGCCTTCGCCGCCCTGCGGCGCGGACGCATCGCCGCGCACCGCCAGGCCATGCAGGGCCTGTACATCGGCGCCTGCCTGGTGGCCGGGGCCTTCACCCTGCTGCCCGGCCGGCTGCTTGGGCAGCTGCTCTGGGGCCAGTGGCTGGGGCTGCTCTGAAGCGGCCCCAGCGCCCGCGCATTTCACCCAAGGAAACACCATGACCACCTCTTTTCCCTCCGCCGAGTCCACCGTCCCTGCATTGCAGCGCCTGGCGCGCCGGCGCGCCCAGGCCAAGCTGGGCTGGTACGGCCACGCCTTGGTGTACCTGCTGGTCAACGCTGGGCTGATGGCCCTGGCCGTGCACCAGGGCCGCGACTGGTTCCTGGGCCCGCTGCTGGGCTGGGGTCTGGGCCTGGCGCTGCACGGCGCCAGCGTGTGGCTGTTTGGGCCGGCCAGCACCCTGCGCGAACGCATGGAAGCGCGCGAGCTGGCGCGGCTGCAGGCCCGCGCCCGGGCACCGCGCTGAACCGCCACCCAACACACGCAAGGCCCCTCCAATGACCTCCCCCATGACCCTGCCCGCCGCCCTGGCCGCCGCCTGCTACGCCACCAGCCTGGCGCTGATGGCCTGGCTGCACCTGCGTTTTCCGGCGCACGACCTGTGGCGCGACCCGGTCAGCGACTACGGCGCCGTGTCCGCCTCGCGCCCCTGGTTTCAGGCCAACGGCGTGGTGGGCGGCGTGGGCGGGCTGCTGCTGGCCTGGGCCCTGGCGCAGGCCGGATTGCCGGACTGGATCGTGGGGTGCCTGGCCGCCTCGGTGCTGGCGCGCGGACTGGTCGCCGTGTTCCCCACCGACCTGGAAGGCGCGCCGCGCACCCGCGCCGGGCGCTTGCACCTGCTGTGTGCCGTGGCCTCGTTCGCCCTGGTCTACACCGTGATCGACAACGCCACGCCGCTGCTGGCCGCCGCGCTGGGCGGCGGCTGGGCCACGGCGCTGGGCGCACTGCGCTGGGTCTGCGCCGCCGGCCTGACGGCGCTGGTGGCGTGCCTGGTCCTGCGCCCGCTGCGCGGCGGGTTCGGTCTGGCCGAGCGGGTGTTTCTTATTGGCGTGCCGCTGTGGTTTCTGTGTGCCAGCCTGGCGCTGGCCCTGCGGTGAGCAGGCCGGCCCCCCTGCGGATAAGCTCCACGCCATCCACCACCCCACCGTACCCATGATCACCGTCCACCACCTCAACGCCTCGCGCTCGCAGCGCATCCTGTGGCTGCTCGAAGAGCTGGGCCAGCCCTACGAAGTGGTGCGCTACCAGCGCGACCCGCAGACGATGCTGGCGCCACCGGCCCTCAAGAAGATCCACCCGCTGGGCAAGTCGCCGGTGGTGGTGCTGGACGACGGCCAGGCGCTGGCCGAGTCGGGCGCCATCGTCGAGACCCTGGTCGAGCGCTTTGGCGCCGGTCGCCTGTCGCCGCCGGCCGGCACGCCCGAATTCGCGCGCTACCGCTACTGGCTGCACTACGCCGAGGGCTCGGCCATGCCGCCGCTGCTGCTCAAGCTGGTGTTCGACCGCATCGCCAGCGCGCCGATGCCTTTTTTTGCCAAGCCCATCGCGCGCGGCATCGCCCAGAAGACCATGGACAGCTTTGTCGGCCCGCAGCTCAAGCTGCACCTGGCCTACATGGAATCCGAGCTGGCCCGGCGCGACTGGTTTGCCGGCCCGGACTTCAGCGCCGCCGACGTGCAGCTCAGCTTTCCCATCGAAGCCGCGCAGTCGCGCGCCGGCCTGAACGCCACCGAGCACCCGCGCCTCGCCGACTGGCTGGCCCGCATTCACGCGCGCCCGGCCTACCAGCGGGCGCAGGCGCAAGGCGCCAACTGAAGCGCCCGCGGCGCCTGATAGGAGTTGAACCCCCGCATGCGCCCGATCACCCCCCTGCCCCGCGCACAGCGCCTGGCCGAGGCCGGCTTTGTCGTCGCCGTGCCCACCCCGCCGCCGCCGCTGGACCGCCTGCTGGGCGAGCCCCTGCCGCCCGAGCAGGTGGCGGCGGTGCACGCGTGCATCGTCCAGTTCTTCCTAGAGCGCCTGGCGCCCTGAAGGCGCGCCGCCTCGCTTTCGGATCAAAATAGGCCACCTGCCGGCGTCCACATTGCCACACATGCTATGGTTTCGAGAGTAAATTATCTCCGCAAGGACGGTGCCGACGCGTTGCGCCACATGCTGCAGGTGGTGGTGTTCTGCGCCCTCGTGGCGGTGCTGACCACGACCATCTGGCCGCGCCACAGCTACTGGGCGCAATGGGCGCAGTCGCTGTTCATTGGCTTGCCGACCTGGGCGGTCATCGAGTTCGGTCGCTACGCCTTCCCCGCGCGCCACTGCCACCCCGGCGTGGACGGCGGCCACGGCTGGCCCAAGGGCTGGCGCGGCGTGCTGCTGGCGTCCGCCGGCATCGCCTGCGGCTACCTGACCGGCGATGCGCTGAGCGCCCTTGTTTACGACGCCAGCCCGCGCACCGCGCAAGACAACCAGATCGGGCTGGTCATCACCATCGCCGCCGGCGGCGTGGCCAGCTTCTACTTTCACCTGCGCGGCCACGCCGCCGCGCTGCAGGCCAGCAAGAACGCCGCCGAGCGCGACGCCACCGAGGCCCGGCTGCGCCTGCTGCAAAGCCAGCTCGAACCGCACATGCTGTTCAACACCCTGGCCAACCTGCGCGCGCTGATCGCCATCGACCCGCCGGCGGCGCAGCAGATGGTGGACCGCATGAACGACTACCTGCGCGCCACGCTGAATTCGTCGCGCGCCACGCAGCACCCGCTGGCGGCCGAGTTCGAGCGCCTGCGCGACTACCTGGAGCTGATGGCCATCCGCATGGGCCCGCGCCTGGCCTACACGCTGCACCTGCCGCCCGAGCTGGCGGCCCTGCCGCTGCCGCCGCTGCTGCTGCAACCCCTGGTCGAAAACGCCATCCAGCACGGCCTGGAGCCGCGCGTGCAAGGCGGCCAGATCGCCGTCGAAGCGGCGCGCGAAGGCGACCGGCTGGTGCTGACGGTGCGCGACAGCGGCATGGGCATGGACCCGGCCGCACCGCCGCGCGCGGGCAGCTTCGGCCTGGCCCAGGTGCGCGAGCGCGTGGCCTCGGCCTACGGCGGGCGCGGCCAAGTCACGCTGCAATCCAGCCCCGACACCGGCACCCGCGTGCGCCTGGAACTGCCGCTGGCACCCGCGCCATGAACACCCGAGCGGCGCGGGGCGCCAGCGCCGGGGCATACTCAAGCCCGATGTCCGCCCCGCCCCCTCTCCGCAGCACGGCCAGCACCTTGCGCCGCAGCACGCTGGCGCTGCTGGCGTTTTGGCTGGCGCTGGCCGGCCTGCTGTACGCCGGTTTCAGTTGGTGGGAAGCGCGCCAGCGCGCCGCCCTCAGCCCCTACACCCAGGCCGGGGGTGAGCTGGTGATTCCGCGCGCGCCAGACGGCCACTTTTACGTGGCCGGCGAGGTCAACCACGTGCCGGTGCACTTCCTGGTCGACACCGGGGCCAGCAGCGTGGCCATCAGCGAAAGCATCGCCCGCGTCGCGCGCCTGCCCGAGGGCACGCCGGTTACCCTGAGCACGGCCAATGGCTCGCGCGAAGGGCGCCGCATCCACGGCGTGCCGGTCAAGGCCGGGCCGCTGGTGCACAACGACGCCACCGTGATCGCCGGCCTGCGCATGAACGCGCCCGAGCAAGCCCTGCTGGGCCAGTCCTTTTTGCGCCATTTCGACGTGCGTATCGATGCCGACCGGTTGGTGCTGCGAGAAAGATGACGCTCGCCCCCAGGCTGCACAGCCTTCGGCGTGTTGCGCCTCGCCCCGTCCGGGGGCGCCGCCACTGGCCGGGCACACCCCGGCCACGGCTGCCGCTGGACTGGCCTGCTCCGCGGCCTTTTTGTTGCGCGCTGACGTGAACCACTGATACGGCCATGACCATCGCCAACCCCACCGCCCTGATCGCCGAGGACGAGCCGCTGCTGGCCGCCGCCTTGCAGGCCGAGCTGGCGCGCGCCTGGCCCGAGCTGCGCGTCGTCGCCAGCGTGGGCGACGGCGCCAGCGCGGTGCGCGAGACGCTGGCGCGGCGGCCCGACGTGCTGTTCTTCGACATCCGCATGCCCGGCTTGAGCGGCCTGGACGCCGCCGCCGAACTGGCCGACGCGTGGGACGCAGCCGATGGGCCGTTTCCGGCGCTGGTGTTTGTCACCGCTTACGATCAGTACGCGGTGCAGGCCTTCGAGGCCCAGGCGCTGGACTACCTGCTCAAGCCGGTGCAGCCCGCGCGCCTGCAAAAAACCGTGCAAAAACTGCGTCTTGGGCTGGCCCCACAAGCCAAGCCAGCTGCGCAAACCATCGCCAGCACCGACGCCGATCTGGCCAGCACCGCCGAGCAGTTGCGCCGGTTGCTGGCCGCCATCCAGCCGGCGGCGGCCCCCGAAAGCGGCGCCGCGCCGCTGCGCCAGTTGCAGGTCGGCGCGCCGGGCACGGGCGGCGCCACCATCCGCATGGTGCCGCTGACCGAGGTGCTGTACCTGCAGGCGGCCGACAAGTACGTGCGCGTGGTCACCGCCGAGGGCGAGCACCTGCTGCGCACGCCGCTGAAGGACTTGCTGCCCCAGCTGGACACTCGGCAGTTCTGGCAGATCCACCGCGCCACCCTGGTGCGCGCCGACGCCATCGACCGCGTGCAGCGCGACGAAGCCGGCAAGCTGCACCTGAGCCTGCGCGGCAGCCCCGAGCGCCTGGTGGTCAGCCGCCTGTACGCGCACCTGTTCAAGGCGATGTAGGCGCGCCGGGCGGCAGCGGCTCAGCGCGGGCGCAGCCCCTCGGGCACCCAGCGCGCCAGGCGGGCCTGCAGCGCCGCCTCGTGCCGCTGCCACCACACGCCCAGGGCCATCACGCCCAGCCCGATCAGCGTCAGCGCGATGGGAAACAGCAGCGCGCCCTTGAACACGTGCCAGCTCAGGTAGCCCAGGTACCCCGCCACGCCCAACGCGCCCAGCACCGTGAACACGCGCCGGCCAATGGCCGCCCCGAGCAGCACCAGGGCGGCGTTGATCAGCGCGTAGCCCAGCTTGCCCCATTCGGAGTCCGAATTCATCAGCGACAGCCCGCACCAGGCCATGATCGCACCGAAGAGGTACAGCCAGAAGGCGTAGTCCTGCCGCCAGTCTGGCTCGCGTGCGCGGCGGGTGCGCACGTCCACCCACATGGCCATGGCCAGCGTGGCCAGCCCGAACACCAGGGTGATGTTGCGCGACAAGGTCCAGTCGAAGCCCTGCCCGCCCATCAGCAGGTTGCCCACGTCCATGCTCATGTACCACAGCGTCACCGCCAGCGGCATCACCATGAACGGCAGCCGGTACAGCCACAGCATGACCACGCCAGCGGCCAGGGTGGCCAGTTCCAGCGTCAGCCAGCGCCCGTCGATGAAGCGGTGGTATTCGCCAAAGCGCTTGCCCATGGCGCCCGGCGGCCACAGGCCCAGGCCCATCTGCACCCCCCACACGATCAGCGGCACCAGGCACACCGCCAGCGTGGTCAGGATGCCGGCCGGCACCGCCAGCCCGCCGCGCTTGAAATGGCGCGCCACGGCCAGCGCCCCCACCAGGTACAGCGCCGCCAACACCGTGATGCCCCAGGCGCCCGCGGCGTCCCAGGTCAGGCTCATGAACAGCGTCATCGCGCCGATGGCCAGCATGCCGCCAAAGTAGTACAGCACCTGGGTCAGGCCAAAGCGCGGGCTGCGCGCCGAGGGTGGCAGCGCGGCCGCCTCCGCCTCCGCGCCGGCCGCCGCCGCCCGCACCAGGCCGCGCTGCACTCCGTAGCGCCAGAGCGCCTCGCCCTGCCCCGGGGTCAGAATGCCGCGCCGGGCGGCCACGGCCAAATCGGCCGGCCCAAGGCACAGCACCTGGTCTGGTCGGGCGGCGGACGCGGCCGGATCGGCCACCGGGGTGGATCGGGAGGGGTGGGAGGTCATGGGCACATCAAGGTCCAAAAGCAGAACCGGCATGCTACCCGGCGACCCACCGCCAGACTGTTAATTCAGTGCCAGAACCATCAAAAACACCCTTCGGTATCGCCTCACGCCACTTTTCGCCCCCCTGGGCACAACCGGACCGCGCGGCCGACCTGGCGCCCCAAAAAGAAAACCCGCTCACGCGGAGCGGGTGTCAAGGGTGGTCACCTTGGAGTGGCCGGTCTGGGCACTGCGGGCCTGTTCCCGGCGGGAGTTCGTCGGCCGACGTTCGCCGACGTAAAGCTCACCAGGACCGATTTTGCGCCCAAAACCCAGGGTTGTCAGCCCCGGTCGGCGGGGATCAACGGCGATGCTGCCAGTGACCACCGCCCCCGCCGCCACGCCCGCGGTAGTGGTGCCCACGGTGATGGCGACCGCCACCGCCGCCCCACACGCCAATCGAATACACCGGCGGGCCGCCGTAATAGGCGCGCGGCGGCGCGTAGTACGCGGGCGGCGCCACGTACACCGGGCGCGGCTGCACGTACACCGGGGCGGGCTGGTAATACACCGGGGCCGGCGCGTAGTAAGGCGCCGGCGTGGCCACGCCCACCGACACGCCGGGCACGCCAATGCCCACCGACCACTGCACGTCGCGGGCCTGCGCCATGCCGGCGGCGCCCAGCGCCCCGGCGGCGATCAGGCCGGCAGCTAGAAAGCGTTGGAAGGATTTCATGTTCATTCTCCTGGTTGCGGGGCCGGGCACGCACCACTGGATGCGTGCCACCCATGCCTGCATTCAACGCCGGATCGCGCCTGTTGGCGCACTTCTGCAACGTGAAGGCGGTATCCAAGAGTAACCTGGCCTCGCCCCTGGCGCTGTCAGCGCAGGCCGCGCGCGGCTGTCGGACGGCCTGCCACGGGCCGCGTGGGGGCCGCATGCACGAGGGCGCGCCCTAGAATTCAGCCATGTCCTCGCCCACGAACAACAAGGCCGCACCGGCCGCCGAGCCCACCAAGGCCGGCAACTTCATCCGCCAGATCGTCGAACACGACCTGCAACACGGCACCTACGCCGGCCGACACTGGGGCGGCGAGCCCGGCGACGGCCCCAGCCACCAGGCCGGCATGGCCGATCCGGCCAAGGTGCGCACCCGTTTTCCGCCCGAGCCCAACGGCTACCTGCACATCGGCCACGCCAAGAGCATCTGGCTGAACTTCAGCCTGGCCGCCGAATTTGGCGGCGTCTGCCACCTGCGCTTTGACGACACCAACCCCGAGAAGGAAGAGCAGGAATACGTCGAGGCCATCCGCGAAGCCGTGCGCTGGCTGGGCTGGGACCACCATTTCGCCGACGACCCGGCCCGCCCCGGCATGCGCCAGCCGCACGAGTACTTCGCCAGCGACTACTTCGACTTCATGTACCGCGCGGCCGAATACCTGATCGAGGCCGGCCACGCCTACGTCGACGAGCAAACCCCCGAGCAAATGCGCGCCAACCGCGGCGACTTTGGCAAGCCCGGCATCGACAGCCCCTTCCGCAGCCGCAGCCCGGCCGACAACCTGGCCCGCTTCAGGGAAATGCGCGATGGCAAGCACCCCGACGGCGCCATGGTGCTGCGCGCCAAGGTCGACATGGCCAGCCCCAACATCAACCTGCGCGACCCCACCCTGTACCGCATCCGCCGCGCCACCCACCACAACACCGGCGACACCTGGTGCATCTACCCGATGTACACCTTTGCCCACCCGATCGAGGACGCGCTGGAGCAAATCACCCACAGCATCTGCACGCTGGAGTTTGAAGACCAGCGTCCGTTTTACGACTGGCTGATGGAGCGCCTGGCCGAAGGCGGCCTGCTCACCGCCCCGCCTCCGCGCCAGTACGAATTTGGCCGCCTGAACGTCGGCCACGTCATCACCAGCAAACGCAAGCTGCGCCAGTTGGTGGAAGAAGGCCATGTGAACGGCTGGGACGACCCGCGCATGCCCACCCTGGTCGGCCTGCGCCGGCGCGGCTACACGCCCGAGGCGCTGCGCCTGTTTGCTGAACGGTCTGGCGTCACCAAAAGCGGCGGCGCCTGGACCGACTACGCCGCCCTCGACGCCGCCCTGCGCGAAACCCTGGACCCCGTCGTCCCCCGCGCCATGGCCGTGCTGGAGCCCCTGGCGCTGGAGATCACCAACTGGGACGAGCTGATGGGCCCCGCCCACCTCGAGCCCTGCAGCGCCCCCGTGCACCCCCACCACCCCGAAATGGGCCAGCGCCACTTCACCCTGGGCCGCCAGGTCTGGATCGAGCGCGACGACTACGCCGAAGTGCCGCCCAAGGGCTTCTTCCGACTGTTCCCAGGCAACAAAGTGCGCCTGAAATACGGCTACGTCATCGAGTGCACCGGCGCTACCAAAGACGCCGAAGGCCACATCACGAAGGTGCTGGCCAAGCTGGTCCCCGACACCAAATCAGGCACCCCCGGCGCCGACAGCGTCAAAGTCAAAGGCGTCATCACCTGGGTTGGCGCCGCCGATGGCCTGCACGCCACCGTGCATCTGTACGACCGCCTGTTCACCGAAGAGCAGCCCGACGCCGGCGGCAAGGATTTTTTGAAGGCCCTGAACCCCCACAGCCTGCGCACGGCCCGCGCCGTCGTCGAACCCGCCCTCGCCCAGGCCCAACCCGAAGAGCGCTTTCAGTTTGAACGGCATGGCTTCTTTGTCGCCGATCGGCGCGAGCATCAGCCGGGCAAGGAGCTGGTGTTTAACCGGGTGACGGGGCTTAGGGATTCGTGGGGCAAGTAAAAAAGCCCCCAGGTGATGACGCGCCCCGCGTCATCATCTTTGCCGGCCCCAACGGCGCCGGCAAATCCACCCATGCCGACGCCATTCTTGACGCCCTGGGTATCCGCGTTTTCGTCAACGCCGACTACATCGCCCGCGGCCTGAGCGGCCAGCACACCGACACCGTCGCCATCGCTGCCGGCCGCATCATGCTGCGGCGCCTGGACGAGCTGGCCGAGGCACGCGACAGCTTTGCTTTTGAGTCCACCCTCTCCAGCCGCAGCTTCGCGCCCTTTCTGCGGCGCCTGAAGGCCAGCGGCTACCGCATCGGCATCTACTACTTCTCGCTCGCCAACGCGCAACTGGCCGTGCGCCGCGTGAAACTGCGCGTCAGCCTGGGCGGGCACGACGTGCCGGCCGACGTGGTGCGGCGCCGGTTTGAGCGCAGCCGGGCCAATTTTTTTGAGATGTATGCGCCGTTGGCGGACGATTGGGCGCTTTTCGACAACTCCCGTGTGCGCAAGGCCGTGCTGGTCGCTGAATGCAGTGACAATGAACTCACGGTCAAGGAGCCAAAACTATGGAACCGACTCAAACCCGACGACGCAACAGCCAGAGCCTGATCCTTCCGCCGCGCCAGCTGGACGCGGCGCTGCGCAAATCTGCCTTGCGGGCACAGCGACTGGCGAAAGCCTTCGACAAAGTCGTCCCTGCTGAGGATGCGCCCGCGCCGCGCACACCCAGCAAGCGCTAAGGCGTCTCGACCTAGAGGCTTATTCGCGTTTCCGCGCTAAAGAACGACCGCCGGCTAACCGAAAAGCAGCATGACGTTGGTACCAGGAAGCTTTGACGCCATTGAACCCCGGAAGCCTCAAAACCGTCCGCGCCGTGGTCGAACCTACCCTCGCCAACGCCCAGCCTGAAGAGCGCTTTCAGTTTGAGCCGCACGGGTTCCTTGTGGTGAATCTACGGGAGCATCAGGCGGCGAAAGAAGTGGTGCTCAATCGGGTGACGGGGTTGCGGGATTTGTGCGGCCGATAAAATCTGAGCTAACTGAATATTATGAACTCTCTAGAAATTCAGGGCCTAAGAAGCCTATCAAATACCGGCGAAATTAGAATTGCGCCAATTACCATTCTACTCGGAACCAACAGCTCAGGAAAGAGCACGTTTCTACGAACACTTCCTCTATTGCGTCAGACCGCCGAAGTCAGGACAAGTGAACCATTATTGTGGTATGGGCGATTGGTTGATTTTGGAAGTTTTGATGAAGCGCTATCCCATCATCAAGATCAAGATCGAATTAAAATTAAATGCCAGCTAGACTTACCCAGCGAAATAATATATGCGCATTCATTCCATATCGACCCTAATAAAATTGACAAAATAAAACCTCGAAATAGCACAATAGAGTTCACGATACGCAGAACAGGAAACTCCGAAGAGAATTCTACTACAGGGCGCATCCCAAGCTTCGTCAGTCAGATAAAATTCAAATTTCTTGACGTATGTTTCGAATTCGTTTTTAGCGCCCCATTTCAACTCGAATCAGCAAAATTTGACGATGTAGACATTTCCAAATCAATCAAAGCAACCTACATTATCTCACCTTCTCAAACAATATTCCCAAATTTCATAAAACGACGAGAAGAATTTGATAAATCGAATGTCGAAAATTTCGAAACAATCAAAACCATTGATTACGCGTTACATCAAAAAATTCAAGATTTAGTTCACGGACGAACAAAAAAAACATCTATCTCCAATTTAATTTTGCATCTCGAGCCGATATCAAAAGATGAATTTTTAGCACAAATAAAAGATTCACAAAAAAATGAAGGGCTCTGGAGAAAATCTGTCTTAGATTGGAACATAGATACACCAGATTTTCTCACCATCAGACAACTCCTTTGGAGCGATAAATTAGATGAATTGATTGAATTAATATCGTATTTTCTTCAACGCGAATTCCAACAGATCTCATACATCACCCCACTAAGAGCAGCCGCTGAGAGATACTATCGACATCAGGGATTAGCAACCAATGAACTAGATCCCAAAGGCGAAAATTTCGCCGAATATTTGCGTAGCTTAACGCGACGGCAGCGAGAGGACCTTCAATCTTGGCTTGGAAGAGCACTTGACGCGTATATTGATCTAGAAGAATCGAAAGGTCATGTATCGCTGTACCTTATCGATGATAAAACAAAAGCCAAGGTGAATTTGGCTGATACTGGTTTTGGATATTCTCAGCTTCTTCCAATTGCAGTACAGCTATGGGCGCTGAAGGGATTTGATTTGCGAGGCAAAAATTTTACAAACGCCACAACGCTTGCAATCGAACAACCGGAATTACACCTCCATCCAAAAATCCAAGCCAAGGTGGCTGATCTACTAATGCTAGCGATCGATGGCGACAAATCTAAATCCATAAAAATTGTCGTCGAAACCCACAGTGAAGCTTTAATAAATAGACTTGGGAAATTGATTCAAACAGGGAAACTAGATGAAGACTCTGTTAATATAGTTCTATTCGATAAAGAGACTTTTGACTCACCCTCATCAGTCCAAACGACGACATTTGATTCCAACGGATTTCTAAAAAATTGGCCACTCGGTTTTTTTAGCACCAATTGAAATGCTCATTTTTTTATCGCAGCAATTAGAAAATGAGCTCAAAACCGAATATAGAAAATCGGAGCAAACAGCTCAAGCAATACAAAATATCGCACAAGCCAGAGCACAAGGCGATCACATCATATCCGGAGATGCAACGTGCCTAGAATACATTATTTCTTTAAAAGAATTAAATCAAAGCACAAAGAATATATTTCAAATAATCTCTAACGAACAATCGCAAATTGGTTCCCTTCATAAAAATCTCGAATTTTACGTTGAAATTAACTCTCTTAATAACACAATCTCAAAAAACAAAAATTCAAATCAAACCATAATAGAGATACCGCTACATAGATTTTCCAAGAACGACTTGGTTCAACCAACATTTTTAATTGGCGAAAATTTACTTGACTGCCATCTTTATCTCACTTATTCCAGGTGGCTTTCGCGTTCACATTGGAATCAACGCCTTCCCTCAAAACTCAACGCTATCCTGATTCCCGGCGGGGGCGATACCACAGAAAAATTACTCAACCACCTCTCCCAAGATGGTCGATATTTTTCATTGTGCCTAACTGATAGCGATATAAAATACCCGGGTGGCAACATAGGCGAAACCACCAAGAAATGTCAAAAATTAACGCTCAAAGAAATTTCTCATCACCTCACAATACCTGTTCGCGCATCTGAAAATTTGCTCAGTCCTGAACAAATTCATCAAGTTCTAAACATAGATCACACGCGAAACATTTTACTTAATAATTTAAAAAAAATCACGCGATTCCGAAACACTGATGCTTGGTTGTATTTTCCGCTTAAAGAAGGAATTCGACCAATCATCGGCCCTCATCAAAAAAATTCGCGCGATGAGTATTGGCAAATTACGGCTTACGCCAATGATTCACTTGAAAATGAGTTCCTATACCCCGGAATAAGTACAGATTTACTTAAATGGACCGTTGATTATCTCAAGAATTATGATCCTGAAAAGATCAAAGATAGCAATCTTATTAGCGCTTGGACAAAGATATCAACTACAGTTATCGCTTGGACTTGCGCCTCAGAACCGATCCGAGCTTGACGCGCTATCGCCAACTTATTGCATGCCAATTTGAGTACCAGTGAAAATAGTTCATGCTTTCCAACCTCACCCCCTTCCTCATCCACTGGGCCATCCTCGCCCTCGCCCTCTGGGTCGTCAGCCACATGTTCAAGGGTCTGAGCTTTGACGGCGCGGGCACGCTGGTCATTGCGGCGCTGCTGCTGGGACTGGCCAATGCGGTGGTGCGGCCGCTGCTGGTGGTGCTGACGCTGCCGCTCACGCTGCTGACTTTCGGGCTGTTTCTGCTGGTGATCAACGCGCTGGTGCTGATGCTGGTGGCCAAACTGGTCAGCGGCTTTCACCTGGACGGGTTCGGGACGGCGTTCTGGGCCAGCCTGGTCATGTCGCTGCTGAGCCTGGTGTTGGGCGCCTTTTTGCTGGGCGGCACGCCCGAGTTCACCATCCAGACCAGCCCGCCGCCCGGGCAGACGTGGTTGTAGAAGCCTGAACAGCGGGGGCCTGGGCGCGCGCCGGCCCCGCGCCCCACACACAGCCAGGTACGGCAGCCTGGGCAGGCACACCAGTAATTACTATTTTGATAGCAAACTATTGTTTGTTTGCGCCGACATATGGCTATTTTTGTCAGACTCACTCGCCGAGTCGCGCACACGGGCCTCACATGACGCAACCTGGCGTCCTTGATCTGGTCTGGCCGCCGGACGGCACCCAAACGACACAATGGGCCTCCCCCGTTGTCCCCTCTGAGCCATGCTGCGCCGCCCCCTGCCCCATCGCCCCCTGATCGGCCACCTCAGGCTGCGTCGCCCACCGGCCGCTGGGCCGCAGCAGACGCCCGACAAGAAGCGCGCTTGGGGCGGGTTGGCCAACCTGGCGACGGTGCTAGCGGTACTCAGCCTGGCGATGTCCTTGTTCGGCTACGGTGTGCTGATGGGCTTGGGGGCCAGCTTTCACATCGACCACAACACGCTGATCAGCAGCCCGTTCGACCAACTGCTGGCGGCGTGGGTGGGTATCGCGGCGATTGCGCCCAAGGCGCTGTCGTTCGCATCACTTCTGGGCCTCTACCAGAAGTACGCACTGGTTGGCGTTGCCCTGTTGGTATTCGCGGCCCTGTACGTGGTGTGGGTCTGGCGTTTCGGGCCGGAGGCGACAGGACAAGCCGCCGTCAAACAGGTGTTCGGCCCCTGGGCGCGCCGTCTGCTGAGTCGCCCCCGTGGCGAAGAACACTTGATGACCCGAATAGTGGTGGTGGTGTTGGGCTTTTCTTTGGTGGTCACGCCGATCGTGCTGTGGGCCACGGCCTACGCCGCTCTGATGGCCGTCGCCCTGCTCCCCGTGATCGGCCATTCGGCCGCGCAGGACTTCGCCCAGCGTTACGTGCTGCCGGCCACCCAGTGCCGGGCCAAGAATCAAGTCCAAAACCCAACACCACCACCACCGGGGCTGGATTGCGTGACGATTCATCCCAGCGAAAAAACCGGCGGAGAGCCCAGGGCAGGCTATATCGTCGTGGCCACCAGCGCCTACGCCCTGCTCTACGACCCCGCGACGCGCCTGGCCGAACGGGTGCCCCTTCAGAACGCGGTGATCCGCTCGCATTCACCCACACGGCAAGTGCCGGCACCCGAGCCCGCCGCCGAAGGCACCAAGGCCAACTGATACCGATTGGCGTTCCACCCATAAGAACCCACAAGCTTGTGGAAGCCCGGTGCGGCGTACCGACAAGCCTGTTCGAAGCCTGCCGGCGGGCTCAGCGCAAACGGTTGGCTATTTTTAAACGCCGTTGGGTATGTGAATGTGCTCCCCGTTCAGCAGTCCTTTGAATATTCTCATCTCGAATACCACCATGCACCGATATTTCGTCACCCACACGAAATGGCATTCGATCTGGCAGACCGTGTAACTGCCGCCCCTGTAGCCCATACCTTCGCGCCATCCGCGCTCATCTTGCGGCCAAAGCTGGCCGGCTCACAGCCCGTGATTTGAAGCTTGTGGCAAGGGTTAATCACATTTAACTTAGAAAAATATACTATAAAAATTAATTTTCTTAGAAATATTTTCTACAAACATCCGTAATTATTAGGAAATATAGGATATTACCATCGCCTTCAATGCGTAAAATATTCTCAGATTTTTATTTTTGACTGAGTTTTTTACCAATTTCATGCACCAGAAACTGCAAGCCTGCACAGAACTGCTCCACGGCGGAAGAGATCCCGCCCGCCATGGCGGAATGGTCAATATACCCATCTACCGTGGCTCTACCGTGCTGGCCCATTCGCTAGAACAGTGGGAGTCGCGCAAGCAGCCGGACAACCCCTACGCCTCGTACGGCCGTTTCGGCACGCCCACTACCCGCGCGTTGGAAGAGCTGATAACCCACATGGAAGGCGGTTATCGATCTCTGGTATTCCCGTCCGGGTTGGCCGCCTGCACACATGCTATTTTGTCGGTACTCTCCAGCGGTGACCACGTTCTGTTGCCCGACAGCGTTTACGGCCCGACACGCGCGTTCGCACAGGATACCCTGGCGCGCTTCAATATCACCGCAGAATTCTACGCTCCGCAGATGGGATCGGGCATCAGCGCGTTGTTGCGCAAAAATACTCGGCTGGTCTATGTTGAAGCTCCTGGTTCGGGAATGTTTGAAATGCAGGATATTCCCGCAATCGCCGAACAGACGCATAAAGTCGGCGCCTATGTCGCAATGGACAATACTTGGGCCACGCCGCTCTACTTCAAGCCATTCGAGCACGGCGTCGATATCTCGATACAAGCGGCCACCAAATACCTTGTCGGACACTCGGATGCGCTGCTGGGCGTTGTCACCACCAACGAGCATGGCTGGCCCCTGCTGCGCAAAGGCGCCTACGATTTTGGACAAACGATTGGGCCTGACGACATATTCCTGGCCTTGCGCGGTATCCGCACACTGCCCCTTCGGCTGCAGCAACACGGGAACACTGGTATAAGCTTGGCACAAATGCTGTCACAGCATCCGTTGGTAGCACGTGTGATGCACCCCGCGTTACCGGAAGATCCCGGCCACGCACTTTGGAAACGAGACTTCCTGGGTGCCAGCGGATTGTTCGCCATCGAGATGCGCCCCATGCCCGCTCCGGCATTCGCTCGCTTCATTGATCGACTTCACCTGTTCGGCATCGGATTGTCCTGGGGTGGCTATGAAAGCTTGGTGCTGCCAATGGATGCACCGAAACGCAGCGCCTCGTCTTATCAGCCACAAGGAAAAATCGTCCGTATTCATGCCGGCCTGGAAGACTGCAAGGATTTGATGGCCGATTTGCAGCAAGCGCTGCAAAGCGCCATAGACTACCTTAAGGTAGCCGAATCGAAACCCGAGGCTATTATTTAACCGCGCCTGCCGTCGACTCGATTCGGCTGTATTTCAATAACGTATAACCTGGCGTTCAGTAGAACGCCTATCCAGGAGCCCTTTCAATGCCCAACCTGAATTTTCATCCTGCCGGCCATCATTACCTCCAGATTCCTGGGCCAAGCCCAGTTCCGGATCGAATTTTGCGGGCCATCAGCTACCCAACCATAGATCACCGCGGGCCGGAATTTGGTGAACTGGGCCGAAAAGTACTTGCCGATATTGGGAAAATATTCAAGACGGGGCAACCTGTCGTGATATACCCCGCATCCGGAACTGGGGCCTGGGAAGCGGCCCTGAGCAATACCATGGGCAAGGGCGATACCGTCCTGATGTATGAAACAGGCCATTTCGCCTCGCTGTGGAAAAAAATGGCGGAGCGCTTGGGCCTGGTACCCGAGTTCCTGGGCATGCCAGGTATCGAAGGCTGGCGCAGAGGTGTACAAGCAGACAAGATAGAAGCGCGCTTGCGCCAGGATAAAGAGCACGTCATCAAGGCGGTATGCGTCGTCCATAACGAGACCTCCACCGGCGTCACATCCGACATCGCCGCCGTGCGCCGTGCCATCGATGCGGCGGGGCATCCCGCATTGTTGCTGGTCGACACGATATCCGGACTGGGTTCCGTCGATTACCGCCACGATGAATGGGGCGTGGATGTCACGATCAGCGGCTCTCAAAAGGGGCTCATGCTCCCTCCTGGCATCAGCTTCAACGCCGTCTCGACCAAGGCGCTGGAGGCCAGTAAGCACGCCTCCATGGGGCGCGCTTTTTGGGCCTGGGATGAAATTATCGAGATGAACAAAACGGGGTACTGGCCGTACACCCCCAACACAAATTTGCTCTATGGCTTGTCGGAATCTCTGGACATGCTTCTGGAAGAAGGCTTGGACAATATCTTTGCCCGGCATGAAAGACTGGCTGAAGCCTGCCGCGCCGCGGTACGCGCTTGGGGCCTGGAAATACAATGTGTGGAGGACGGCCGCCATTCTCCGGTGCTGACAGGGGTAATGATGCCAGAGGGTGTGGATGCGGACCAAGTCCGAAAACTGATTTATGAAAACTTCAATATGTCTCTGGGCACGGGCTTGGGCAAACTGAAAGGGTTGATGTTTCGAATCGGCCATTTGGGCGACACCAATGATCTTGCGCTGATCGCCACGCTGGGCGGATGCCAGATGGGCCTGCGCATGTCCGGTGTCAAGCTGAAGGGCGACGGTGTTGCTGCCGCCATGGATCGCCTTCAAGCCACCGCCAAGCCGCAGGCTCGTTACCCGAAGGGATCGAATTCATAAACACATGAAATTATTTCCAAGTAATTTTATATATTTGAGTTGACAAATAAAAAAGGAGCCTTGATGACAAAATTCAAAGACATAATCACCTTTGCCGAAGCCCATGAATCGCCATGGGACCGTGACGCCAATGGAAATTTCGGCGTGCATTTGCAAGAGAGGCCGCCCTGGAATCGACTGTACGGCCCCATTCACTCTCGGGGTCCCGCGTCCGGCGTCATCGTGCGCGAAGGCTCGGAGCTGGCCGCATGGGGAGAGCCTGATCGCGCCGATTTGACTTACAGCGTTGTCAAGACCTATCTGGCACTGCTGGCCGGAATCGCGTACGACCGAGGCCTTATTTCAGATGTGAACGAACGCATCGGCTCACGCTTGCAGGGTATCGGTTTCGACGAGGGCAACAACGCGCAAGTGACCTGGAAGCAGCTGTTGCAGCAGACCAGCGAATGGGGCGGAACGCTCTGGGACATACCCGATCAAGCCGATCGCTACAGCACCGCTACCTTTGGCACCCCCGCCGAGGGCGTGAAAGGCGACGCGCGGCCTTTGCAAGCTGCGGGAACCTACTGGGAATACAACGACATCCGCGTCAATCAGTTGGCGCTGGCGCTGTTGTACCTGTTTGAAAAACCCTTGCCCGATGTGTTTCGAGAAACGATTATGCGTCCGCTCGGCGCGTCGGAAGACTGGCAATGGCTCGGCTACGACAACTCGTGGGTAGAAATCAACGGCCAACGCATGCAGTCCGTCACCGGGGGCACTCACTGGGGTGGCGGCATGTCCATCAGTGCCCGTGACCAGGCCAAAATTGCGCAAATGATGCTTAATTTCGGCAAAAATGCTGGTGGTGAGCGCGTGCTTTCCGAAGCCTGGATTCGCCAAATGCTCCAACCCTGCGAGATCGCACCCTATTATGGCTACCTTACCTGGCTGAATGACAGCCAGAGAATTTTTCCTGCCGTTTCGGCCTCAAGCTATTTTGGCATCGGGGCAGGCAGCTCGCTGGTGTGGGTGGAGCCCGAGCGGCGCATGGTTGCCGTCATCCGCTGGCTGGAGGCAACATACGCCAATGAAATATTCCAAAAAATACTTCATGCCGTGGATACGGCATAACCCAAGCGGCTGCTTCGACAGGCCACTTTGTTCAACCTGAGACAGGAAAGATGATGAAAGTAAAAAATGTAGTGCACGGACTCTTCGGAGCCGTGCTGGCGCTGACCATGACCTCCGTCGTCGCGCAACCGACATCCTACCCCACCAAACCCATCAGATTTGTAGTCGGATTTTCGGCGGGCAGCAGTATCGATCTTGTTGCCAGGGTGATCGCCGATAAACTGAGCACTGAGCTTGGTGAAACCATCATCGTGGAGAACAAATCAGGCGCTGCAGGAAATATCGCCGCAGGCTACGTGGCCCATGCCGCCAAGGATGGCTATACGCTTTTGGTTGTGGCCAACAGCATCGCCATCAGCCCTGCCATTTACAAAGACCTCGATTTCGATCCCAAGAAAGATTTGGCGGCGATTGCATACTTCGGAATCGCCCCAGTCGATCTTAAAGTCAACAAGGCGCTAAAAATAGATACACTGAAGGATCTCATCGCCTACGCCAAGAACAATCCCGGAAAACTGAACTACAGCTCTTCCGGCGTTGGCGGAACACCTCATATGGCCACGGTATTGTTTGAGCAAATTACCGGGACCAAATTGATGCATATCCCTTACAAAGGCGGCGGCGATGCGCTCGCGGCATTGATGGGGGGACAGGTGAACATGCTGATCAACCCCCTGCTCGGCAATGCCAATTCGGATAAAATCAAAACGCTGGCCATCACGGGCGATCACCGCTCACCTCTGACACCCGATGTACCGACTTTCAAGGAATTGGGCTATCCAGAGTATGACGTAGGCGTTTATTACGGCATCGTGGGACCATCTGGAATGCCTTCGGAGGTCGTCGAGAAACTGAACCGAAGCGTCAATTCAGTTCTAAAAAATCCGGCGACCATCGAAAAATTCACTCGCAGCGGCGTCGTCCCTCAACAAAAGACAGCCGGCGAGTTCCAGAGTTTTCTCCAGCAAGATATGCTGCGCTGGCAAAGGGTCGTGAAAGAAGGCAACGTCTCAATTAACTAAGCAACCTGGCCCTTGCCAAGAAAAACCCAGATTACAGTCAATACAGGCTTTATTCTGGGTTTTTTCATATTATTATTGGCTGAAAATAAAGCGACTAAAAATAGGCAAACAATCCATCCAGTATATTTAGATTTCGCATCCCGGACGATTGGGTGAATGTCATACCGATTGGCGTTCAAACTACAAGAACCGTTCAGGCCGAGCTTGCCGAAGCCCGGCGCGGCGTTTCGACAAGCCTGTCCTGAGCCCGTCGAAGGGCTCAACGCAAACGCGTTTGATGACTTTGAACGCCTTTTGGTATCAAACGCTGTTCGGGGCCTGCGAGGTTTTGCGGGTCTTGACTGAGCGACTGCAAGCGCCCATTGTCGTATCGCCATCGTCACCGGCCTGCACAAGAGCGCCCGCGTCACCCCGGCCATTCGTGCCGAGATCGCCGCCCGCACCGACTCGGTCCCCACACCGGCCGTGCAAGACCCTGTTGCCCCTGGATGAGCTGCTGGCGGTCGCGCGTGAACTCTGTACCCTGATGGCTCCCGCTCTGGCCTGTATCCTTGCCCAGATCGCCAAGACGCGGGCACCCACGGGCAGGCTGCGAGCTTGACCGGCTGCGCCCGCCGTTGGGGAGCAAGCAGCGGCCGACTCGCCCCAACACATTCAGGACCACCGGGATGGTCGAGCGCTTCAATGGACGCACCAGCGCTGTGCCCCCACACACCGGTTCGGGCCTTGAAGGATTGGTACCATGGCAAGCCTGAGCGGGTTGTCCGGCGACCACCCCATCGGCCGGAACGTGACACCCAAATCCGGGCAGCAAGGATTGACGGTTGATTTTTGCCATTTTCAGTATGGCATATATCCATGACCCCTGTATATTCATTCAAAGAACCAAGAGCACGAGGTCATGCTGGATAAAATTGATAAATTAATCTTGTTGCATTTACAGCACGACGCATCCCTGTCCCTGCAGCAACTCAGCCAACTGGTCCACCTGTCGCACACGCCTTGCTGGCGGCGCGTGCAAAAATTGGAGCAGGAGGGCTATATTCGAGCGCGCGTCGCCTTGCTGGAACCGCGCAAGCTGAATGTCGGCGTCACTGTCTTTGTCGCCATTCGAACCACGGAACACAACGACCAGTGGATGCAAAAATTATTCGATGTGGTCAAGGATATACCGGAGATCGTCGAGTTCTACCGAATGAGCGGAGACACAGATTATTTGATGCGCGTCGTGGTTCCCAGCGTCGAGGCTTACGACAATATCTACAAGCGCCTCGTCAGCAGATTGGACTTCGCCGGCATCTCCTCCAGTTTTGCCATGGAACAAATCAAGTACACGACCGCCCTTCCGCTGGACTACATTTGATTTTTTCCGAACCCATCCATTCCACGTGGGCGCGGCGGTTGCCGTCGCCACGGGTGGCACGGGCCTGAAGCCGGTGTACCGCCCCCGCTGCGGCGCGGCCGTCGAGAACAGGCGCCGTTTTCTGCCCCGCCAGCCCGCTGCGTAACCCGCTGCGTAACCCGCTCGCCACCCCATGCCACGCCGCCCCCACCACCACGTGTACGTGGTCGAGCTGCATCCGGATGTGCTGCAAGAGGCCAAGTTTCGCCGCTGCAACCCGGGCTACGTGGCCGGCAGGCCCTGCGTGTACGTGGGCATGACCGGGCTGGACCCGGATGTGCGCTTTGACCGCCACAAGGCCGGCATCCAGGCCAACCCTTACGTGCTGAAGTACGGGTTGCGGCTGCTGCCGGATCTGTACGAAGGCTTCAACCCCATGCGCTACGACGAGGCGGCCGCGCGCGAGGTGGAAGTCGGGATCGACCTGCGCTCGGCCGGCTTCGGGGTCTGGCAGGCCTGAATACGGGCGCCGAGTCGGCCCGGCGCGCGGTTGGTGGGGCGGATTTTCGGCCCACACTCGCCCCACGCCATCCGGCCGTCACTTCTATTTTTATAGCTGCTCAGGATTTACCTGTGCCGACCACGGCCAATTTTGACACCGAAACACCCCCCAGGAGCGATGCCAGCGCCTCGCCGCCCTCCCCTGAGCTGACCTGGCGACCGCGCGCGCCTGAAATTTGAAGCGCTAGCGCCCCATCCGCGCTTCACGCACGGCCGCGAACGCGGTCAGCGCCTGGGCCACGCCCGCCTCGTCGATGTGCCGGTGGGTGACCAGGCGCAGCCAGCCGGCGCCGGCGGCGCGCACGCCCACGCCGTGGGCGGCCAGGGCGGCTTCCCAGTGTTGGGCGGCGGCGCTGTCGGCGCCAACACGCACGCGCAGCAGGTTGGTGGCGGGGGGCCGGGTGTCGCACCAGGCCGGGTCGAGCGCGCACAGGCCGGCATGCAGGGCGCGCGCGCGGCGGTGGTCGTCGGCCAGGCGTTCCACCATCTGCTGCAACGCCACCACCCCGGCGGCGGCGATCACGCCGGCCTGGCGCAAGGTGCCGCCCAGCACGCGGCGCAGCGCGCGCGCGCGGGCAATGAAGTCGGCCGGGCCCAGCAGCACGGCGCCGACCGGGGCCGACAGGCCTTTCGACAGGCAGATGCTCAGCGTGTCGGTGGCGGCGGCCAGGGTGGCGGCGGGCACGCCCAGCGCCACGGCGGCGTTGAACAGGCGCGCCCCATCGGTGTGCAGCGGCACGCCGTGCCGCCGGGCCAGGGCGTGCACGGCGCCCATGTCGGCGGCCGACAGCACGCTGCCGCCGGCGGCGTTGTGGGTGTTCTCCAGCGCGATCAGGGCGGTGGGGCAGCGGCCGGTGGGCCGGGGGTCGATGGCCTCGGCCAAGGCTTGCGGGTCGAGCCGGCCGCCAGGGTCGGGCAGGCCGCGGTAATGCTGGCCGGCCAGTGCGGCGCCGGCACGCTCGGCGTTCAGCAGGTGGCTGCCGGCGCCGGCCAGCACCTCGCCCGGCCCGCGCGCGTGGGCCAGCACGGCCAGCAGGTTGCCCATGGTGCCGCTGACCACGAACAGGCCGGCCGGCTTGCCCAGCAGGGCGGCGGCGGTTTCCTCCAGCGCGCGCACCGTGGGGTCGCCCTCCAGGCCGTCGTCGCCCAGGGGCGCCTGGGCCATGGCCTGGCGCATGGCCTGGGTCGGGTGGGTGACGGTGTCGCTGCGCAGATCGACGGCGAAGGGCGGCGGCAAGGCGGGCATCAGTCGACCTTGATCTTGGCGTCCTGGATGACCCGCGCCCAGCGCGCGCTGTCGGCTTCCATGCGCTGCACGAACTGCGCCGGCGTGCCGGGCGTCAGGTCCACCGCCATGGCCGTCAGGCGCTGCTGCAGCGCCGGGGCGGCCAAGGCGCGGGTCAGGGCCTGCTGCAGGGCGGCGTCGGCCTCGGGGGCCAGCTTGGCCGGGGCCAGCAGGCCGAACCAGTGGGTCACCGTCAGGCCCTTGACGCCGCTGCTTTCAAAGGTCGGCACGCCAGGCAAGGCCGGCGTTGGCGCGGCGCTGGTCACGGCCAGGGCGCGCAGCGTGCCGGATTTGACATGGCCCACGGCGCCCGGCGCGGTGGCGAAGGTGCCTTCGATCTGGCCCGACAGCACGTCGCCCATGGCCTGGCCCGAGCCTTTGTACGGAATGTGGGTGATGAACAGGCCCAGTTGCTGCTTCATCAGCTCGCCCATCAGGTGCGTGGTGGTGCCGTTGCCGCCCGAGGCCAGGTTGAGCTTGCCGGGGCGCGACTTGGCCAGGTCGATGTAGTCCTTCAGCGTCTTGACCGGCAGCTTGGGGTTGACCACCAGCACCAGCGGCGTGGAGCCGACCAGGCCGAGAGGGGTGAAGTCCTTGATCGGGTCGTAGCGCGTCTTGTACAGGCTGGCGTTGATGACGTGCGGCATGTCGGCCAGCAGCAAGGTGTAGCCGTCGGGCGCGGCGCGCGCCACCAGCTCGGCCCCCAGCATGGCCGAGGCGCCGGGTTTGTTGTCGACCACCACCGACTGGCCCAGCTCGCGCCCCAACTCAACGGCCAGGGCGCGGGCGATCAGGTCGGAGCTGCCGCCCGGCGAATACGGCACCACCACCCGCACCGGCTGCGCGGGCCAGGCGGCCAGGGCCAGCGCGGGCGCGCAAAAGGCGGCGGCCAGCAGGCCGGTGCGCGCCAGGGCGCGAAGCAGGGTACGGCGAGGAGCGGACGGCATGGCGGAGAGTCTCCAGGTGGGGGAAAGCGGAAGGGGGCGAAACGAAGTGGCGCAGTGCGGCGCGACCGGCGCGGGGGCTCAGCCGCTGGCCAGCAAGCGGAGCTTGGTCTGCAGCGCCAGGCTCAGGTGCGCCCAGCTCAGGCGCTGGGCGGTGTCGGCATCGCCCGCGGCGATGGCGGCGTGGATGCCCAGGTGCTCTTGCAGGGCGGCGTGCACGCGCAAGGCGTCGTACTGCGCGTTCTGGCGCAGCGCCAGGCCGCTTTGCGCGCGCAGGTTGCGGTACAGGCCCAGCAGGCGCGCATTGCCGGCGGCGCGAAAAATCGCCTCGTGAAAGCGCCAGCCCAGGCGCTGGGCGGCGTCGGTGTCGAGCGGCTCGGGCGCATCGGCCATGGCCCGCAGCTCGGCGGCGCAGGCCTGCAGTTCGTCGCTGCCGCCGCGTTGCGCGGCCAGCACGCTGGCGATGCCTTCCAGGCCCAGGCGCACTTCGTGGATCTCGCGCAAATCCTGCAGGCTGAGCTGGCGCACGAAGGTGCCGCGCATGGGCACGATGTCCAGAAACCCCTCTTGCGCCAACGTCTTGACGGCCTCGCGCACCGGCGTGCGGCCCAGGCCCAGCGCCTCCGACAGCCCGCGCTCGGACACCGCCGCGCCGGCACCCAACTGGCCCGAGACGATGGCCTGGCGCACCTGCTCGTAGGCGCGGTCGCGCTCCATGGTGGCCGCGTGGGCCGAGGAAACGAGGGCTGCGTCAGAGGACATGGCGATGGTTTTTTACTGGCATATCAGTTACAAACCAGATCATAGCACCGTGAATCAAAGCGCGGCCCGGAGGGAACCTTGGGGCGGCTGCGGTTACTCACCAAACTCCACCGTCCGTATCTTTTTGGAGCCCGCATGCCCGCTGAAGCCACCCTCGCCTACCCCGACCTGCTGGATGACCTGGCCAAGCAGATCGGCCTGGACCCGGACGCGCTGCGCAGCCAGGAGGAAATCTCGGTCAACGGCCACCCGCTCGGGCTGGCGCTGGACGGCCCGGCGCGCGAGGGCGACGTGCTGGTGTTCGCCCAGCTCGGCGCGCTGCCCGAGACCCAGCGCGAGCGCATCGCCATCACCCTGCTGGAGGCCAACCACCAGTGGCACGGCACCGGCGGGGCCACCCTGGCCCTGCAACCGGACACCGGCGCCGTCACCCTGTGGCTGCGCCTGCCCATTCCGCTGCTGAGCGGCGAGCTGCTGGGCGAGCAGATCCGGGACTTCGCCGAGGCCGCCGAGTTCTGGCGCGCGCAACTGGCCGAGCCGGCCGATCCCCCCGCGCCGGCGCCGAGCGAGATGCTGGGCCTGGGGCTGCGCGCCTGAGCCCTCGGCCGGAACCAGCACAAGGAATGTTGCCATGTCGGTCAACCTGAACCAGCCCCTCCACATCAACCAGCCCAACTTTCCGGCAACGCAGCCCGGGGGCGCCGCCGCCCAGGCCGGCCAAGCGCCGCAAAACGGTGCCGGCCCGCTGCAGCACCAACAGATCGCGGTCGGCAACGGGCAGTTGGCCGGGCTGCGCGCCCCGCTGCTGCCTCGGCAGCCCGTCCCCAACGCCCAGGTGTTCGGGCAGATCACGCAGCAACAACTGGTCGACCTGCGCAGCCCGGTGCCAGGCGGGCTGTCCAGCAAGCCCAACGTCCTGCTGCGCCTGGAGCAGCACGCCCAGAACCAGGGCACCCCCTTGAGCCGGCAGGAGCTGAGGGCCCTGGTGGCGGCTGGCGAGAAGATCTGCACCGCCATCGCCAACGGCCCACCGGGCCAGAACGGCCAGCCGACCCTGACCGCGCCTGGCCAGGTCCAGCTGCAGGACCGCAACGGCCAGACGATCACGCTGAACAGCAACTCCTTCACGACGCGCGCCGTCGCCTGGTACATGATGGCCGCCGCCGCCAACCACGACGAAATACGCGCGCAAGCCGGTCTGGCGGGCGGCGCCAGCGACATGGTGACCAATGGCTCGATGCTGATGAAGGACCCAGGCAACCGGCTGTACGACTTTCTGCGCGCCGCGCCGCTGTGTGCCTCGCGCACCTCCACCCACGTCAACGAACGCGTCGACCACACCGACCGGCACTGGATGGGCGGGCCCAAGCAGCGCGGCATCGAGGATTTCAACAACCTGCTGCCCGGCGCGGGCGGCACCCTGCTGTTCGACAAGACGCGCGGCGCCAACGGCGGCCAGGAGCTGTTCGTGAAGTTCGAGCCCGTGGGCTGCCCCTCGCCGTTCAAGCGCGAACCGCAGGAATCGGGGTTCCGCAACGCCATCGGACGCTTCTTTTCCGCCATCGGGCGCAATCTCGGCCACGCCTTGAACTTCCTGAACACGCGCGGCCACGTGGCGGCCGGCGCCGCCGCCGTGGTGCGCCAGGAGCACGTGTACAAAGGGGTGCTGAAGCCGATCGCCGATCAGTTCGCCCAGACGATCCGCGCCGGCCGGGCCGCCGGGCTGATCTCGGCCGACGAGGCCAAGCAGTGGGACAAGGACATGAAGACGCACGGCCTGCCGCGCGTGACCACGCACCTCGACACCCTGCAAGCCCGCCTGGCCAGGCAGCCGAACCCGGCAACGCAGACCGAGGCGAGCAATCTGCACAACCTGATGCTTGGCGAGATGAACCGCCTGGGCCTGATTTCCAACGTGCACGGCATTGAGCGCCGCGGCGCCGAGGTGCACATCAGCTACAACCCAGCCGATCAGCCGTAGGCGTTCGGCGAATGCGGCGGCGGGCCTGCGCCGCCTGCGGCCAGATGCGCCGCGCGGCCTTCAGCCCCCTGCCGCCAGGCTGCGTTGCGCCTGCGTTTCCAGCCGGATGGCGTGCTCGAAACCCGCCAGCCCGACTTCGTTGAACACGCGCTTGAACTGCCGCGCCACCTCGGGCCGCAGCACCGCCAGGCGTTCGCAGGCGGCCTGCGTGGCGGCGGCCAGGCCGGCCTCGGGCACCACCTGCCAGATCAGCCCCCAGGCCTGGGCCTGGGCAGCGGAAAACTCCTCGCCCAGCAAGGTCAGCGCCTTGGCGCGCGCCAGGCCGGCGTAGGCCGTCAGGGTGGCGCTGAGGCCACCGGTGACGAACACGCCCAGGCGGGCCTCGGGCAGCTTGAAGCGGCTGGAATCGGCGGCGATCACCAGGTCGGCGTTCAGCATCCATTCCAGGCCGGCGCCCACCGTCCAGCCGTGCACCGCGAACACCACCGGCTTGGTCAGGCCCACCAGGGCCTTGGAAACGGCCTGCACCAGCACCAGGTCGGTGTCGGTGGGCGGCGCGCCGACGTCGCGCCCGGCGCAAAAGGCGCGGCCGCTGCCTTGTACGCACAGCACGCGCACGGCGGGGTCGGCCGCCGCCTGGTGCACGCCATCCAGCAGCGCGGCACCCAGCGCGTTGTCGATGGCGTTCAGTTTGTCGGGCCGGTGCAGGGTCAGGGTCAGCACACCGTCTTGCAGGTCGCGCAGCAGGGGAGCGGTGGTCATGGGGGTTGGATGGCGCAAAAAAACGCCACGTTTTCAGCTAGCAGAATGAGAGCATACCAGGCAATGTACACGCCGACCAGACCGCAAAAACCCGGGCAAAACAGCCGCAACGCCCAACCTACCCACTGCGTTGGGTCGCACCGCCACACAGCTTGATACGACGGCGCGCGCAACCGCGTCAACCCGGCAGGCTGGGCCGGGTTGTCCGATGACAGCAAAAGCGAAAGCTGCGACAGCCCCTCGCCGTGACGTCGACGTGTCCGCTGGGCTCTTGAACTCCTGACGACTTGACAAGAGTAATACTCTAGAGCAAAACTCTACACATGACGGAAGCGATCCTCACGACAAGACAAGCGTTGCTGGACTGCGCCGCCGCACTCTTTCTCGACAAGGGTTTCGACGGCGTGTCGCTGGAGCAGGTGCGCTTGAAGGCGGCGGTGAGCAATGGCAGCCTCTTTCACCACTTCCCGACCAAGGCCCACCTGGGTCGCGGCGTGTACCTTGCCGCGCTGAAGGACTACCAAGCAGACATGAAGGGCGCCATCCAGGCCGGCACTTCGGCAGGCGACGGTGTCCGGGCGCTGGTCAGACGGCACCTGGCCTGGGTCGTGCGGGTGCCGCGACAGGCCCTGGTGCTGGACAGGCTGAGAGCCTTTGCCAGTATCGATGGCAGTGCGCCGGATTGGGACGCCGTGAATGCCGATGCCTTCTCGCACCTGAAGTCCTGGATCGCCCTTCAGGTCGCCAAGGGCGACATGCTGAAGCTGCCATTCAAGCTGTGGCTGGCGCTGGTCCTCGGCCCGTCGATGCAATTGACCCCGGGCTGGGCGCTTCAGGAGCGGCCCAGCATCGAGCCTCGGGTGCGCAGCCTGCTTGCCGATGCCGCTTGGTCCGCCGTGCGATCGCCCCCCTCACCGAAGGAATAGAAATGTCCGCAGAACTCCTTGAACATGGGCGCGCCGTGCTCGCGCAACAAGCTTTCAGCCTCCTACTCGGCACTCGTCTTGATGCCTTGGAGCCAGGTCGGGTCGAGATGTCACTGCCCCTTCGGGCTGACCTGCTTCAGCAGCATGGATTCGTGCACGGTGGAGCCATTTGCTACCTCGCCGACAACGCCTTGACCTATGCAGGCGGATCGCTCTTGGGCGATTCCGTGACCTCGGAATTCAAGATCAACTACCTCCGGCCAGCGAACGGTGGTGACCGCCTGCTGGCTGTGGCGACTGCGCTCCATGGCGGCAAATCGCAGGCCGTGTGCCGATGCGATATCTACCTGGTGCGCGGCGACGAGCGCCTACTCTGCGCCGCCGCCCAAGGAACGATCCGCAAGGTCGGTTGAGAGCGCGCCCTCATCGTCGGTCGAGCAGGACGGGCGCCGACCGTCCAGCGCCACCGAATCCAGTTACATCGTAGAGGCTCACCGTGCAATCGATCGACCTTGCCGGCAAGCTGGCCACCTTTGAAAGCCATTGGCAGCCGATAGCGCTCGGCCAGTTCGACGGCCACGACCTAATGGCGGGCAAGGCCTAGAATGTTTCCGTCTTGTCGTCGCAAAGATCAGTCCAACCCGCATCAGGAGCTTTCACATGAGCGCTGCCAACCTGCTTGTAGCCTCCGGCGCCGGCCTGATGAGCGTGTTGGGCTGCGTACATTTGTTTTTCACCTACCGCAGCAACAAGCTCGATCCGCGCGACCCGGCGGTACGCGAGGCGATGGAGCGCGTTCACCCTGTCATCACGCGCCAGACCACGGTCTGGCGCGCCACCAAGGGGTTCAACGCCAGCCACAGCCTGGGCCTGATCGCGTTTGGGTTGACCTACGGGTACCTGGCGCTGCAGCGTCCCGAGGTGCTGAGCGGTTCGTGGTTCCTGCTGGCTTGGGGCATGGTTGTGCTGTTGGCCTACCTGGCGCTGGCGCGACGCTACTTTTTCAGCGCCCCGTTTCGCGGCGTTGCGTTGGCATGCTGTCTGTATGCGACGGGGTGGGCGCTGTCGTGAGCCGCCGCACGCTGTAGATCCCGACGAAGGCGCTGGCGCTCTCCCCGTCATCGCGGGAGCGCTGACGATGATGGAATTGGCCGACCCGATCTTGCTGGGTTCAGGCAGCGCTGCGGTGCTGTCGGCGTTTACGTAAAGCTCAATAGTTTGGGGCGAGTCGGAGTCGAGCGGCTGCTTTCGGACCCCGCGTGCAGGGCACGCCTATGTCGCTGATGGGTCGAAGCTGACTTTCTCCTCGGTCGTGACCGCAGCGCAAGCAAGCGTCATCGACGCCCAGCTCTTGTCGGTTCAAGTGCCGCGCGAACCGTTCCGCTGCACGTCATGTGGCACTGTCAACGCTCGCCGCGACACAGCAACTGAAAAGGGCCTTGATCTTCCGGGCCACGGTGTTCACTTTTTCCGTCACCTGACACCGCGGTGGTTCCAACAGGGATGTACGCCGCGTCCCACACGCGCACCCGCCCTGGCCGCACGGCAGCCCAGCCGGACCGCAGGCATGATGGCCCCATCACCCATTTTTTTCGGGCACCTCCATGAACACACTGATCAGAACCGCCGGCTGCTCCGCCCTGCTGCTGCTGGCCAGCACGCTCGGCACCGGCTCGGCCTGGGCCGAAAAACCCGAGTGGGCCGGCCACGGCAAGGGCCGAGGCAACGACAAGCACCAAGTCGAAGACCGCGACCACGACCGCCGTGGCGGTCCGCCCGGCCGAAAGGAGCGCGGCGACGAGCGCGGCCGGCGCGACGACGATCGGCGCGGCTCGGTCGATATCCGCGTCACGCCGGGGAGCTATTTCAACGACGGCCAGCGCCGCTACGCTCACCAGTGGTATGGCGAGCAGTACCGCGCCGGCCGCTGCCCGCCGGGCCTGGCGCGCAAGCACAACGGCTGCATGCCGCCCGGCCAGGCGCGCCGCTGGGCCGTGGGCCGCCCGCTGCCCAGCGACGTGAGCTACTACGCCGTGCCGCAATCCGTGGTGGTGCAGCTGGGCGTACCGCCGGCCGGCTACCGCTACGTGCGCGTGGCCAACGACATCGTGCTGCTGGCGGTCGGCTCGCGCATGGTGGTGGACGCCATCACCGACCTGGGCCGAATGTTCTGATTTCGCGCCACCCTCCCCCACCGCCGGCTCCCAGGCCCATGCCGAACCGCCGGCGCGTGACCGGCTGGCTGGCCGGCGCCCCGCTGCTGGCGCTGGTGCCGCACGACACGGTGCACGCCACCGCCGGCCGCAGCATCACCCTCGGCTTGGCGCAGCTCGACGAGGAGCTGCGCCGGCGTTTTCCGCTCACACGGCAGGTGTCCGGTGGCCTGTTCGAGCTGACCCTGCTGCGCCCGCGCGTGCGCCTGCTGCCCGAACGCGACCGCCTGGACACGCAGCTGGATCTGTCGCTGACCGAACTGCTGATGGGCACGCGCCACGCGGGACAGATGGATCTGGACTACGGCCTGCGCTTCGACGCGCCCTCGCGCACCATCCGCCTGCGCGACGTGCGCGTGCACTAGGTCGACTTCCCCACCGTGCCGCCGCCGTTTCAGGTCGACTTCGCGCGCCACGCGCCGCCCCTGGCCGAGCAGTTGCTGGAAGGCCTGGCGCTGCACCAGATTCCGCGCAAGCAGTTGATGCTGCTGGACGGCCTGGGATTCAAGGTGGCGGCCCTGCGTGTGGTGCCGCAGGGCCTGCGGGTGGAGCTGAAGCCGGCGCTGGGACCTTGATGGATGGCGTTTTGCCATCGTTTCGATAGCGCCTCAGGCTGTACCCTTGCCGACTAGGGCCTGCTAACGCTATTTTCCGGCGTGCGTTGCGAGTCAAAAAGGCCACTCGCCAAGGCGCCAGCCGCCGTCAAGGTAGGTACCTTGGCAAGGCTGGCAACGCCGGCGATGGCCTTTTTG
>JAIUOM010000228.1 GCA_020161215.1 Pseudomonadota bacterium
GCCCGAGCGGCCACAGCAGCAGCAGCGCGAGGCCGCCCGCGCTGCCGGCGATGAACCAGCGCTCGCGCAGCGACTGCCAGCGAGCGATGCCGCCGGCCAGGTGCACCAGCCAGCCGAGCGCCGCGCCGGCGGCGCTGCCGGCGACGTTGAGCGCCAGGTCGAGATTCGACGGCACGCGTTTGGGCAGGAAGTTCTGCAGCATCTCCATCGTGAAGGCGAGCAGGGCCCCGGCCAGCAGCGCGGCGAGCAAGCCGCGCGCCGGCGACTGCCCGGCGCGCAGCGCGGCGACGAACACCAGCGCGCCCAGCGGCACGTAGCCGACGAGGTTGGCGACCAGGTCGAAGGCCGTCCAGTAGCGCGGCCAGGGCAGCGCGAGGAACTGCCAGGGCGAGTGCCCCGGCACGCGCCAGTCGCCGAACGGATAGAGGCTGGCGTAGACGATCAGCGCCGCATAGAAGCACGCCAGCGGCACCGCGGAGCTGGGCTGGCGGTTCACGCGCGAGCCCTCGCCGGCGCCGTCAGAACGGCTTGACCACCACCAGCACGACGATGGCGGCGAACAGCAGCACGGTGACTTCGTTGAAGACGCGGAACCAGCGCTCGCTGCGCTTGTTGGCGAATTGCTCGAAGCGCCGTAGCGAAGCGCCGCACACATGGTGGTAGCCGATGGTGCCGACCACCAGCAGCAGCTTGGCGTGCAGCCAGTAGTTGCCCGGCCCGCGCCCGATGCCGTAGTACAGCCACAGCAGCAGCCCCAGGCCCAGCGCCGGGATCGCCAGGATGCCGGCGAAGCGGTACAGCCGGCGCGCCATCAGCAGCAGCCGCTCGCGCTCGGCGTGGCTGTCGGCCGGCACCGAGGCGAGGTTGACGAAGATGCGCGGCAGATAGAACAGCCCGGCGAACCAGGCCGCGACGAACACGATGTGGAAGGCTTTGACCCAGAGCATCGGGCGATTATCGCGACCTTGGGCGCAACGGCCCGCGCATGAAAAAGCCCCGGCCGAAGCCGGGGCTCGAAAAGCCTTATCGCTGTCATCACGGTAAGGCTCCTGCTCAGGGAGGAAAAGCAGGGAACAACAGCCTTGCGGCTATCATTCACTTGTAACTTTAGCAGAGGGCTCCGGGCTTTGCGACACGCGCAAGGGCATTCCCCGAGGGTCTCGAAAGGTCATGCAGACGCCGCCGCCCTACCCCGCCAGCCGCCCGCGACGCCTGCGCCGCGATGCCTTCACGCGCGACCTGGTGCGCGAACACCGACTGCATCCGAGCGACCTGATCCTGCCGGTGTTCGTGCTCGCCGGGCGCAACCAGGTGCAGGACGTCGCCTCGATGCCCGGCGTGCAGCGCCTCAGCCTCGACCGCCTGCTGCCGGTGGCCGAAGACTGCGTGAAGCTCGGCATCCCGGTGATGGCGCTGTTCCCGGTGATCGACCAGAAGCTCAAGTTCGAGGACGGCCGCGAGGCGCTCAATCCCGAAGGGCTGGTGCCGACAGTGGTGCGCGAGCTGAAGCAGCGCTTTCCCGAACTCGGCGTGATGACCGACGTGGCGCTCGACCCCTTCACCTCGCACGGCCAGGACGGCCTGCTCGACGAAACCGGCTACATCCTCAACGACGAGACGGTGGCGGTGCTGACGCAGCAGGCGCTGGTGCAGGCCGAGGCCGGCGTCGACATCGTCGCGCCCAGCGACATGATGGACGGGCGCATCGGCGCGATCCGCGCCGCGCTGGAAGCCAAGGGCCGCATCCACACGCGCATCATGGCCTACAGCGCCAAGTACGCCAGCGCCTTCTACGGCCCGTTCCGCGACGCCGTGGGCTCGGCCGGCAACCTGGGCAAAAGCAACAAGAAGGTCTACCAGATGGACCCGGGCAACAGCGACGAGGCGCTGCGCGAGGTGGCCATCGACATCGCCGAGGGCGCCGACATGGTGATGGTCAAGCCCGGCATGCCCTACCTGGACATCGTGCGGCGGGTCAAGGACGAGTTCCACGTGCCCACCTTCGCCTACCAGGTCAGCGGCGAGTACGCCATGCTGAAGGCCGCGGCCCAGAACGGCTGGCTCGACCACGACCTGGTGATGATGGAATCGCTGCTGGCCTTCAAGCGCGCCGGCGCCGACGGCGTGTTGACCTATTTTGCCCGCGATGCCGCCCGTCTGCTCCGAAATTAATAGCTTCTCAGGCTTTTTCCGCGCCGGCTGACGGCGTATTTTGACCACCCCTGCCGTCGCCGGCCCTGGCGCGGCGGCCCCGGACCAGGGAGCCCCGATGCAGATCGTCGAATTCACCGCCGGCAGCCTGCGCTTTGCCGACAGCGTGCCGGCCCAGGTGCCGGACGACGGCTTCGTCTGGCTGTACCTGGACCGCGCCGACCTGGCGCGCCACCAGGCCACGCTGCAGAGCGCGGCGCAGCGCCTGGGCGGCTCGCCCCTGCTCGACGTGCACCTGAGCGACCTGGCCAGCGAGGCGCACCCCTCGGCCTACGACGCCACCTCGGTCTACGACCTGATCGTGTTCCGGCGCCTGGCCACCCTGGCCGAGGTCCGGCGCGAGGCCGAGCAGGGCGGCCCGCCCACGGCCGGCGCCGGCGAGGGCGCGGCCGAGCAGCCCTCCGCCGCCGCGCCCATGCCCGAGGCCTTCGCGCGCATCGACTCGCGCGCCGTGGCCTTCGCCATCTTCGACCGCCTGCTGATCAGCGTGCACCCGGGCGGCTGCTACACCGCCACCAACTACATCCAGCGCTTTCTGGCCGACGCCAAGCTCAGCGTCGACGCCAGCGCCGTGCGCACGCGCGTGCCGCAAAGCCCGGCCGACCTGGTGCTGCGCACGGTCAACACCATGGTGGACAGCTACCTGGAGCTGCGCAAGGACCTCACCGCCGCGCTGGACCGCCTGCAGCTGGAGCTGCTCAAGCCCGACCCCCACCCCAGCACCTGGGACGCCATCATGCGTGCGCGCCGCGGCCTGCACCTGCTGGAAGACCTGTGCGAAGGCCAGCAGGACGCCATGCAGGAATGGCTGGACACGCTGCGCGAGCTGCCCGCCGCCGCCTACGCCAGCGAGCCGCAGCAGGCCCAGCAGCGGCGCGACCAGTTGATGGCCCGAGCCCGCGACGTGGTCGAGCACATCGACCGCGTGCTGCACCACGCGCGCCGGCTCGAGCAATCGGCCGAGGCGGCGGTGCAGATCCACTTCAGCGCCCAGGGCCAGCGCACCAACGACATCATGCGCACCCTGACGGCGGTGACGGCCGTGTTCCTGCCGCTGAACCTGTTCACCGGCTTCTTCGGCATGAACTTCGAATACCTGCCCCTGATCCACAGCCGCGAAGGCATGTGGGTGGCGCTGGGCTTGCTGGTGCTGCTGGCGCTGGGCATCGTGGTGCTGTTCCGGCGCCGGCGCTATCTGGCGCGCACCCGGCGCTGAGCACCGCGCCGGGGGGTTTTCATGAAAAAACCGGCTTAGGCCGGCGCCAAATCATCCTGAGTAGCTATCATTTCAGGAGTTATTCGGGCGCTTCATCCGGGCCGTCACACCGTTCGCCACGGCAACACCAGCCCCTCGCCGAGCGGCGCGGCACGCCGCTCAGAGCGCCAGCGCCCGCCGCGTGGCCTGTTCGATGGCGCGCTTGGCGTCCAGTTCGCCGGCCACGTCGGCGCCGCCGATCAGCTCGGCGCCGATGCCGTGCGCGGCCAACTCCGCCTGCAGCTCGCGCAGCGGCTCCTGGCCGGTGCACAGCACCACCGTGTCGACCGGCAACACCCGCGCCTGGCCGTCCACCCGGTAGTGCAGGCCGGCGTCGTCGATGGCCTCGTAGTGCACGCCGCCGGTCATGCGCACGCCGGCCTCGCGCAGCCGCGCCTTCAGGATCCAGCCGGTGGATTTGCCCAGCTGCCGGCCCAGCGATTCGGCCTTGCGCTGGAACATGTGCACCTGGCGCCGCGGCGCCTGCCACGCCGGCGCCTTCAGCCCACCCGGCGAGCGCAGGCCGGCGTCCACGCCCCAGCGGTCCATGAACACCGCCGCCTCGGTCGATTCGGCCGGGTCGCCGAGCAGGAATTCGGCCACGTCGAAGCCGATGCCGCCGGCACCCAGGATGGCCACGCGCTCGCCCACCGGCGCGCCGCGCGCCAGCACGTCCACGTAGCTCAGCACCGTGGGGTGGTCC
>JAIUOM010000026.1 GCA_020161215.1 Pseudomonadota bacterium
CCGGCCGCCGCGACGCCCGGGCCAGCCGCCGCCCCAAATCAGGCCAAGACCACCTCTCGCGGTGGTGCCCGGCGCAAGGTCCGAAGCAACGGGCCGACGCGCCTGTTCGTGCTCGACACCAACGTGCTGCTGCACGACCCGGTGGCGCTGTTCCGCTTCGAGGAGCACGACATCTTCCTGCCGATGATCGTGCTGGAAGAGCTGGACGGCCACAAGAAAGGCATGACCGAGGTGGCTCGCAACGGCCGCCAGACCAGCCGCCTGCTGGACGCGCTGGCCGGCGTGAAGGGCGCCGACATGGCGCACGGCCTGCGGCTGGACGCCACCGGCCACCCGGAAGCCGGTGGCAAGCTGTACTTCCAGACCGAGCCGCTGGACGTCGAGATGCCGGCCTCCCTGCCCCAGGGCAAGGCCGACAACCAAATCCTGGGCGTGGTCGCGGCGCTGGGTCGGCAGCACCCGGAGCGCGCCGTGGTCCTGGTGTCGAAAGACATCAACATGCGCGTCAAGGCGCGCGCCCTGGGCCTGGCGGCGGAAGACTACGAGAACGACAAGACCCTGGACGACGGCGACCTGCTGTATTCCGGCGTGCTGCAACTGCCGCCCGACTTCTGGACGCGCCAAAGCAAGACCGTCGAGAGCTGGCAA
The DNA here is from genome assembly GCA_020161215.1 of Pseudomonadota bacterium. Lineage (GTDB taxonomy): Bacteria > Pseudomonadota > Gammaproteobacteria > Burkholderiales > Burkholderiaceae_C > Ottowia. The sequence goes on from JAIUOM010000026.1 coordinate 649, forward strand.
AGCGGCAGCGCCACCTTCTACCGCGTCAGCGGCCCGGCGGTGGCCAACCTCCACATCAACCAGTTCGTCTACTTCGAGGCGCCGGGCGAGCCCAGCCTGTACGCCCGCGTGACCGAAATCCGCGAGAAAACCGCGGTGCTCAAGACGCTGAAGGACTACACCCACCTGAAGCAGGCGGTGTGGGGCGTGACGGCGCGCAACCGCGAGCAGAACTTCGCCCTCAACCTGCTGATGGACCCGGAGATCGACTTCGTCACCCTGGCCGGCACGGCCGGCACCGGCAAGACCCTGCTGGCCCTGGCCGCCGGCCTGACCCAGGTGCTGGACGAGCGCCGCTACACCGAGATCATCATGACCCGCGCCACCGTCAGCGTGGGCGAGGACATCGGCTTTCTGCCCGGCACCGAAGAAGAAAAAATGGGCCCCTGGATGGGCGCGCTGGACGACAACCTGGAGTTCCTGGCCAAGGGCGATGCCGGCGGCGCCGGCGAATGGGGGCGCGCCGCCACCAATGAGCTGATCCGCAGCCGCATCAAGATCAAGAGCATGAACTTCATGCGCGGGCGCACCTTCATGAACAAGTGGATCATCCTCGACGAGGCGCAAAACCTGACGCCCAAGCAGATGAAGACCCTGATCACCCGCGCCGGCCCCGGCACCAAGATCATCTGCATGGGCAACCTGGCGCAGATCGACACGCCCTACCTCACCGAAGGCTCCTCGGGCCTGACCTACGCGGTGGATCGCTTCCAGGGTTGGCCGCACGGCGGCCACATCACCCTGGCGCGCGGCGAGCGTTCGCGCCTGGCCGACTACGCCAGCGAGGTGCTGTAGGGTACCGCCCTTTGTTTGCACCAATTTGGTGCTTATGCTGTTAAAGCATATATTCCCAACGGAATATTCGTTTGTTTTGGCATAAAGAATAGGTACATTTCGCGCTCGTCTGAAGAGAGCTTTTTGCGCGATGTACCACTACACCGATTTCGACCGCCAATTCATCCGGCTGCGCGCCGAGCAGTACCGTGACCAATTGCAGCGCTGGCAGCGCGGCGAACTGACGGACGAGCAGTTCCTGCCCCTGCGTCTGCAAAACGGCTGGTACGTGCAGCGCTACGCCCCGATGGCCCGCATCGCCGTGCCCTACGGCGAAATCAGCAGCGCCCAGTTGCGCGTGCTGGCCCGCATCGCGCGCGAGTTCGACCGCCCCGACCCCGAACTGCTGGCGCACGCCCAGCGCACGCAAGACCAGCTGCAGGCCTCGCAGCCCGGCCTGACCCTGGCCGCGCCACCGCTGCAGTACGGCTATGGCCACTTCACCACCCGCACCAACGTGCAGTTCAACTGGATTCCGCTGGCCCAATCGGCCGACGTGATGGATCTGCTGGCCAGCGTCGGCATGCACGGCATCCAGACCAGCGGCAACACCATCCGCAACATCACCAGCGAGGCCACGGCCGGCGTGGCGCCCGACGAGATCGTCGACACGCGCCCGTTCGCCGAAATCCTGCGCCAGTGGAGCACGCTGCACCCCGAATTCGCCTTTCTGCCGCGCAAATTCAAGATCGCCTTCAACGGCGCCGAGGAAGACCGCGCCGCCACCGGCTGGTACGACATCGGCCTGCAGGCGCAGAAAGACGAGGCCGGCGCGGTCGGCTTCACCGTCAAGGTCGGCGGCGGCATGGGCCGCACGCCCATCGTCGGCAGCGTGGTGCGCGAGTTTCTGCCCTGGGCCGAACTGCTCAACTACATCGAAGCCGTGGTGCGCGTGTACAACCGCTACGGCCGGCGCGACAACAAGTGGAAGGCGCGCATCAAAATCCTGGTCAAGGCCGAGGGCCAGCGCTTCATCGACGAGGTGGAGGCCGAATACCAGGCCATCCTGCGCCAGGATGGCGCCCCGCACACCATCACCAGCGCCGAGCTGGCGCGCGTGCAGGCCAGCTTTGTCGTGCCCGCGCTCACACCGGCCAGCGTGCCCAGCGAAACCACCCTGTCCAGCAAGCCTTTCCAGCGCTGGATGGCGCGCAACGTGGCCCCGCACCGCCTGGCTGGCCTGACCCTGGTCACGCTGTCGTTCAAGCGCACCGGCTGGGCGCCCGGCGATGCCGACGCCGGCACGCTGGAGGCCCTGGCCGATCTGGCCGAACGCTTCAGCGCCGGCGAGGCGCGCCTGACGCACGAGCAGAACCTGATCCTGCCCTGGGTGCACGCTGGCGATCTGCCGGCCTTGTACGACGCCGCGCGCGCCCTGGGCCTGGCCCAGCCCAACATCGGCCTGCTGACCGACATGATCGCCTGCCCGGGCGGCGACTTCTGCTCGCTGGCCAACGCGCGCGCCATCCCCATTGCCGCGGCGCTGACCGAGCTGTACCAGGACCTCGACGAAGTCACCGACCTCGGCCCCATCGACCTGCACATCAGCGGCTGCATCAACAGTTGTGGCCACCACCACAGCGGCCACATCGGCATTTTGGGCGTGGATAAAGACGGTAAGGAGTGGTACCAGGTCACGCTGGGCGGCTCGGACGGCTCGCGCCTGTCGGGCCCAGCCATGCCAGGGAAGGTGGTCGGCCCCTCGTTTTCCGCCGCCGAGGTGCCGGGCGTGGTCGAGGCCCTGCTGGACACCTACCGCGATCTGCGCACCAGCGCCGCCGAGCATTTCATCGACACCTTGCGCCGCGTCGGCCACGAACCCTTCAAGCTGGCCGCCAACGCCGCCCGCCTGGACACCACGCGCCAGTCGGCGCGCCAGGCCGAGGAAGCCACCATCTGAGCCGCGAAATATTATGAAATTGATAGCACATTCGGAAGATTCCACGCCGGCTGACGCGGAAAAAACCTTGAAAATTGAAAACGACGCCGACCTCGCCGTCCTGGCCCAGGCCGGCGCGCTCCAGGGCGTGCAGCGCATCGAGCTGGTGTTTCCCAAGTTCACCGACGGCCGCGCCTTCAGCCAGGCCGTGCTGCTGCGCCGCCGCCACGGCTTTACCGGCGACATCCGCGCCACCGGCGACGTGCTGATCGACCAGCTGGTGCAAATGGCGCGCAGCGGCTTCAGCAGCGCGGTGCTGGCCCCCGGCGTCCACACCGAGGCGGCGCAGCGCCAGTTCGATCGCTACGCCGCCTTCTACCAGGGCGACGCCAGCCAGCCGCTGCCGCATTTCGCGCGCGCCGCCAACGCCCAGGACGGCGGGAGGAAAGCCGCATGAGCGAATCCACCGCCGTCAGCTGGCTGGCCGGCGCCGAGGCGCCCCAGGCCTCGGCCATCGAGTTGTACGCCAAGCCTTCGGCCGACTTTGAAAACAAGCTGCGCGAGACCGTCGTCACCCTGCTGAAGGCCGCCGCCACCGGCCCGGTGACGCAAGCCAGCAGCTTGGGCGCCGAGGACATGGTGATCACCCACCTGATCAACCAGCACAAGCTGCCGATCGAGGTCTTCGTGCTGGAAACCGGCGCCCTGCACCCGGAAACCCTGGCTTTGCTGGCACAGCTGAAAAGCCAGCAGGCCGAGCACCCGCACGCGCCGCTCACTGTCTACCAGCCGGTGCAAGAGTCGGTGGTGCAGTTTGTCGCCCGCGAGGGCAAGGACGCGATGTACCAAAGCATCGCGCTGCGCAAAGCCTGCTGCGGCATCCGCAAGATGGAGCCTCTGGGCCGCGCCCTGGCTGGCAAAAAATCGTGGGTCACCGGCCTGCGCCGCGAGCAATCGGGCGCGCGCGCCGAAGTGCCCACGGTGGACCGCGCCGAATTCGAAAGCAAGGGCCTGCTCAAGTACAACCCGCTGGCCGACTGGAGCTGGGGCGACGTGTGGCACTACATCGCCACGCAGCAGGTGGCCTACAACCCGCTGCACGACCAGTTCTACCCCAGCATCGGTTGCGCGCCCTGCACCCGCGCCATCACCCTGGGCGAGGATTTCCGCGCCGGCCGCTGGTGGTGGGAAGACGAGGCTGCCAAGGAGTGCGGCCTGCACGTGAAAAATTCAAAAGAAGGAGTCGCCGCATGAACGCGCGCACCGAACCCGCCCTGCTGGAGCCGGCCCACACCTTAAGCAACGCCCACCTCGACGCGCTGGAAGAAGAAACCATCTTCATCCTGCGCGAGGTCGCCGCCAGCTTTGAGCGCCCGACGCTGCTGTTCTCGGGCGGCAAGGATTCGTTGGTGCTGCTGAAGTGCGCCGAAAAAGCCTTTGGCGCGGGCCGCATCCCCTACCCGCTGCTGATGATCGACACCGGCCACAACTTCCATGAAGTGACCGACTTCCGCGACCAGCGCGCCGCCGAGCTGAAGGCCGAGCTGATCGTGCGCAACGTCGAGGATTCGATGGCGCGCGGCACCGTGCGCCTGGCCCACCCGGGCGAAAGCCGCAACGTGCACCAGTCGGTGACGCTGCTGGAGGCGATTGAGGAGTTCCGCTTTGACGGCCTGATCGGCGGCGCCCGCCGCGACGAGGAAAAGGCGCGCGCCAAGGAGCGCATCTTCAGCCACCGCGACAGCTTTGGCCAATGGCAACCCAAGGCCCAGCGCCCCGAGCTGTGGACCCTGTTCAACACCCGCCTGGCCCCGGGCGAGCACTTCCGGGTGTTCCCCATCAGCAACTGGACCGAGCTGGACGTGTGGCAGTACATCGAGCGCGAGCAGATCGAGCTGCCCAGCCTGTACTACGCCCACCAGCGCGAGGTGGTCGAGCGCCGGGGCCTCTTGGTGCCGGTGACGCCGCTGACGCCGGCCAAGGACGGCGAAAAGGTCGAGTCGCGCACCGTGCGCTTTCGCACCGTGGGCGACATCACCTGCACCTGCCCGGTGGCCAGCGACGCCGCCACCCCCGGCGCCATCGTCATCGAGACCCTGGCCGCCGACGTGAGCGAGCGCGGCGCCACCCGCATGGACGACAAGACCAGCGAAGCGAGCATGGAAAAGCGCAAGAAGGACGGCTACTTCTGACGGCGGCCCCAAGCCGCCGTGACGACCCAACGCATTCGAGACCTGACCATGAGTACTACTGAATTGATAGCTGACAGCGCAATTTCCACGCCGACATCTTGGCAAAATGACACCCGATCCGCGTTGCGCTTCATCACCTGCGGCAGCGTGGACGACGGCAAGAGCACGCTGATCGGCCGCCTGCTGGTGGACACCAAGGCGGTGCTGCAAGACCACCTGGCCGGCGTCACCCGCGGTGGCGAGGCCGACCTGGCGCTGCTGACCGACGGCCTGCAGGCCGAGCGCGAGCAAGGCATCACCATCGACGTGGCCTACCGCTACTTCTCAACCGAATCGCGCAAGTTCATCATCGGCGACGCGCCGGGGCATGAGCAGTACACGCGCAACATGGTCACCGCCGCCAGCAGCGCCGACGCCGCCGTGGTGCTGGTGGACGCCACCAAGCTCGACTGGCAGAACCCCGCCCTCAAGCTGCTGGCGCAGACACGCCGCCATTCGCTGCTGGTCAGCCTGCTGCGCGTGCCCTCGATCGTGTTTGCCATCAACAAACTGGACGCGGTGGCCGACCCGGCGCTGGCCTTCAGCCACATCCGCGGGGCGCTGCAGGCCTTCACGCGCGAGGCCGGCATCGAGGCCACGGCCGTGGTGCCCATCTCCGCCCTCAAGGGCTGGAACGTGGTCGACTTTGGCCACGAGCAGGCCGGCTGGTGCGACTACGTCGGCCCCACCCTGCTGGAGATTTTGGAGCGCCTGCCCGCCACGCCGGCCGAGCGCGATGTGCCGCTGGCCTTCCCGGTGCAGTGGGTCGAGAAACCTGGTGCCCCCACGCTCCCCGCTGCGCGTGGTTCGCTGCCCCCCGAGGGGGCCGCGGCCGCACTTGGGAGCGGCCCGGCGTCGCTGCCGTTCTCGTCGTCCGCCGACACCACCCAGGGCCGCCGCGTCTTCTGGGGCCGCGTGGTCACGGGCGAGCTGGCGCCCGGCGCCGCCGTGCAGGTGCTGCCCAGCGGCCAGCAGGCCGTGGTGGCCCAGGTGCTGGACCACGCCCGCCGCCCGCGCGCCATTGCGGCCGGCCACAGCGCCGGCATCGTGCTGGACCGCGAGGTCGACATCTCGCGCGGCGACTGGATCATTGCCGCGCCCACCGCAGCCGCCGAAGTGGCTGACGACGACTTCGACACCCCCGCTGCCCAGGCTGCCTGGCCCAGCACGCGCGAGCTGTCCACCACCATCGCCTGGCTCGACGACGAGCCCCTGCTGCCCGGCCGCGTCTACTGGGCGCTGCACGGCCACCGCTGGGTCAAGGCCAAGGTCAAGCGCATCGTGGAGCGGCTGGACGTGCACACCCTGGCCCGCGAGCCCGCCGCCCAGCTGGAGCCCAACGCCATCGGCCATGTCGAGCTGCTGCTGCAAGAGGCGATTCCGGCTGCCCCGTTTGCGCAAAGCCGCGTACTAGGCTCGCTGATCCTCGTTGATACCGCGAGCCACAAGACCGCCGGCGCCGTCTTGGTGAGATGAACGCCCCCCGAAGCGCCTGCCGCGCCTCCCCCCCACTGGGGGGCGAGCCGGCCGCTTCGGAGCGGCCGTGCGCAGCGGCTTCCCGCCTGGCCTGCTCCGCGGCCCTTGGATGTGGGTGACGCGCCCATGCGGCGCGATGTCCCCACCTGATTCGTGGTGGATGGGATGACCCGGCTGCCCAAGCCCTAAAATGGGGGCGTTTTGGCCCTGCTCGCCGCGGCGATGGGCCCAGGGCGCTCGCCCTGCTCTCTTATCTGATCTTCCGAAGCCCGTTCAAGAACATGACCCACGTTGTCACCGAAGCCTGCATCCAGTGCAAATACACCGATTGCGTGGACGTTTGCCCCGTCGACTGCTTCAAGGAAGGCCCCAACTTCCTGACCATCGATCCCGATGAATGCATCGACTGCGCCGTCTGCATTCCCGAGTGTCCGGTCAACGCCATCTACGCCGAGGAAGACCTGCCCAAGGACCAGTTGCACATGACCGAGATCAACGCCGATCTGGCCCGGTCGCCCAACTACACCACCATCACCAAGCACAAGGACCCGCTGCCGACGGCCGAGGACTACAAGGACCGCACGGACAAGCTGCCCCTGCTGGAGCGCTGACAGCGCGTGGCGCCGGCCCTCGGCGCCCTATCCCGGGTTTTTGATGGTTTTTAACCATTGGTCGGCGCCCATATTGCCTGACCAGCTATTGTTTTAGAAGCACCGGCGGGTGCCCGACCCCGCACCATGACCGCCCCCACGCCCACCTCCCCCGCCCTGGAAACCGACGCCGTCGTGATCGGTGCCGGTCCGGTCGGCCTGTGGCAGGTGTTCGAATTGGGCCTGCAGGACATCCGCACCCACGTCATCGACGCCCTGCCCCAGATCGGCGGCCAGCCGGTCGAGCTGTACGGCGACAAACCGATCTACGACATTCCTGGCCTGCCCGTGTGCAGCGGGCGCGAGTTGGTCGAGCGCCTGATGCGGCAGGTCGAGCCCTTCCAGCCGCAATTGCACCTGGGCCAACTGGTGCGCTCACTGGCCGCCGAAGGCGATGGCCGCTGGCGCCTGGGCACCGACCGCGGCCTGAACCTGCTGGCGCGCACCGTCTTCATCGCCGCCGGCGTGGGGGCCTTCCAGCCCAAGCGCCTGAAGGTGGCTGGCCTTGAGGCCTTCGAGCAGCGCCAGCTGTTCCACGGCACCGCCGAGCCGGCCCGCTTCGCCGGCCAGCGCGTGGTGGTGGTGGGGGGCGAGGACAGCGCGCTGGAAGGCGCCAGCCGCCTGGCCACCGCCCACCAGGACGCGCCCGCCCAAGTCACCCTGCTGCACCGGCGCGACGCCTTCCAGGCCGCCCCGGACACCCTGGCGCGGGTGCGCGAGTTGCGCGAGGCCGGCCGCCTGGGCTTCGTGCCAGGCCAGGTCACCGGCTTTACGCCGTCGGGCGAGCGCCTGAGCGCCCTCCAGGTCATGGGGCCGGACGGCGAGACCGCCCCGCTGCCGCTGGACATCTTGCTGGTGCTGCAAGGCCTCAGCCCCAAGCTTGGCCCCATCGCCGACTGGCAGCTGGCGCTGGAGCGCAAGCAACTGGTGGTGGACACCGAAAAATTCCAGACCAGCCAGCCCGGCATCTTCGCCGTGGGCGACGTCAACACCTACCCGGGCAAGAAGAAGCTGATCCTGAGCGGCTTTCACGAAGCGACGCTGGCCGCCTACGCCGCCCAGCCCCTCGTCGCGCCCGACAAGCCGCTGCCGTTTCAGTACACCACCAGCAGCAGCCGGCTGCACCGGGCCTTGGGCGTGGACAATCCGCGATAGCCGGCCAGCGGCGCGGGCCACATGGCCTGGTGGGGCCCGGCCCTGGCCTTTATTTGAGCTGCTGCGACAGAATGGCCATGCCCCAGATCACCACCGCCAGCACCGTCAGGTTCAGGCCCAGCACGGCGACGTGAAGGCGCCGGAACGAGCGGATGGCCCCACTTTCGCTGGCCTCGATGCGGGCGCCCACGCGTTGCATGGCCGACGAGAACCCCGCGCTCAGCAGCGTCAGGCTCCCCGCGACGGCCAATGCGCCGGTGGCAAACGCGTAGCGCCCCCACACCGCGAAACTGACACAGGCGCACATCGCGATCCAGAAAGTGGACCGGTAGTAGACGTTGAAGAAACTGCGGATGAACCGGGCGTCCAGCGGCACATCGTGCTTCAGGGTCAGCAGCGGCAGACCGCCCATGAAGAAGTAGGCGGTGGCGACCATGAAGATCACGGAAAAAATCAATGCGCTGTAGGCAACGGGTGACAAGTTCGTGCTCCTGACGCTAAGCCCCCGGGGTGCCGGCGACCGGCTCCCTCGGGGCCTGCCCCGCGGCGCCGAGCGTGACCGGGGCGCTGAACTTCGGCGCGGCGAGAGCATGCCATGCTACAGGCGCCGGATCGCATCGGCAAGCACCCGCGCGCCTGCCCTACCCCCCCTGTCCACCCCGCGCGCGACACCGGCGTCGGCACGGGCTGCCGGGGGCTTTAGTGGCCCGCGTCGGCGCCGCTCACCTGGCGCGCCGCCAGATCACGCGCCACCGGCGGCACCTGGGTGCAGTCGCCCCCGGTGAGCCGGCACTGGCCCTGCTCGCCACGCCAGGCGTGGGCATGGCCGGTGCAGCCGACCTGGCACAGCACCTCGGTGACGTCGGCTGCCGGCACCTGCCCCTGGGCGCCGCGCTCCGTGTCTGGCGACGCTGCCGCGGACGGCCAGCCCAAGCCCCACAGCATGTGCGTGGTGGCCACCACCCAGCGCGCGCGCCAGCGCATCAACTCCGCCTCCAGCGCGGCGCAACGGCGTTGCTGCGCGCACATCTGCTCGCTGACCCGTTCCTGCGCGCAGGCCCATTGGCGCAGCAGCACGCCGTGCTCGCGCTGCACCTCCTGCGGTGATGCGCCGCTCATTGCAGCCGCGCCGGGCCGTTCGGCCACGGTGTCCGATCCAGGCCACCCGAGCTCACGGCCGAGCGCTCCCGCGCCAACCCCAGCCAATGCGTGCCTAGGCGCGCCAGCAGCACCCGCATGGCGTCGCTCAGACCCGGGTGCTCGGTCAGTTCACACAGGTTGGCGACGATCTTCGCCGCCATCGGCGCGGCCTTGGCGCAGCCCGGCGGCGCCTGCGCCACCCCGGTCATCAGCGCCAACGTGCCGGCCAGCAAGGCCTCGGCGCAAGGCAACAGGTATTCCTCGTGATGACGGCCAGGGGAGTGATGTTCGGTGCACATGGCGCAACCTCATAGACAGGACATGGCCTTAGTATATGAGAATGATTCTCATTTGCAAACTATTCCACCGTGCTCCTCGAACGCGATGCCGATGCCGGTGTCGCCGAACACGCCACGCCAAGGCGCCAGGCCGGTTCCGAAACATCATTTTGCTGAGCGAACCACCCGCCCAAGGGTGGGCACGGCCCGCGCGCCCTCCGCCATAATCGTCCGAGCACCCCCCATCCCAAGACAAGGAGAACTTCCCATGCAGATCAAGGACAAGGTATTCATCGTCACCGGCGGCGCGTCCGGCCTGGGCGAAGGCACGGCGCGCATGCTGGCGGCGAACGGCGGCAAGGTCGTCATCGCCGACATGCAGGTCGACAAAGGCCAGGCCGTGGCCCAGGAGATCGGCGGCGCCTTCGTCAAGTGCGACGTGTCCAGCGAGGACGATGGCCGGGCCGTGGTGACCCAGGCCACCGCCCTGGGCAAGCTGATGGGCCTTATCAACTGCGCCGGCATTGCGCCGGCCGAGAAGACGGTGGGCAAGAACGGCCCGCACAAGCTGGATGTGTTCACCAAGACCATCATGGTCAACCTGGTGGGCAGTTTCAACATGATCCGCCTGGCGGCCGAGGCCATGAGCCACAACGACCCGGAGATCACCGGCGAGCGCGGCGTGCTGATCAGCACCGCCAGCGTGGCCGCCTACGACGGCCAGATCGGCCAGGCCGCCTATTCGGCCAGCAAGGGCGGCGTGGTGGGCATGACCTTGCCCATCGCGCGCGATCTGGCGCGCAACGGCATCCGCAACATGACGATTGCCCCCGGCATCTTCGGCACCCCCATGCTGTTCGGCATGCCCAAGGAGGTGCAGGACGCGCTGGCCGCCACCGTGCCCTTCCCCAGCCGCCTGGGCACGCCCGAGGACTACGCCAAGCTGGCCAAGCACATCATCGAAAACGACATGCTGAACGGCGAGGTGATCCGCCTGGACGGGGCCATTCGCTTGGCGCCGAAATAGGCTCGCCCCCAGGCTCCACACCCTTCGGGTTGTTGCGCCTCCCCCCGTCCGGGGGCGCAGCCACTGGCCGGGGGGACCCCGGCCACGGCTGCAGCTCGCCTGGCCTGCTCCGCGGCCCTTGGACCTGCGTTGAACTTCACTGAGAATAGGCACACCTCATGTTCAACGTAGTGCAGCAGTCCTATCCGGGCTGGCCGCTTGCCGAGTTTTATCGATGTCCACCAGCCCCGAAACGCTCGATTTTCTGCTCGACCAGATCGGTCCCTGGTCGGGGATACGCACGCGGCGCATGTTTGGCGAGTACTGCCTATACCTGGACGACAAGCCGGTGGCCTTTGTCTGCAACGACCAGCTCTACGTCAAACCCACGGCCGCGGGCGAGGCGCTGATGCAGCCGCCGGTGTGGGAGCGCTTCTACGACAAGGGCAAGCCGCACCTGCTCATCAGCCCGGACCGCTGGGACGAGCGCGACTGGCTGCGGGCCCTGCTGGCCGCCACGGCCGACGCGCTGCCCGCACCCAAGCCGCGCATCCCCCGTGCACCGCGTGCGCCGGCGCGCAAGCGAAAGACTTGAGCCGCCTTTCGGTTACTCATTTTTTGATAGCTGCTCAGGATGTATCCACGCCGGCAGATGCCCATAAACAGCTGAAAAACAGCTTCTGGGTCTCCGGCCGAGGCTGCGCTACCATGGTTTCCTGCGCCATTCACCCCTCAAGGAGACCTCCCCCATGCCCACGCGCCGCCTGTTCGCCCTTGGCTCCGTTGCCGCCGCCGCCCTGCTCACCGCCTGCGCCAGCGGCAACTTCACCTACACCGTGCCGCAGGCGCCGGCCACGCCCGAGGGCGGCTCGGGCTGGACCGACAAGCCCGGCTGGGCGGATGAGAAATTTGCCGTCGCCGCCGCCAACCCGTTGGCCACCGACGCCGGCTACCAGGTGCTGAAAGCCGGCGGCAGCGCCATCGACGCCGCCGTGGCGGTGCAAATGGTGCTGAGCCTGGTCGAGCCGCAGTCCAGCGGCATCGGTGGCGGCGCCTTTCTGTTGCACGCCAAGGGCCGCGAGGTCACGGCCTGGGACGGCCGCGAAACCGCCCCCGCCGCCGCCACCGAAAAGCTGTTTCTGACCGCCGAGGGCAAACCCATGGCCTTCTACGACGCCGTGGTCGGCGGCCGCTCGGTCGGCGTGCCGGGCACGGTGCGCATGCTGGAGCAGGCGCACAAGGCGCACGGCCGCCTGCCCTGGGCGCAGCTGATCCAGCCGGCGATCACGCTGGCCGAGCAGGGCTTTGCCGTCAGCCCGCGCCTGAACACCCTGCTGAAAAGCGAGCAGCACCTGAAGAAGGACCCGGTGGCCGCGCGCTACTTCTACGACGTCGCCGGCAACCCCTGGCCGGTCGGCCACGTGCTGAAGAACCCCGAGCTGGCCGAGGTGTTGCGGGGCATCGCCGCGCGCGGCTCGGTGGCGCTGAACGAAGGCCCGGTGGCCCAGGCCATCGTCGACAAGGTCACCCGCCACCCTGGCAATGCCGGCCAGATGACGCTGGCCGACCTGTCAGGCTACCAGCCCAAGCGCCGCGCGCCGCTGTGTCATGACCTGCCGGTGCCGGCCGCCAACAAACGCTACGAGGTCTGCGGTTTTCCGCCGCCGAGTTCCGGCGCCGTGGCCATCGGCCAGATCCTGGGCATCCTGGCGCAGACGCCGGGCGCCCAGCTCAAGCCCGACGCCAGCGGCCTGCCCACGGCCGACTGGCTGTATTACTACGCCGAGGCCTCGCGCCTGGCCTTTGCCGACCGCGGCCTGTACGTGGCCGACCCCGACTTCGTGCAGCCGCCGGCCGGCAGCTGGATGAGTCTGCTGCAACCGGCCTACCTGGCCGAACGCGCCAAACTGATCGGCGCGCAGAGCCTGAAGGTGGCGCAGCCCGGCACCCCGGGCGCCGTCAAGACCAGCTGGGCGCCGATGCCGGATCAGATCGAGCACGGCACCAGCCACATCAGCATCGTCGACGCGCACGGCAACGCGCTGGCCATGACCACCACCATCGAGGACCAGTTCGGCGCGCGCCAGATGGTCAAGGGCTTTTTGCTGAACAATGAGCTGACCGACTTCAGCTTCGCACCCGCCGACGCCGAGGGCAAACCCATCGCCAACCGCGTGCAGCCCGGCAAGCGCCCGCGCTCGTCGATGGCGCCGACCCTGGTGTTCGAGAAAGCCGCCGACGGCACGCGTGGCCCGCTGGTGATGAGCGGCGGCAGCCCGGGCGGCGCGCTCATCATCCACTACACCGCCAAGACGCTGCACGGCGTGCTGAACTGGGGCCTGACGCCGCAGCAAGCCATCAACCTGCCCAATTTCGGCTCGGTCAACGGCCCCACCATGCTGGAAGAGAAGAAGTTCGCCCCGGCCACGGTGCAAGCCCTGCGCGCACGCGGCGCCGAGGTGCGCGAGATGAACATGACCAGCGGCCTGCAGGCCCTGGTGCACACCCAGATCCATGGCAAACCCATGTGGCTGGGCGGTGCCGACCCGCGCCGCGAGGGCGTGGTGATGGGCGAGTGAGCCTGGCCCGGCGCGGGGCCCCACGCCCCTGCGCCGAGGGCTGTTCCCAGGGCCTCTATGCGCCATTTTTCATAAGGGTTTTGACAACCAGAGCGGCGCACCTTTCTGTCTAGACTCAACGCATCCTCTCCTGCCTTGAACACCAGCGCGGGGGCCAATTTTCTTCACAAGGAGCGTTCAAGATGGACATGAACCGGAGGCAATTCTTCCGGGTCAGTGGCGCAGGACTGGCGGCGTCCAGTCTGGTGGCCCTGGGCTTCTCGCCCACCGCCGCGCTGGCGGAGACCCGGCAGTACAAGCTCGCCCGAGCAACCGAAACCCGCAACAACTGCACCTACTGCTCGGTCGGCTGCGGTCTGCTGATGTACAGCCTGGGCGACGGCGCCAAGAACGCGCTCGGCGACGTGATCCACATCGAGGGCGACCCCGATCACCCGGTCAGCCGCGGCAGCCTGTGCCCCAAGGGCGCTGGCCTGCTCGACTTCGTGCACTCGCCCACGCGCCTGAAGTACCCCGAGGTGCGCGAGCCCGGCACCAAGGAATGGAAGCGCATCAGCTGGGACGACGCCATGTCGCGCATCGCCAAGCTGATGAAGGCGGACCGCGATGCCAACTTCATCGCCAAAAACGACAACGGCCAGACGGTGAACCGCTGGCTGTCCACCGGCATGCTGGCGGCGTCGGCCTCCTCCAACGAGGCTGGCTACATCACCCACAAGGTGATCCGCAGCATGGGGATACTCGCATTCGACAACCAGGCACGTGTTTGACACGGCCCGACGGTAGCCGGTCTGGCTCCGACGTTTGGCCGAGGCGCGATGACCAACCACTGGGAGGACATCAAGAACGCCGATGTAGTGCTGGTGATGGGGGGCAATGCCGCAGAGGCACACCCTGTCGGGTTCAAATGGGCCATTGAGGCTCGCAACAACAACAAGGCGAAGCTCGTCGTCGTCGATCCGCGTTTCACGCGCTCGGCCGCCATGAGCGACTTCTACGCGCCCGTGCGCGCGGGGTCGGACATCGCCTTCCTGGGCGGGGTGATCCACTACCTGCTCAGCAACAACAAGATCCAGACGGAATACGTCCGCCACTACACCAACGCCCCCTTCATCGTGGGCGAGGCGTACCAGTTCAACGACGGCATCTTCAGCGGCTACAACGCCGAGAAGCGCAACTACGACCCCTCCAGCTGGGCGTACGAGAAGGACGAAGCCGGCTTTGCCAAGGTCGACATGACCATGGAGCACCCACGCAGCGTGTTCCAGATCATGAAGAAGCACTACGCGCCCTACACGCCCGAGATGGTGCAAAAGGTCTGCGGCACCACGCCAGAGCAGTTCCAGAAGGTGTGCGAGTACATCGCCAGCACCTCCACGCCCGACCGCACCATGACCATCATGTATGCGCTCGGCTGGACGCAGCACAGCACCGGCTCCGAGATGCTGCGTTGTGGCGCGCTGATGCAGCTGCTGCTGGGCAACATCGGCGTGGCTGGCGGCGGCATGAACGCGCTGCGCGGCCACAGCAACATCCAGGGCCTGACGGACCTGGGTCTGCTGTCCAACCTGCTGCCCGGCTACATGAGCATTGCGCGCGACCACGAGCAGGACTTCCAGGCCTATCTGGCGGCCCGCTCGACCAAGCCACTGCGTCCCAACCAGATGAGCTACTGGCAGAACTATCCCAAGTTCTTCGTCAGCCTGCAAAAAGCCTGGTGGGGCAACGCCGCGACGACCGAGAACAACTGGGCGTTCGACTACCTGCCCAAGCTTGATGCGCCCGGTGCTGGTTACGACGTGCTGCGCGCGTTCGAGATGATGAACCAGGGCAAGATGAACGGCTACATCTGCCAGGGCTTCAACCCGGTCGCCTCCTTCCCCAACAAGAAGAAGGTCATTGCCGGGCTGTCCAAGCTCAAGTTCCTGATCACCATCGACCCGCTGAACACCGAGACTGCGGAGTTCTGGCAGAACCACGGCGAGTTCAACGACGTCAAACCCGAGGAAATCCAGACCACGGTGTTCCGTCTGCCGTCGACCTGTTTTGCCGAGGACGAGGGCTCGATCACCAACTCCGGCCGCTGGCTGCAGTGGCACTGGAAGGCGGCACCGCCCCCGGGCGAGGCCAAGACCGACGTCGACATCATGGCCGGGCTGTTCCTGCGGATGCGCGCCATGTACCGCAAGGATGGCGGCGCCTTCCCCGACCCGATTGTCAACCTGACCTGGTCGTACAAGGTGCCCCACGCGCCCGGTCCGGATGAACTCGCCAAAGAGTACAACGGCAAGGCGCTGGTCGATCTGATGGACCCCAAGGACCCGACCAAGGTCCTGGTCAAGGCCGGTGATCAAGTGGCCAGCTTTGCGCAACTGCGCGACGACGGCAGCACGGCGTGCGGTTGCTGGATTTACTCCGGCGCCTGGACGCAGGCCGGCAACCAGATGGCGCGGCGCGACAACAGCGACCCGTGGAACATCGGCCAGACGCTGAACTGGGCCTGGGCCTGGCCGGTGAACCGCCGCATTCTGTACAACGGCGCCTCGGTCAACCCGGCCACCGGCAAGCCCTGGCGTGCCGACAAGCCGCTGGTGTCGTGGAACGGCAAGACCTGGGGCGGCGCTGACGTGCCGGACATCGCCCTCACCGCCGACCCGACGGCGCCCGACGCCGTGCGACCGTTCATCATGACGGCCGAAGGTGTGGCACGCCTGTTCGCCCCCACCGGCATGGCCGAAGGGCCGTGGCCGACGCACTACGAGCCGTTCGAGACCCCGCTCGAGAGCAACCCGATGTACAAGGACCCGCGCGCCAAGTCCAACCCGGCA
The DNA here is from genome assembly GCA_020161215.1 of Pseudomonadota bacterium. Taxonomy (GTDB): domain Bacteria; phylum Pseudomonadota; class Gammaproteobacteria; order Burkholderiales; family Burkholderiaceae_C; genus Ottowia. Next base: position 16,744 of record JAIUOM010000026.1, read on the forward strand.
GCGCGTGTGTTCAAGGGCGACATGGACGCCTTTGGCAAGCCCAAGGACTTCCCGTACACGGCCACCAGCTACCGCCTGACCGAGCACTTCCACTACTGGACCAAGCAAGCCAAGATCAACGCGATCCTGCAACCTCAGCAGTTCGTGGAAATCGGCGAGGAGCTGGCCAAGGAAAAAGGCATTGGCCATGGCGACTGGGTCAAGGTCACGTCCAACCGTGGCTTCATCAAGGCCGTGGCGGTGGTGACCAAGCGCATCCCGACGCTCGACTGCGGTGGCACCAAGGTGCACACCGTGGGCCTGCCCAACCACTGGGGTTTTGTGGGTCAGACCAAACCAGGCTACCTGGTCAACACGCTGACGCCGTTCGTCGGCGACGCCAACACGCAGACGCCTGAGTACAAGTCGTTCACCGTGAACATCGAGAAGGCCTGAGGAGGTTCAGCACATGTCAACTCTTCAATCCCTCGATATTGCCAAGCGCTCGGCGGTCACCACGCCGACGCCTGATGTCCGGCGCGAAATCCCGCAGGTGGCCAAGCTCATCGATGTCTCCAGTTGCATCGGTTGCAAGGCCTGCCAGTCGGCGTGCATGGAATGGAACGATCTGCGCGACGACATCGGCACCTGCCACGGCGTCTACGACAACCCGATGGACATGACGCCCCAGTCCTGGACGGTGATGAAGTTCTCCGAGGTCGAGGTCACCCCCGGCCGGCTGGAGTGGCTGATCCGCAAGGACGGCTGCATGCACTGCGAGGACCCGGGCTGCCTGAAGGCCTGCCCGTCGCCTGGTGCCATCGTCAAGTACGCCAACGGCATCGTCGACTTCATCAGCGAGAACTGCATTGGCTGCGGCTACTGCGTCAAGGGCTGCCCGTTCGACGTGCCGCGCATCAGCGAGAAGGACAACAAGGCCTACAAGTGTTCGCTGTGCGCCGACCGCGTGGCCGTCTCGCAAGAGCCGGCCTGCGCCAAGGCCTGCCCCACGGGCGCGATCCGCTTCGGCTCCAAGGAAGACATGCTGACCTACGGCGAAGGCCGCGTCACCGAGTTGAAGACACGCGGCTACGACAAAGCCGCCGTCTACAACCCCGATGGCGTGGGCGGCACGCACGTCATGTATGTGCTGCAGCACGGCGACAAGCCCGAGCTGTACTCCAACCTGCCGGCCAACCCGAGCATCAGCCCCATGGTCGCGATCTGGAAGGGTCTGGCCAAGCCGGTGGCGCTGGCCACGATGATCGGTGCGGCGGTGGTGGCCTTCTTCCACCACATGAAGCAAGGTCCGCTTGAAGTGCCCGAAGACGACGAAGACTACGTCGCCGACGGCCAGCCCAATGTCGTCGGCGCCTCACCCGGCGAGCGCACGCACGTCAACGACGCCTGAGGAGAACAGCGATGAGAAAGCTCTTTATTCAGCGTTACACCGACAACCAGCGCATCAACCACTGGATGGTGGTGGTGTGCTTCGGCCTGGCCGGCTTTTCGGGGCTGGCCTTGTTCCACCCGAGCATGTTCTTCCTCACGAACCTGTTCGGCGGCCCGCAATGGACGCGGGTGCTGCACCCTTACCTCGGCATCGCGGTGTTCGTGCTGTTCCTGCTCATGTTCCTGGCGTTCTGGCGCGTCAACACGTGGAAGCGTGAAGACAGCCAGTGGGTCGAGAAAGCACCTAAGCTGGTGTTTGAGGGCGACGAGTCCCAGATGCCGCCCGTGGGCAAATACAACGCCGGCCAGAAGCTGGTGTTCTGGAGCATGACGCTGTCGCTGATCGTGCTGCTGTGCACCGGCGTGCTGTTCTGGCAGGCCTGGTTTGCCAACAGCGTGCCGATCCCGGTGCAGCGGGTGGCGGTGGTGCTGCACGCCTTGGCGGCCTTCATCATGTCGTTGACGGCGGTGGTGCACATCTACGCGGCCATCTGGGTCAAGGGCACCTTGCGTGCCATGACCCAGGGCACGGTGAGCGCTGGCTGGGCCAAACGCCACCACCTGCTGTGGTACCGTGACAAGATGGAAGGCCAAGCGCGCGTGCCCGACCAGCGCGCCGGCTGACCCCGGTATTTTTCGACTTCGATAGACCCGCGCCGCTGCTGAGCCAGCGGCGCAACGCTTTCAGCCATGACCCTCAGCGCCAGCGCACGCCTTCGCACCCCGGAAGAAATCGCCGTCAACGCCGGCGCTGATTTGCCGCGCCTGCGGCTGCCCGATGCCGACGTCTTTGCCCAGCGCGCCCTGCGCCTGCGGCAACTGGCGGCCGGGCACGCCATGCGCGACTACCTGCTTTTGATGGCGGTGGTGTGCGAGGCACAGCACGCCCGCCTGGCCGGCTACCCGGCCGTGCCGCTGCCCACCGTCGAACAGGCCGACGCCGCCTCGCAAACTGGCGCGCCCCTGCTCGACACCGCCCAGTGGCCGCGCGCCGCGGCCTGGAAGAGCGAGCTGCGCGCCCTGCTCGCCCAGGTGCTGGACCAACTGCCTGCCGACAGCCCGGCTCGCGCCGGCGTGCAGGCCCTGGCCCAGCGGGACGACACTGCGCTGGAGCAGCAAGCCGAGCGCCTGCTGGCCGGCATCACCCTGGGCCTGGACATGGCCGCCGCACCGCTCATCGCGGCGGGCCTGCAGCTGTACTGGACGCACCTGGTGCGCGCCAGCGCCCAGGCCGTGCCCAACCCCTATGGTTACGTCCAGGACGCCACGCGCTGCCCCTGCTGCGGCAGCCTGCCCACCGCCAGCGTCACCCGCGTGGGCGGCGACAGCGAGGGCTTTCGCTACCTGCACTGCGCGCTGTGCAACGCCGAATGGCACATGGTGCGCATCAAGTGCACGCACTGCCTCAGCACCGGCGGCGTGCGCTTTCGCGCGCTGCAGGCGCTGGCGGACGCCGACCAATCCACCCGCCGCGAATCGGTGCAGGCCGAAACCTGCGACACCTGCCAGCACTACCTGAAAATCGTCCACATGGACCGCGATCTGCACGTGGAGCCCGTGGCCGACGACCTGGCCAGCCTGACGCTCGACCTGCTGGTCGCCGAAGAAGGCTACCAACGCCACGGCGTCAACTTCATGCTGCTGTTTGGCGACGGCGACGAGGGTGGCGAGGCCGCCCCGCCCCCGCCCGAACGAGGGAGCGCCTGATGGCAAGGCCCGACGAATCCGTGGTACACGGTTCCAAGGCCCAGGCCCACCAGCCCGACGCCCCGCGCTCCGCCCCCGACACCCCCGCCACCCCCAAAGACCTGCCCGCGGTCGACCGCTTGCTGCGCCAGCCCGATGTGGCGGCGTTGATTGCCGAGCACGGCCACACCCTCGTCGCGCGTGAAAGCCGCGCCCTGCTGGACGAGGCCCGCGCCCTGGCCCTGGCCGGCACGCTGGCGCTGAGCGCCGTGGCACCCGACGCGCTGGCCGGGCAACTGGCCCAGCGCGTTAACGCGCGCCTGGCGCCGCGCCTGTGCACCGTGCTCAACCTCACCGGCACGGTGATCCACACCAACCTGGGCCGCGCCCTGCTGCCCGAGGCCGCGCTGGCCCACGTGCAGGCCATGATGGCCGGGCCCAACAACCTTGAATACGACCTGGGCAGCGGCGGCCGCGGCGACCGTGACAGCATCATCGAAGGCCTGCTGTGTGAGCTGACCGGCGCCGAGGCCGCCACCGTCGTCAACAACAACGCCGCCGCCGTGCTGCTGACCCTGGCCGCGCTGGCGCACGGGCGCGAGGTCATCGTCTCGCGCGGCGAGCTGGTCGAGATTGGTGGCGCCTTCCGCATGCCCGACGTGATGGAAAGCGCTGGCGCCAAGCTGGTCGAGGTGGGCACCACCAACCGCACCCACCCGCACGACTACGAGCGCGCCATCACCGAGCGCACCGCCCTGCTGATGAAGGTGCACACCAGCAACTACGCCGTGCAAGGCTTTACCAGCGCCGTGACCGAGGCCGAGCTGGCCCCCATCGCCGCGCGCCACCAGCTGCCCCTGGCCACCGACCTGGGCAGCGGCTCGCTGATCGACCTCACCGCCTACGGCCTGCCGGCCGAGCCCACGCCACAACAGATGCTGGCCGCCGGCTGCGGCGTGGTCACCTTCAGCGGCGACAAGCTGCTGGGCGGCCCACAGGCCGGCCTGATCGTCGGCAGCAAAGAGCTGGTCGGCCGCATCCGCAAGTTCCCCATGAAGCGCGCCCTGCGCATGAGCAAGCTGCCCCTGGCCGCGCTGGAGGCCACGCTGCGCCTGTACCTGCGCCCCGAGCGCCTGACGCAGGATGTGCCCACGCTGCGCCTGCTCACCCGCCCGGCCGCCGACCTGCGCGCGCTGGCCGAGCAACTGCGTCCCGCCGTGACCCAGGCCGTGGCGCCGCGCTTTACGGTGGAGGTGGTCGACCTGCTGGGCCAGATCGGCTCCGGCTCGCTGCCCGTCGAGCGCCTGCCCTCCGCCGGTCTGGCTATCGCCCCCACAGGCGGCAAAAAAGGCGCCGGCCGCGCACTCGACGAGCTGGCCGCCGCCCTGCGCGCCCTGCCCCGCCCGGTGATTGGCCGCATTGCCGACGACCGCCTGCTGCTCGATCTGCGCGGGCTGGAGCAGCCGGTGCAACTGACTGAACAACTTTCCCTGCTTCAGGCCGCCCTGGCCTGAGTTTTTTCAACCCACCACCTCAACCACCACCCCAGAGAACTGCCATGCCCATCGATCGACGTCAATTCCTCGCCGGTGCGGCGGGTGCGTCGGCCAGCTTGCTGACCGCCTGCGCCGCCCCCACCGCCTCCAACACTGCCGCCAGTGCCCCGCTGCCGTTTTTGGTCGGCTCGCCGTCCGAGGCACTCATCGCCAAGGGCAAAGCCCCGCGCGTGGTGGTCTGCGGCGGTGGTTGGGGGGGCCTGAGCGCCGCCAAGAACATCCGCCAGATGGCGCCGCAGGCCGAAGTCGTGCTGCTGGAGCGCAACCCGGTGTTCTTCAGCTGCCCCATGAGCAACAAGTGGCTGGTCGACATCGTCGATTCGCAGTTCCTCACCCACGACTACCTGCAGGTCAGCGAGCGCCACGGCTACCGCTTCATCCAGAGCGAGATCACCCAGATCGACCGCGACACCAAGCGCGTGCACACCAGCCTGGGCCACCTCGACTACGACCTGCTGGTGCTGGCGCCCGGCATCCGCTACGGCTACGAGACCTGGTTTGGCAACGACCGCCGCGCCGCCGAAGCCACGCGCGCCCGCTTTCCGGGTGCCTACATCCCCAACGCCGAGCACTACGCGCTAAAGCGCGCGCTGCACGCCTTCAAGGGCGGCGAATGGGTGATGAACCTGCCGCCCCCGCCCCAGCGCTGCCCGCCCAGCCCCTACGAGCGCGCCTGTCTGGTGGCCTGGTGGTTCAAGACCCACAACATCAAGGGCCGCATCACCATCCTCGACCACAAGGACGGCGTGCGCCCCATCGGCGTGGGCTTTCGCGAGGCCTTCCGCGACCTGTACGGCGACATCCTCACCTACGTGCCCAACGCGCATGTGCAGGAGATCGACCCCTTTGCCCAGCGCATCAAGACCAGCGCCGGCGACATGAAGTTCGACCACGCCGTCATCATGGCGCCGCACCAGGCGGGTGATTTGGCCTGGAAAGCCGGCGCCGTCGGCACCCGGCCCGACGGCAAGCCCACCGGCTGGGCCGACGTGGACAACAAGATGCTGACCATGAAGGGCGACGACGACGTGTACGTCATCGGCGACGCTGTGGGCCAGGTCTCACCGCTGCCCAACTTCCTGTTCTACCCCAAGGCCGGCCACGTGGCCAACGCGCATGGCCGCATCGTCGCGCGCTACATCGCCGAGCGCCTGGCCGGGCGCGCGCCCAAGGTCGAGCTGCCCGACAACCTGTGCTACATGCTGGTCAACGGCTCCCCGCGCGAGGCCATTGCCGTGCAGTTCGACTACCGCATCAACGACCAGGGCATCCTTGAGCAGGCCCAGATCGACGACAACGACCGCCGCGAAGCCCTGGTGTCCGAGGACTTCCGCTGGTACGCCCGCATGATGGGCGACTTGTTCAGCTGACCGGCGCCACGACCCGCTTTTCACACATCGCCAGTGCGCATCGATAAGGCGACTTGTCGCCTTCGACATCATGCTGCATGATTGCATGAGCCCCAAACCCACGGAGATCCCCATGCTCAAAGAAGTCGGCGCCAGCGGCCAGATCGCGCTGGGCAAGCGCTTCGCAGGACGCTTGTTCGAGATGGTGGTGCACCCTGACGAGCGGGTCGAGCTGATCCCCATGGCGCTCGTGCCCGCGGGGGCGTCGGCGACCACGGCACCGGCGCCAGCGGCGGCCTGGCGGCCTCCAGGCGGCTACGCGCACAGCACCGCCTGGGCCGAAGAAAACCGTGAGGCGCTGGAACGCTATGCCGCAGGCATTGAACACGAGGGCACTGCGGCAGAGCAGTTGCAGCAGTTTCTGACCGATGGCGAACAGCATTGACCATTCGCCATGCCGCGCTTCGATCTGTTCCACAACCCCAACCCGCGCGCCAGCCACACGCTGCTGCTGGACGTGCAGAGCGATCTGGTCACCACGGCCACCCGCTGGTGCATCCCATTGCGGCTGGCCGAGCCGGGCCAAGCCGTGATGCGGCGCGCGCAGACCACGCTGCGGGTCGGTGGCACGCCCTGCGTGCTGGACACGCCCAACATGCTGGCCGTACCAACGCGCCTGCTGCGCGAGCCGGCAGGCCATCTCAGCGCCAGCGAGCAGGCCACGGTCGAAGCCTGCATCGAGTTCATGCTGCGCGGCTACTGACCCGAGGACCCACTCACCCATGATCATCGGCACCGCAGGCCACATCGACCACGGCAAGACCACGCTGGTGCGCGCCCTCACCGGCGTGGACACCGACCGCCTGCCGGAGGAGAAAAAGCGCGGCATCAGCATCGAGCTGGGCTACGCCTTTCTCGACGTGCCCGGCGCGCCGGAGGGCGATCGCATCGGCTTCATCGACGTGCCCGGGCACGAGCGGCTGGTGCACACCATGGTCTCGGGCGCCAGCGGCATCGACTTTGCGCTGCTGCTGGTGGCCGCCGACGACGGCCCCATGCCGCAGACGCTGGAGCACCTGAGCGTGCTGGCCATGCTGGGCATCGGCCGCGGCGCGGTGGTCATCACCAAGACCGACCGCGCCGACGCCACCCGCGTGGCCGAAGTGCGCGCGCAAATGGCCGATCTGCTGGCCGGCACGCCACTGGCGCAAGCCCCGGTGCTGGCCGTATCGGCCACCACGGGCGATGGGGTGGACGAGCTACGTGCTATTATTTTTGAAGCAAATAACGATTATTCCACGCCGACATCTGGCCAAAATCACTCAGATTCTCTGCCTGCCGCCTTCCGGCTGGCGGTAGACCGCGCCTTCACCCTGGCCGGCACCGGCACCGTGGTCACCGGCACCATGCACGCAGGCCAAGTGGCCGTGGGTGACGAGGTGGCCCTGGTGCCCGGCAGTCTGCGCGCCCGCGTGCGCAGCCTGCACGCGCAGAACCGTCCGGTGCAGCAGGCCCGCGCCGGCCAGCGCTGCGCCGTGGCCCTGGTCGGCATCGCCAAGGAGCAGGTCGCGCGCGGCCAGTGGCTCACGGCGCCCGCCGTGGCCTTGACCACCGACCGCATCGACGTGCAGCTCACGCTGTGGCAGGGCGAAGCCAAGGCCCTGCGCTCCGGCGCACGCGTGCTGGCCCACATCGGCGCCGAGCAGGTCGCTGCCTCGGTCGCCCTGCTGGACGCCGACAGCCTGGCGCCCGGCGCCAGCGCGCTGGCCCAGCTGGTGCTGCACAGCCCCATCGGCGCCTGGCATGGCGAGCGCGTGCTGCTGCGCGACGCCGCCGCCAGCCGCACCCTGGCCGGCGGGCGCGTGCTCGACCCGCACGCCCCCGCGCGCTACCGCCGCACGCCGCAGCGCCTGGCCGAACTGGCCGCCCTGGGCCTGCCCACCGTGGCCGAGCGCCTGGCCGCCCTCGTCAGCGCCGCTCCGCACGGCGTTGACCTGACCCGGCTGGCCGCCGCCCAAGGCTTGCTGACGCTGCCCATCGACGCCCTGCCCAACACCGCGTTGACGCACGACGGCTGGGCGCTGGGCGCTATGCAAATTGAAGCGTTCAGCGCAGCCCTGCTGGCCGCGCTGGCGCAGTTTCATGATCGCCAGCCCGACGAGCTGGGCCCCGACGCCGCGCGCCTGCGCCGCCTGGCCGCCCCGCGCCTGCCGCTGCCGCTGTGGCAGGCCCTGCTCGACCAGCTGGCCGGCAGCGGGCACATCGTCACCCACGGCGCGTTCGTGCACCTGCCGACCCACCGGGCGCAACTGTCCGCCACCGAAGCGCGCATCGCCCAGAAGGTGCAGCCCCTGCTCACCGTCAGCGGTTTTGAAGGCCTGTGGGCGCGCGACCTGGCCAAGGACGTGCGCGAGGCCGAGCCCCTGGTGCGCGCTACACTCGCGCGGCTGGCGCGGCGCGGCGAGCTGCACCAGGTCGTCAAAGACCTGTATTTCTTGCCCGCCACCATGCGCCACCTCGCCACCCTGGCCCGCCAGGTCGGTGCGGCGCACGCAGGCGAGGTGCAAGCGTCAGATTTTCGCGACGCCACGGGCCTCGGCCGCAAGCGCGCGATCCAGATTCTGGAATACTTCGACCGCGTCGGCCTGACCCGCCGCGTGGGCGATGTGCACAAGCTGCGGGCGGAATGCACGCTGTTTGTGGCTTGAGCCGAGTTGACGGATGCCAGCGGATACCAGCAGACGCCGTGCTCGGGCTTGCACCGAGCACTGGCGTCGTCCCCCCTCCCGCAGAGAGAAGGGGGGAAGCGGCCTAAGCCGCTCAGGGGGGAGTTTTTGCTACGGAAGGGCAACCATCCTGGTGGGTGGGCCGGGCTTCAAACCCGGTGGGTGGCGCCATGCGTCGCCGGGTGGGTTCGACTCCCATGCCCTTCCGCCGACAAGGCATTACCCCACGCTTGGCGGTGTGGAGCCCTCCCCGCATTGGTGGCTGGCTGGCGTTGGAATTGACTGGCGATGGCAGCTCAGCGCCCGTGTTCAACCTCTTGACGGGTTTGGGGGCGGGCTTGCATTGACGTAGCCTGTGGGCTACATTTTGGCCATGCGTGTCGAACAGACCGAGGTCTATCGCGACTGGATCAATGCCCTGAAAGATGGGGTCGGTCGCGCCAAGATTCAGGTTCGCATCGATCGCCTGACTCATGGCAACCCGGGGTCTCATCGTCATCTGACAGAAGGTGTCAGTGAGCTGAAGATTGACTTTGGTCCGGGTTACCGCGTCTATTACACCCAGCGCGGCGATCGACTTATTCTTCTGCTCGTGGGCGGTGACAAGTCGAGCCAATCCAAAGACATCGAGCGTGCCATCGGGTTGGCGCGCGCTTATGAGGAGTAGATCGATGGCAAAAGCCGTACCACGCAAAGCCGAGAAGACCCGAACCGTTCCCTACGATGTGGCGGAGCAACTTCGCACGCCCGAGGAAATGGCAGCCTACCTGGATGCCTGGCTGGAAGAGGCCCCAGATGACACGGCAGGCATTGCCCGGGCTTTGGGAGACATCGCCCGGGCCAAGGGCATGTCGCTCGTCGCCAAAGAAGCCGGCTTAAGTCGCGAGAGCCTGTATCGCGCCCTGAGCGAGAACGGCAACCCAAGTTTTGCCACCGTCTTGAAGGTGGCAAAAGCTTTGGGGGTCCGCTTGCATGCGGCTGCGGCCTGAAACGTTGCAGATGAGGCCACCCTACTTCCTCAACGGAATCGGCGCCCCCCGATCAATCGGCACGGCGGTCACGCTGTTCTGCGGCGAGCCGTCGACCAGTTTGTCGGAGTAAGTCAGGTAGACCAGGGTGTTGCGCGCGGCGTCGACCATGCGCACCACGCGCACGCGCTTGAAGAGGATGGAGGCGCGCTCGCTGAACACCTGCTCCTCCAGCTTCAGCGGCGCCTTGAAGCTGACGGGGCCGATCTGGCGGCAGGCGATCGACGCCTCGGCCTTGTCCTCGGCCAGGCCCAGGCCGCCCGAGATGCCGCCGGTCTTGGCGCGCGAGATGTAGCAGCTGACGCCCTGCACCAGCGGGTCGTCGTAGGCCTCGACAACGATCTTGTGGTCGGGGCCCAGCCATTGAAAGGCGGTGTCCACATCGCCAATTTTCTGTGCATGGACGGCGGTGGCCAGCAGGCCGGGCAGCAGCGCCAGCGCGCAACGGGTGGTGGTTTTCACGTCTGCATTTTCCTATCAAAACGGGGTCTGATGCTAGTGTATCCAGCGCAGGCAGCTATCATTACCGAAGCAACACACACACTGCCAGAATACGCTCATGACCGACGCCCTGCTCTCGCCGCCCGATCTGCACTACCTGGTGGACCATCAGGTGTGGGCGCGCGTGGAGGGCGATGGCACGGCCACGGTGGGCATCACACAACTGGGCATCCGCCTGTCGGGCGAGGTCTACATGTGCCGCGCCAAGCGCGTGGGCACCGCGCTGGCGCAGGGCGACACCATGGCGGTGGTGGAGCTGTCCAAATCGGTCGTGCCGGTCAAGACGCCGGTGGGCGGCACGGTGGTGGCGGTGAACGAGGCGCTGGACGAGCGCCCCGAGCTGATCCACCGCGACCCGTACGGCGAGGGCTGGATCGTTCGCCTGCGCCTGGCCGACCTGTCGACTGACCAGGCCCAGCTGGTCACCGGCGACGCCGTGGCGCCCGCCATGGCGCACCACGCCTGGCTGCACCGGCTGGAGCTGGTGCCCGCCACCAACGGCGGCGCCCCGGCGGCGGACGCGCCATGAGCTTTGTCGAACACAGCGCCGACGGCATCGCCATCCTGCTGTGGGCCGCCGACCCGAGCGTGCCCGAGCGGCTGGCCACGCCCTTTTTTCACGCTGCCGCGGCGGCGGCGATGGATGTGCCGGTGGAGATCTATTTCACCGCCGCCAGCGTGCGCCTGCTGGCGCCCGGTGTGGCGGCCGGCCTGCGCGCCAGCACGCGGGTGGACAAGACGATTTACGACAACATCCGAGAAGCCGTGGCGCTGGGCGCCCGGTGCTACGCCTGCAGCGACGCCCTGCACGCGCAGGGGCTGGACAAGACCGAACTGATCGCCGAATGCCATGGCCGCGGCGGCGCGGTGCAGTTCATGGCGCGGGCCAGTGACTTGCGCTGGCGGGTATTGGTGTTCTGAGACCCCTGACAGCACCAGGGCGATGGCACAACTGGTGTGAAACCAGTTCCAGCTTCAATCTGCGCATTGCCTTGTCCGCATAGACGCTGCTCATGCGCAGGTGCAGCGGCCGAATGCATCGGCCTGAGCCGAGAACCGGGCCAACACTCACTGTACGAAAAGGTGGACTTGGCCGTGCGCGTGGTATCCGATCTGCCTCATCACCTGGTGGCTATAGAGCGGGCCATGCGCCGTTCATCGCTTCAGCCATGTCAGGGCACGCTCGGTGCGCCCCAACCCAGCCGGAACAAGAGCGAAGCATGTTGGCGTCGAACCCGATCCCGGCCAATGTGGTCGGGGCCGGTGCCCGGTCATTTCATGGTGCGGAAAATGGCCGTGTCACCCCACTTTTGTCGACCGGCGCCTGAATATCCTCGGCTCCCGCGCGCTGCCGCCACCTGACGCAGGGCACGCGCACGCTGATCGACTTCTGGCCGACTCGCCGCGAACCTGCGTGAGCCGAACGTCAAGCACCCCGGCCCCCGAGCCGGCTTGCGACCGAGCACCCGCTGCCCTGCCTCAGCTGCCCTTACCCGGATAGGTCAGGCTTAGGTCCCCATCAAAAACTCGGGTTAACCCTGTATTGCAAGTGCAAAGCGTCGGCTTGACAAAATTTTCCTTCGTGATTTAATTTCGTTTTAGAAATTTTAATTTCATTTTAATAGAATCTTCCCTGTTCCATTCCATCGGCCAGAAATCACCGGAAGGCCCGGATCAGGTGCCCCACACACCTCCTACGAAACCCGATCACCCATGTCACGGCTCCTCAGCAATATTCGCGTCCTCGATCTGTCGCGCATCCTGGCCGGCCCATGGGCCACGCAGAACCTGGCCGATCTGGGCGCCGACGTGATCAAGATCGAGCGCCCCGGCGAAGGCGACGACACCCGCCACATGGGGCCGCCTTTCATGAACGACCCGAGCACCGGTGAGCCTGGCGATGCGGCCTACTTCATGTGTTGCAACCGCGGCAAGAAGTCCGTCGCCATCGACTTTTCGCAGTCCCAAGGCCAGGCGGTGGTGCGCAAACTGGTGCAGCAGGCCGACGTGCTGGTCGAAAACTACAAGGTCGGGGCCTTGGCCAAGTACGGCCTGGACTACACGTCGCTGAAATCGGTCAATCCGGAACTGGTCTACTGTTCGGTCACCGGCTTCGGCCAAACCGGCCCGTACAAGGACCGCGCCGGCTACGACTACCTGATCCAGGGCATGAGCGGCCTGATGAGCGTGACCGGCGAGCGCGACGATTTGCCCGGTGGCGGCCCACAACGCGTGGGCGTGGCGGTCTCGGACCTGATGGCCGGGATGTACGCCACGGTGGCCATCCTGGCCGCGCTGCACCACCGCGATGCCGGCCACGGCGGCCAGCACATCGATATCAGCCTGCTGGACTGCCAGGTCGGCGCCCTGGTCAACCAGGGCTTGAACTACCTGGTCAGCGGCCAGGCCCCCCAACGCATGGGCAGCGGCCACCCCAACATCGCCCCCTACGCCGTGTACCCGGCGGCCGATGGTCACCTGATCCTGGCCGTCGGCAACGACACCCAGTTCCGCCGTCTGTGCGAGGCCATCGGCCAGCCCGATATGGGCACCGACGAGCGTTTTTCCACCATCCGCCAGCGAGTGGCCCACCGCGCCGACCTGGACGCCTGGCTCACACCCATCACCCGTTCACGCAGCGTGGACGACTGGGTTGCGCTGCTGGAGCGGGCCCAGGTACCGGGCGGGCCAATCAACGACATTGCGCGCGTGTTCCACGATCCCCACGTGATGGCCCGAGGCATGCGCATGGAACTGTCGCACCCCAAGTACGGCAGCGTGCCCTCGGTGCGCAACCCGATGCGCTTTTCCGAAACACCCCTGGAATTCAAGTCGGCCCCGCCGCTGCTGGGCCAGCACACCGACCAGGTGCTGCAAGCGCTTGATCTCGGGCCGGAAGACATCGCCGGCCTACGCCAGGCCGGCGTGCTGGGCTGACCCGATTCACACACATCAACGAAGGACATCATCATGCACAGAGCCACTCTGAAGGACGCCAACGGACTGGAGATCATGGGCGTCGGCCTGCACTGGAACGACGTCGCGGTCGGCGAACGCTTCCGCACCCTGGGCAAGACCATCACCGAAGCCGACATCGCCCTGTTCGTCGGCGCGGTCGGCATGGTCGAGGAGATGTTCACCAATGTCGAGTACATCGGCGAGGTCTCGGTCATCGGTCGCCGTCCCGTGCCGGGCTCGCTGGTGCTGTGCACGGCCGAAGGCCTGTTGATGCAAAGCACCATGCAACGCACTGGCATGGCCTTCCTGGAGGCCGACGTCAGGGTGCTCAAGCCCACCACGGCCGGCGATACCCTGCACGTCGAGTGCGAGGTGGTGGAGGCCCGCGCCACCAGCAAGCCCGGCCGCGGCTTGCTGCGCACCCTCAACAAGGTTGTCAACCAGCGTGGCGAGACCGTGCTGACCTACAACCCGCTGCGCATGGTCAAGACCCGGCCCGAAGCCTGAGCGCCCCCCCGAAATTCATCTGGCCTTCGCCGTTGCCCCGAGGCGCCCCCGCGCCATTCCCCAGTTCACAAGGAGAGAGACATCATGAAACTGCTTACCCCCGTGGCCATCATGGCCACCACCATCACGGCGCTGACGCTCGGCCCGGTCACCACCGCCGTGGCCCAGTCCTACCCCGACAAACCCATCAAGATGGTGCTGCCGTTTGCCGCCGGTAGCCCCACCGACGCCATGCTGCGCGTCATCACCGGCCCCTTGGGCAATCGGCTGGGCCAAACCATCGTCATCGACAACAAGCCCGGCGCCACGGGCATGATCGGCGCGGACTACGTGGCCAAGTCGGCCCCCGATGGTTACACCCTGCTGTTCGGCACCAACACCACTCAGGTGGCGAACAAGTACTTCTTCAAGAACATGCCCTACGACGGCCTGAAGGACTTCGCGCCCGTGGCGATCGCCGGCGGCGTGCCGCACGCGCTGGTGGTCAACCCCTCGGTGCCGGTCAACACCGTGCCCGAGCTGATCAACTACATCAAGGCCAATCCGGGCAAGGTGTCCTTCCCCTACGCCAACAGCACCACCCGCATCACCGGCGCCACGTTCCGTGTCATGACTAAGACCAAGCTGTTGGACGTCCCCTACAAGGCCTACGGCCAGGCCGTCACCGACCTGCTCGGCGGCCAGACGCAAATGATGTTCATCGACTTCGCCACCGGCCTGCCGCACATCCGCTCCGGCAAGCTGAAGGCCCTGGCGATTACCCCGGACCGCTCCGCCAAGCTGCCCGGCGTGCCGGCCATGCGTGAAGTGCTGCCTGGTTTTGAAATCGGCAACTGGAACGGCTTGTTTGCCCCGGCGGGCACGCCGCGCCCGATCATCGACCAGCTCAACCGCGAAATGGCCGCCGTGCTGGCAATGCCGGAAGTGCAGCAGCAAATCGACGCCGTCGGCTACGAACTCAGCAAGCAGATGACGCCGGAGCAGTTCGGCAAGTACATCGCCGACGAATCGGTGCATTACGGAAAATTGGCCGTGGCGGCCGGTATCAAGGCCGAGTAAACCCAAGGCCCACGCGCGCGCCTACATGTCGTCGGGCGCGCACCCACCTTGCGGCATGGGATCGGGCATCCTTTCAAAGGGGTGCTCGGCCCGGGTTGCCGCCTGAACCTATTTCCCCATGAACACCACAACCACCGAGCCGCCGGTGCGCTTCTCTCATCAGGACGGCATCGCGACCCTCTGCATCGACCGACCGGCCCAGCGCAACGCCCTGTCGATCGCGGTGTGCGAAAAGCTCCTCGACCTGTGGGACGAGGTGGATTCCAACGACGCCATCCGCGTGGCCATTCTGACCTCGGCCGATTGCGGCACCTTCTCGGCTGGCATGGACCTGAAAGAAGCCGCACAGGTGCGTGCCGAAACCGGCAAGGACATGCTGGAGATGCTGCGCGACCCGTTTCACCAGCGCATGCGGAGAGTCTCCAAGCCGATCGTCGCGGCCATGACGGGGCACTTCACCGCTGGTGGAATGGTTCTGGCGGCCAACAGCGACATCCGCGTCGGTCTGCAAGGTACCCGCGGCGGCATTTCCGAGGCCAAGGTCGGCCGTGGGTCGCCCTGGGGCGTGCCCATGCTCTGGATGCTGCCGCAGCCTTTTCTGCTCGAACTGATGCTGACCGGCGAGCTGCACCCCATCGAGCGCTTCCGTGAACTGGGTTTCATCAACTACGTCGAATCAGATCCGGAGGCCGTGCGGTCTCGAGCCCGCGCCATTGCCCGCACCATCGCCGACAACGCCCCGCTCACGGTATGGGCCGCCAAGAAGAGCCTCGGTGCGGCCATGGACCTGGGCTGCGCCGAAGGGCTGGAGGCGGCCAAGCGCTTTCACGAGCGCGTGTACGCCAGTGCCGACGCCGTGGAGGGGCCGCGCGCCTTCGCCGAAAAGCGCGCGCCGCGCTGGATCGGTGCGTGACCGCCGTGTCTGAGGCCGCTTTTGTCCGTGAAACCCGTGACGGCCAGGTCGCCACGCTCACGCTAGACCACCCCGACACACTGAATCGCTTCGTCACCGAAGAGCAATTTCTGGAGCTGGCGGCGCGCATCCGCGCGGTCAACGCCGACCCGGCGGCGCGCGCGCTGATCATCACCGGCGCCGGTCGCGCATTTTGCGCCGGTGGCGACTTGCGCCGAATGGCGGCACGCGAAGGTTTCTCAGGTGGCAGCGTGGCGGACATTCAACGGCGCTATCGGCAGTCCGTGCACCAGGTGCCCTTGGCACTGTCCGAAGCCGACATCCCCACCCTGGCCGCGGTCAACGGCGCGGCCTACGGCGCTGGCTGCGACCTGGCCTGTTTTTGCGACATCCGCGTGGCGGCCCAGAGTGCGAGTTTCTCGGCCAGTTTTGCCCAACTCGGCATCGTCTCAGGCGATGGCGGCAGTTGGATGTTGCCGCGACTTGTGGGGCGCTCCAAGGCCATGGAGCTGGCCTTCACCGCGGACCCCATCGACGCGGCCACGGCGCTGCGCATCGGCTTGGTTTCCTCCGTGGTCGACGACGCCGCGTTGCCCGCCCACGCGTTGGCCCTGGCCCAGCGCATCGCCCGCCATCCGCCCGAAGCCATGCGCATGACCAAGCGCTTGATTCGCGACGCCGAACAACAGAATCTGCCCCAGCACTTGGACGTGGTGGCGGCGTTTCAGGCCATTGCCCACGTGTCTCCAGAGCATCTGGCGGCTGTGCGGACCGCGATGGACGCCATGGCACGGCGTCCTCGTCGGTAGCCGGCCTACTCTGGCATTCCCTCGCAGGCCTGGGCGATCTGCCCGGCCGTCGCCAGCAATTCGGGGGCCACGTCTTCACGCAACTTCTGCTCGATCGGCGCCGGGCCAACGGCCATCACAGCGAGCGAGAACTGGGCGCCACCGTGGAAGCGAATCGGGGTGGCAATGGAGCTGGTCTGGCTGGTGACGGGAGAGGACAGGAAACACCAGCCTTGTTCCTCCAGCTCCTGGAAAGCGGCGTACAGGCCGGACATCAGCTTGAAGGAAGCGTCGTCGTCCTCGTCTTTCAGGTGCTCCATCAACCTGGAACGCATGGCTGGCGCCTGCGCCCACAGATAGGCACGGCCAGAGGCCGAAGCGGACATCGGTAGACGCGTGCCGGTCATCAGACCCAGGGGCAGTTTGCCGGGCGGCACACAGTGCTCCACCACCAGCATGTCCAGCCGGTCGCGCGTGGTCAGGCTGACATGCATGTCGAACTGGCGCGACAGCTCGCGCATGCGCGGCAGCGCCACGGGCACAACGCACAGACCACGCTTGGCCGCGCGACCCAGCGCCAAACAGGCCACATGCGGCACATAGCCAGCGTGGCCGTTGGCGCGCAGGAAGTTGTGCGCCTCCAGCGTCGCCACCAGCTTGCCCGCCGTGGTGCGCGACAGGTCCAACTTAGAGGCGATCTCGGTCAGTTGCAACGACCGGTGCCGGGTATCAAACAGCCGTAGCACCTCCAGGCCACGCCGCAGCGAATCGACGTCCACACCCGCCGCGTCGGCGTCGCGCAGACCGGTTTCGGAAACGGTGAGTTTTCGGGTTCGAACCATCAGATCTCCGCGGACGCGCCCCCCAGTTCGGCTTCGAGTCGGCTCTTGAGCGCCAGCAGACCGGGGGCCACCTCGGCCACGATGCGCTCCACGCTGAGGGTATTGGTCGGCGCGGCGCACCCCAGCGCGTAGGAGTGGGCTTGATCGGCGGTGTCGATGACCACGGCCACGCCGTTGGTTCCCCGCTCCAGCGTGCCAGCGGCCACGCAGTACTGCTGGCGCCGCATATCGTCGACGGCCATCTCGACATGCTCGCGCAGCGAAGCCAGCACCGCAGGGTAGTCCTTGCCCAGCCTGGCCAGAAAGCGCTCGCGTTCGGCATCGCCCATGGCGCCAATCAATGCCCGCCCGAGCGCGGAAGGCCCCAGCAGCAGGCGTGAGCCGGCACGCACGCGCAAAGTGAACAACATGGCGTGCCCGTGCATGACCTCGTGGCACACCATGGTGTCGCCATCCGGGGAAGCCAACACCACCGACACGTTGTGCTGGTCGGCGAAAGCCTGCATCAGCGGACGCGCCCACACCACCAGATCACGGTTCGACGCAGCGACGAAACCCAGGGTCAGCACGGAACTGGTCAGGCGGTAGGCCGCGCGTTGGGTGGAATAGGCCAGGTAGCCCGCCTCGGTCAGGTTGGCGGTCAACCGCGACACGGTCGGCTTGGGCAAGCTGGTGGCCTGCGCCAAGTCGGTGTTGGAAAGCCAGGGGTTGTCCGGCTCGAACGCCTGCAGGATGACCAGCCCACGCGCCAGCACCCGGACCTCGCCAGCGCCTTTCTCTTCCACTGAACGACCGTTTTTCGTCATCGTCATAACGAAATTAGTCTAGCAGGCACACAGGTGATGGGCTGCAGTTCCAGGTTTCACCGATCGAGAGGGCAAGATCGCCGAAACGGAATCAGACCGTGGAGGCGACTTCCTCGGCGGCCACATCGACGATCAGCTCCCCTTCCTTCACGCTGTCGCCCACGGCAAAACCAATCGCACGCACGGTGCCGGCATGCCGCGTCGTCACGCTGTGCTCCATCTTCATGGCCTCGACCACGGCCACCACCTCACCCTCCTCGACGCGCTGCCCGACATGCACCGGTAAGGCCGACACCGTGCCCGACATCGGGGCCACGGCCAGACCAGCAGCGCCCTCGCTGTCGAAGCTGCGGCCATGGGCGGGTTCGGCGCTGAAGCGCTCTCCCCGCACCTGCAACTCCCACAGGCCATCGCGCGCGACGGCGGCCCAGGCGGTGGAGCCGATTTGCCCGACCCAGCCGCCATCGGCCGCACGCTGCGTCCGCACCTCCCAGCTGTCGCCCTCGAGTTCGGCGCGCCACCCGCCAGGGGTGCGCGCCTGCCAGGCGCAGGCGTGCAGGGCGCCATCCAGCCACACGGGCGTGCGCCCCAGAGGGGCTTGCGGCTCAAGTACGGCGCGATCGACCGGCTCCAGGGCGGACCAGCCGGTGCCGGCCTCGGAACGCGCCAGTTCAACCGCCGCCGCGCACACCGCCGCCAGCCGCACGTCGTCGCGCGCGGTCAGGCGCGCCATGTGCTCGTCCAGGTAACGTGTGTGCACCTGCCCGGTGCCCACGCACGGATCAAGCAACACCCGGCGCAGGTAGCCGATATTGGTCGTCAGGCCCAACAGGACGGTGCCCTCGAGCGCCTCGCGCATGTGCTCCAGCGCGCGCTCACGGGTATCGGCATGGGTGACCAGCTTGGCCACCATCGGGTCGTAGAAAGGAGGCACCACGCCGCCGCTGACGATACCGGCTTCGACACGCACGCCTGACGGCCAACGCACTGTCGCGACGCGCCCTGGCGCAGGCCGAAATTCGCGCGCGGGGTCCTCCGCGTACAGACGGCATTCCACCGCATGGCCCTGGCAGTGAATCTGCTCCTGAGGCAGCGGCAGCGGTTCGCCCGCCGCCACCCGCAGCTGCCACTCCACGAGATCCAGGCCGGTGACGCACTCGGTCACCGGATGTTCGACCTGCAGGCGCGTATTGACTTCCAGAAAGTAGAACTGGTGGTCCTTGCCCAGGATGAACTCGAAGGTGCCGGCATTCAAGTAGCCGAGACTGCGTGCGCCGCGCACCGCCGCATCGACCAGGCATTGGCGCACCGCCTCCGGCAACAAAGGGGCGGGGGCCTCCTCCACCACCTTCTGGTGGCGCCGCTGCAACGAGCATTCGCGCTCGAACAGGTGCACGACGTTGCCGAGGCTGTCGCCAAACACCTGCACTTCGACATGGCGCGGCTGCTCGATGTAGCGCTCGACGATCAATCGCCCATCGCCAAAGCTGCTGCGCGCCACGCGGATCGCGGAAGCAACCGCCTCGTGCAGGCCACTGAAATCAGCCACCACGTGCATGCCCTTGCCGCCACCACCCGCGCTGGGCTTGAGCAAGGCCGGCAGGCCAACCGCGCGCACCATGGCCACCACGGTTTCCAGCTCGTCGCTGGCGTCGCCACCACCGGGCACCACGGGAACCCCGGCCTGGTCCATCAAGGCCTTGGCCCGCGCCTTGTCGCCCAGCGCCGCGATGGTTTCCGGCCGCGGGCCGATGAACACCAGGCCGGCCTGGGCCACCGCCTCGGCGAACGCGCTGTTTTCGGACAGAAAGCCATAGCCCGGATGCACCGCGTCGCAGTGCGTTTCCAGCGCCGCGGCGATCACGCGGGCGCCATCCAGATAACTTTGCGCAGCCGGACCGGTGCCGATACGCACCGTGGCCGCGGCCCCGAGCAGATGCGGCGACGAAACGTCGGCATCGGTATGAATCGCGACATATTCCACGTCCAGGGCGCGACAGGTGCGGGCTACCCGACAGGCGATCTCGCCCCGGTTGGCAATCAAGATTCGTTTGAACATGCTCGTCACATCCTGAAAACGCCAAAGCGGGTGTCTTCCTTCGGGCTCGCGGCGGCGAGCGCGAGGCCCAGGGTCAGCCAAGCCCGCGTGTCGGCGGGATCGACCACCGCATCCACCCATAGGCGCGACGCTGCGTGCAACGCGCTGCTGCTGGCCAGATAGTGGTCTCGGATCGGCTGCTTGAAAGTCTCCATCTGCTCGGGCGTGAAGTCCTGGCCGGCACGGGCCAGTTGCTCCCGACGCACCAGGGCCAGCACGGTGGCGGCCTGCTCTCCCCCCATCACCGAGGTGCGGGCGTTGGGCCACATGGCCATCAGGCGCGGGCCAAAGGCGCGACCGCACATGGCGTAGGCGCCCGCGCCATAGCTGCCCCCGATCACCATGCTGAACTTGGGGACGCGGGCGGTGGACACGGCATTGACCATCTTGGCGCCATCCTTGGCGATACCGCCGTGCTCGTAGGACACGCCAACCATGAACCCGCTGATGTTATGCAGGAACAAAAGCGGAATGTCGCTCTGGCTGCACAGTTCGATGAAATTGGCCGCCTTCTGCGCGCTTTCGCTGAACAGCACGCCATCGTTGATCAGCACGCCGACCGGGTAGCCGCCGATGGCGCCGGTGCCGCAAATCAGGCTGGTGCCGTAGCGCTCGCGGTACATCTGCAGTTCGCTGCCGTCCATCAATCGCGCCAGGATTTCTCGCGCCGCGATGGGTTGCTTCGGGTTGGCCGGGATCAGACCCGGCAGTTCGGCCGGATCGTGCAGCGGCGGCACGGCGGCCAGCGGCGGCGCAGTCATGGCCACCGGGCCGGGCCGGGCCACGATGTCGCGCACGAGGGTCAGCGCGTGCAGATCGTCGTGCGCGTAGTGGTCGGCCACGCCCGACAGCCGGGTGTGGACGTCGGCGCCGCCCAGGGTTTGCGCGTCGACCACCTCCCCAGTGGCGGCCTGCACCAGTTGCGGTCCGCCCAGGTAGATGGTGCCGTTGCCCTGCACGATCACTGTTTCGTCGCACATGGCGGGAATGTAGGCCCCGCCGGCCGTGCAGGCACCCATCACCGCGGCGATCTGCTTGATGCCCAGGGAGGACATCTCGGCGATGTTCCGGAAGATGCGGCCGAAATGCTGTTCGTCGGGAAAGATGTCTTCCTGCAGCGGCAAAAACGCCCCCCCCGAATCGACCAGGTAGATGCAGGGCAACGCATTCTCGCGCGCCACCGCCTGGGCCCGCACCTGCTTCTTGATGGTCAACGGGTAGTAGGTGCCCCCTTTCACGGTGGCATCGTTGGCCATCACCATGCAAGGGCGGCCCGCCACGATGCCAATCCCCGTGATCAGGCCAGCGCTGGGCGCCGCGCCGTCGTACAGCCCGTCGCCAGCCAGTTGGCCCAACTCCAAAAAAGGCGTGTCGGGATCCAGCAGCGCATTGATGCGGTGGCGCGGCAACAGCTTGTTCCGCGCCAGGTGCGCCGCGCTGGGCTTGGGACCTCCGCCGGCCAACGCGGCATGACGGACAGCGGCAACCTGCGCGCGCAGCGTGGCGTAGGCGGCGGCGTTGGCGACAAAGTCGCCATCGGTCGTGCGCACGGAAGAACGCAGGATCGCCATCGTCAGTCCTGCAGCGGCAAGCGCAGCAGCGCGTGACCCAAAGACTTGCCGGTCTGATCCAGGCGCAGCGTGCGCGTGGCACCACCGCCCAGCGCGCGCTGCATCACCACCACCACGGCCTCGATGTTGTCCATCGGGTGACAGGCCACCTCGCCCTGCACCCAGTCGCCGTACAGCGCCTTCACGGCCTGTGGCGTGACGCTCTTCAATAGACGTGGGTAGTCTTGCGGCGTCCTGGCGATCAGGCCCGCTGTGCACACATCACCTTTGTCACCGGAACGCACATAGGCGATGTCGCGAACAGTTTCTTTGCTCATGTTGTCTCTCCTCAGGCCACCAGAATCTCAGTCATCTGCTCCACGAACGAGCGCGGAATCAGGGTCGGCCACAGCGAGATCACCGGGCGCGGCTTGATCGGGGTGCCAAACGACGTCCCACCCGGCCCCATGATCCACAGTTGCGCGCCGGCACGGCGCACCTTGTCGGCTTCTTCCATGGTGCGGGTGCGCACGGCGCAGCGCAGGCCAAGCTCTGGCAACTCATTGGCCACCGCCGGATCCGGCGGTGGGGCGGCCGGGCCGTGCAAGGTGTTCAAGCCCACCAGGTCGAAATGCACCTGATCCGCTTGCAGGCCCATGCGCTCGAAGCGTTCCAGCATGGTCTGCTTGGCCTTGAGCACGCGGTCGTAGGCGTTGGGCCAAGGGAAAAAGGCCAGGCTCTCACCGATCCAACCGTCCTGGTAGCCGACCACCAGTTTCCACATGTCGGGCGCCGGGCGGCCGGTGATGCCTTCGACGCGCACGCGGTCCTCGCCGACCGCGGACAAGCGCAGCGAAGTGAAATCGGCGATGGCGTCGGGCATCAGGTAGCTGCGCGGATCGCCGATCTCGTAGACCAGATGCTCCTTGATGGTGAACGGATCGACGCGCCCACCGCTGCCAGGCACCTTACTGACCACGGCGTCGCCACCGGCCTCGAACTCGATGATCGGAAAGCCCACCCGCCCCATGTGTGGCATCTCGGCAAAACGCGAGGACATGCCACCCGTGCAGGCCGACGCGCATTCGACAATGTGGCCCAAGGTCACCGCCGCCGCGAAGACGCCCGAAGAGGCGATGGCGAAGATGGTCGTATCAAATCATCGGTGGGAATTGGAACGTTACTGGAAGATGGTTTAGGTGATACCATTCGCGTATCGTTAACGGAAGAACCCGAGGCCGAAGTACCCGTAGCCAAAATGCTGGCCGATCGGTACACTACGCGCAAAACAACTTATTCAATTCCAGAGATCACGCAGAATCCAATCAACCCGTATGCCTATACACGCAGGGCAACGCACGAAGTGTTAAACATTGGTGGGCATCAGGTGCCGCGGGTAATTGCTGATTCCTCAGCCAAAGAAAAAATAACAGCAGCCTCGTTGTTTGCGTTGGGCTATCAGTATTCAGTTCCCTTAGATAAATGGAACATCACCGACATGGCTTGCGATTATATTTTTCTGGGCGATAAAACC
>JAIUOM010000229.1 GCA_020161215.1 Pseudomonadota bacterium
TTGCTGGGGTTGATGGGGCTGCAGTTCGTCACCGGTCTGTCCAATGTGGTGCTCGATTGGCCGCTACTGGCCGCCGTGCTGCACACCGGCGGCGCGGCGGCCCTGATGAGCGTGCTGGCCTGGGCCCTGTGCGCCAGCCGCACGCAGGCCGAGCCCGTGCCCGCCCCGCGCCGCGCCGGCGCCAAACCCGAGGAGGTCGCCGCATGAGCGCCGCTTCCCCGCAACCGCCCACCGCCCTGCCGATGTCCATGCCCGTATGGCGCCAGTACTACGTGCTGACCAAGCCGCGCGTGGTGCAGCTGATCGTGTTTTGCGCCCTGATCGGCATGGTGCTGGCCGTGCCCGGCCTGCCCAGCTGGGCCGCGCTGCAACGCATGCTGGTGGCCTGCGCGGGCATCTGGCTGGTGGCGGGCGCTGCCGCTGCCTTCAACTGCCTGGTCGAGACCTCCATCGACGCGCGCATGAAGCGCACCGCCTGGCGCCCCACGGCGCGTGGCGAACTGAGCGACGTGCAGGCGCTGGGCTTCTCGGCCGTGCTGTGCGGCATCGGCTCGGCCGTGCTGTACCTGTGGGTCAACCCGCTGACCATGTGGCTGACCTTCGCCACCTTTGTCGGCTACGCCGTGGTCTACACCGTGATCCTCAAGCCGCTGACGCCGCAGAACATCGTCATCGGCGGAGCGTCCGGCGCCATGCCGCCGGTGCTGGGCTGGGCCGCCATGACCGGCGACGTCGGTCCCGAGGCCATGATCCTGTTCCTGATCATCTTCCTGTGGACTCCGCCGCATTTCTGGTCGTTGGCGCTGTACCGGGTAGAGGACTACCGCAAGAGCGGCCTGCCCATGCTGCCCGTGACGCACGGCAATGAATTCACCCGCCTGCAGATCCTGCTCTACACCTTCATCCTGCTGGCCGCCTGCCTGCTGCCCTTCATGTACCGGATGAGCGGCTGGCTGTACCTGGCGGCGGCGCTGGTGCTCAACGCCGGTTTCATCTGGCACGCCTTCAAGCTCTGGCGCAACTATTCCGACGCGCTGGCGCGCAAGACCTTCCGCTTTTCGTTGATCCACCTGTCGCTGCTGTTCGCGGCGCTGCTGGTGGACCACTACCTGATCTGATGACATCTTCCATTTTTCGCCGTCGTACTCTTAAAACCATAGCTGCCTTGGCTGTATTGGCGCCGACAACTGCTGTGTTGACCGCGTGCACGCCAGACAAGCCGCAGTTTCGCGGCATCGACGTCACCGGTGCCGACTACGCCAAGGACTTCCAGCTGACCGACTTCAACGGCCAGCCGCGCCGCCTGGCCGATTTCAAGGGCAAGGTGGTGGTGATGTTCTTTGGCTACACCCAGTGCCCCGACGTCTGTCCCACCACCATGACCGAACTGGCGCAGGTCAAGCAGAAGCTGGGCGCCGACGGCGACAAGCTGCAGGCGCTGTTCGTCAGCGTCGATCCGGAGCGCGACACGCCCGAGGTGCTGAAAGCCTACATGGCCAGCTTCGACCCCAGCTTTCTGGGCCTGTACGCCGGCTCACCCGAGCAACTGGCCGCGCTGGCCAAGGACTTCAAGGTCTATTACAAGAAGGTGGACGGCAAGAGCCCCGGCAGCTACACCATGGACCACACCGCCGCCAGCTACCTGTACGACCCGCAGGGGCGGCTGCGCCTGTTCAGCCGCTACGGCACGCCCGTGGAGGCCCTGACCGACGACGTCCGGCTGCTGCTCAAAGGCATTTGACGGTTGTTGTTTGCTCTTCAGTTGATAGCTTGTCAGGATTGCTGGACGCCGACTAAGGGCTGAAAAGGCAAAAAAAAACCCTTGGCGCGGCGCGGCAAGGGGGTTGTTGGGCCCGTGGCGCCGAGTCGGCACCACGATCTGAGCAGAACGGTCAGGCGTATTCGGCCAGCGCGGTCTTCATTTTCTTCATTGCCGCCACCTCAATCTGGCGAATGCGCTCGGCGCTGACGCCGTATTCGGCCGCCAGCTCGTGCAGCGTCATGCCGCCAGAGCCGTCGTCGCGCACGTTCAGCCAGCGCTCGGTGACGATGCGCCGGCTGCGGTCGTCCAGGCCCTTGAGCGCGGTGGCGATGCCTTCGGTGGCCAGCACGTCGCGCTGGGCCGATTCGATCATGGCGGTGGGCTCGTGCTGCTCGTCCGACAGGTAGGCGATGGGCCCGAAGGCGTGGTCGCCGTCCACGTCGGCCGGAGTCGGGTCCAGCAGCACGTCGCCGCCGGACAGGCGCATTTCCATCTCGCGCACTTCCTCGGGCTTGACGTTCAACTGGCTGGCCACCGTGTCGATTTGCGCCGCCGTCAGGGCGTCGCGGTGCGTGATGTCGGCTTCGGCGTCCTGCACCTTGAAGCCTTGCTTCATGGAGCGCAGGTTGAAGAACAGCTTGCGCTGGGCCTTGGTGGTCGCCACCTTGACCAGGCGCCAGTTTTTCAGGATGTACTCGTGAATCTCGGCCTTGATCCAGTGCAGCGCGTAGCTGACCAGGCGCACGCCCTGATCCGGGTCGAAGCGTTTGACGGCCTTCATCAGGCCGACGTTGCCTTCCTGAATCAGGTCGGCGTGCGGCAGGCCGTAGCCCAGGTACTGGCGCGAGGTCGAGACGACCAGGCGCAGGTGTGACAGCACCAGACGGCCGGCGGCCTCCAGGTTGTTGTTGTCGCGCAGATCGCGCGCAAAGCGTTGTTCTTCCTCCAGCGTCAGCATCGGCAGGCGGTTGACGGCCGTGATGTAGGCGTCCAGATTGCCCAGCGCGGGGATGACGGCCCAAGGATTGGCCAGCGCCACTGCACCAGCAGTCGAGGGCGTGGGCGAAACCGAAGCGGTCATGGGTGAATGTCCTTTCATATTTGTCAGGTATTTTAGCACTCGGTTAGAGCGAGTGCTAAGGGCAAAGTTCCCTCCTTCGCGCGGTAGGGGTATTGCCGACCGGGCGCCAATCAAGGCGGGGAATGAATGTCCTGTATGCCTCCATTGTCCTGATGGCCTGCCTGGGCCAGTGTAGGACGGCGGAGGTTTCGGTGGCGAGATGACCTGCAGAAGGGGGCGTCGAGTGGCCAGGGCAGGCTGTCGATGTTCACTCAGCTTGGAGCTTTATTCACTCAGATCTGAATTCAATCTCATATGAATCAACAATTTAGACAAAATTCCCAGATCGACTCCCTTCGATCCTGCGAAGGGGTCGAATCGGAGTGACAAACAGCCTTCTTGTGCAGCCCCCAGCATCGCTGCCGCGGCTACTGAAAGCTGCACAGCTGCCTACGACTTCGCCTACGACCTGCGCGCGCTGGTCGCGCGGCAGTCGCTGCCTGGCTACCGTCCTGGGCATCGAGCGAATGCCGGACGACGGGACGGAACTGCTGACCTTTCGGCTTGAGCCGCAGGCGGCATGCGTGGCGAGCCGCGCGAGTTGGCCGTAATCGAGCCGGACGACGAAGGCCGCACCGTTATTGGCGAGGCCCACTACGTCGCGCTCAACGCCCGCGACGAGCTGGCCAACTATCCGACCGGCTCCGTGGTGGAGGTAAAGGGATCGGCCGAGGTGTGCGCGGCCGACCGAAACATCGCTGTGCGGGCGAGCGATGGCCTGTACCGCACCGATCACCACTTCGCCGTCGCGCAAGGTCAGACCACTCTCGGCCGTGACCCGGAGGAAGTCGTCGCGACTCGCGTCCGCCGGCTCGAAGCCCTACGTCGGGCTGGCATCCTGGAGCGCGTTGCCGAAGGGCTGGGGAGTGGGCCGGACGACCTGGCTAAGCGCGGATGCTAGTGCTGGCGGAGCAGCGCGGGCATCGTGTAACTCTGGTGCGCAACTTAATGGCCAAGCTGCGCAACCGGGAACTGGCCCAGGCCGCGAAGGCAAACGCGGCCGAAATCGGCCTGGAACATCGCGTGTGTTCGATGGCTAGCGCGTGGCGGGCTATTTCCAGACGCTCCATCATGCTCGCCAGCAGGTGTTATTCCATTTCTATTTCATTAATGTAATAATAACTCTCCATCAACCCTGATGGAGAAAGGCATGTCGCGTCCAGCCAGTGGAGACGATGAAGTATTAGCTCTTGCGCGTGAG
>JAIUOM010000027.1 GCA_020161215.1 Pseudomonadota bacterium
GAACTTGGTGACGATGCTGGCGGGGATGCCGGTCTTGTCGAACTTGCCGTCGAGGTTGAGGCCTGGCGTGACCAGGGTGGCCTTGATCGGGTCGAGCATGTTGAAGCCCGGGGCCAGCTTGCCGAAGCCATGCCAGCTCTTGCCCCGGCCACCGTTCTTGATGATCCAGTTGTCCGCTCGGCCGATGCCCTCCTCGGCCAGGGCGTTTGGCCCCCACACCTTGAACCACCAGTCGCCGGCCCCGAATTCGTCCTCGACCTTGCGCATGGCGCGGCGGAAGTCCATGGCCTCGACGATGCTCTCTTCGACCATGGCGGTGCCGCCGGGCGGCTCCATCATGGCGGCGGCCACGTCGCAGCTGGCGATGATGCTGTACTGCGGGCTGGTCGAGGTGTGCATCAGGTACGCCTCGTTGAACAGGTAGCGGTCCAGTTTGACGTTCTGTGAGTCCTGCACCAACACATGGCTGGCCTGACTGATGCCGGCCAGCAGCTTGTGGATGGACTGGGTCGAGTACACCACCGACTGCTTCGGCCGCGGGCGCTTCTTGCCCATGGCGTGGTAGGTGCCATAGAAAGGGTGGAAGGCCGCGTGCGGCAGCCAAGCTTCGTCAAAGTGCAGGTTGTCGACGTAGCCGTCGAGCATGCCCTTGATGGCTTCGGTGTCGTACAACACACCGTCGTAGGTCGATTGCGTCAGCGTCAGGATGCGCGGCTTGACCTTGTCGGCGTCGACATGCTTTAAGAGCGGGTTGGCGCGGATCTTGGCCTTGATGGTCTCGGGCTCGAACTCCGACTTGTGGATCGGCCCGATGATGCCGAAGTGGTTGCGCGTGGGCTTGAGAAACACCGGGATGGCCCCGGTCATGATGATGGCGTGCAGATTGCTTTTGTGGCAATTGCGGTCCACCAGCACCACGTCGCCCGGCGCCACGGTGTGGTGCCACACCATCTTGTTGCTGGTGGAGGTGCCGTTCGTGACGAAGAAGCAGTGGTCGGCGTTGAAAATGCGCGCCGCATTGCGTTCGCTCTCGCCGATGGCGCCGTCGTGGTCGAGCAGTTGGCCCAGCTCCTCCACCGCGTTGCACACATCGGCACGCAGCATGTTTTCACCGTAGAACTGGTGGTACATCTGGCCAATGGGCGACTTCAGAAACGCCACGCCACCCGAATGCCCCGGGCAATGCCACGAGTACGAGCCGTCCTCGGCGTAGTCGAGCAAGGCCTTGAAGAACGGCGGCTGAATGCCCTCCAGGTAGCTCTTGGCCTCGCGCACGATGTGCTTGGCGACGAACTCCGGCGTGTCCTCGAACATGTGGATGAAACCGTGCAGCTCGCGCAGGATGTCGTTGGGCAGGTGCTGGCTGGTCTTGGTTTCACCGTAGATATACAACGGCACATCCAGGTTCTTGCGGCGCACCTCCTGGATGAAGTGACGCAGGTCCAGCACCACCGGGTCCAGCTCGGGGCCGGAAGTGAACTCTTCGTCGTCGATCGACAGGATGAAGGCGCTGGCGCGGCTTTGCTGCTGCGCGAACTGGCTCAAGTCGCCGTAGCTGGTGGCACCAACCACCTCGAAGCCCTCGGACGCGATGGCCTCGGCCAGGGCGCGAATGCCTAGGCCAGAGGTGTTCTCGGCGCGGTAATCTTCGTCGATGATGACAATGGGGAAACGGAATTTCATGCGGGCAGCCTCCGGCCTGGGTGCGGTGGGCGAAACTGACTTGGAGCGCGCAAGTGTACGGAATTGATGCGGCCAATCCGGGTCAAAGCCTCACTTGTCCCAGAATGTAGGGCGTTCGTCCTGTCCGCGGGACGGAAATTGGAGCAATCATGGCCGAATCGACAATGTGGTGGATCGTCACTGGGGTGCTGGTGGCCGCCGAGTTGCTGAGCGGCACTTTTTACCTGCTGATGTTGGCCATCGGCACCGTGGCCGGGGCGCTGGCGGCCCACCTGGGGGCCAGCCCGACCGTCCAGCTGACCCTGGGCGCCCTGGTGGGCGGCGTGGCCGCCGCGCTGGGGTACCTGGTGCGCCGTCGTCGTCCCGGCCAGCCTCCGGCGCGCGCCGAGCGCAGCGTCAATCTGGACGTGGGCGAGGTGGTGCAAGTCGAACACTGGCAGGCCGACGGCACGGCCCTCATCCGCTACCGCGGCGCGCCCTGGACCGCGATGCTGCGCCCGGGCGCCGAAGCGCGCCCTGGCCCGCAACGCGTGGTCGAGCTCGTGGGCAGCCGGCTGCTGGTCGAGCCGGTCTGAACCTCACCGGATATCAAGGAGAAGTACATGGAAATCGCCCTCGTCCTGGTCATCATCGCGGTGTTGTTCATCAGCCGCGCCGTCAAGGTCGTCCCGCAGCAAAACGCCTGGGTGGTCGAGCGCCTGGGCAAATACCACGCCTCGCTCTCCCCGGGCCTGAACTTCCTGGTGCCATTCGTCGATCGCGTGGCCTACAAGCACAGCCTGAAAGAGATCCCGCTCGACGTACCCAGCCAAGTCTGTATCACGCGCGACAACACCCAGCTGCAGGTGGACGGTATCCTGTACTTTCAGGTCACCGACCCGATGCGCGCCAGCTATGGCTCCAGCAACTACATCACCGCCATCACCCAACTGGCGCAGACCACGCTGCGCAGCGTGATTGGCAAGCTGGAGCTGGACAAGACCTTTGAAGAACGCGACATCATCAACGCCAAGGTGGTCGAGGCCATCGACGAAGCGGCGTTGAATTGGGGCGTGAAAGTGCTGCGCTACGAGATCAAGGACCTGACACCTCCGAACGAAATTCTGCACGCCATGCAGGCGCAGATCACGGCCGAACGGGAAAAACGGGCCGTGATCGCCACCTCGGAAGGCAAGCGCCAGGAGCAGATCAACCTGGCCGAAGGCATGAAGCAGGCCGCCATCGCCAAGTCAGAAGGCGAAAAGCAGGCCGCCATCAACACCGCCCAGGGTGAGGCCGCCGCCATTACCGAGGTGGCCAACGCCACCGCCCTGGCATTGGCGCGCGTGGGCGCGGCCATCGGCCAACCCGGCGGCGAGCAGGCCGTGCAGCTGAAAGTCGCCGAACAGGCCGTGCACGCCTACGGCAGGCTGGCCCAGGAATCCAGCACCACGCTGGTGGTGCCCAGCAACATGACCGAGGTGGCCACGCTGATCAGTTCGGCCATGAAGATGGTGCAGGTACAAAAGAACGAAGCGTGAGCCGCGCCCTACCGCGGTTGCCCAGAGATCCGTCCGCTCTCGCGCTACAATGCGCGACTCTCGGAGAGGTGGATGAGCGGTTTAAGTCGCACGCCTGGAAAGCGTGTGTGGGTTAATAGCCCACCGCGGGTTCGAATCCCGCCCTCTCCGCCACACATAAAACCCAAGTCATTTCGGTGACTTGGGTTTTTTCTTGCTGGGCTCACCTTGCGGACGACACTGCCCCATCGCGCCCGGTCTGTCTGTCAGACTGGCCGTTCAACCCTCACGCCGCTATCATCATAAATATTGCCTGATTTTCTTACCCAGTTGCCCAAGCCGTGGCCCTTTCACGTGACCTGATTCTTGTCGTGGACGACGAGCCGCAGTCCCTGGACGCCATTCGGCGCACCTTGGAGGAGGATTTCGACGTGGCACTGGCGAGTTCCGCCGACGAGGCGCGGCGCTGTCTGCAGGCGCGGGAAGTCAGCGTGGTCCTGTGCGACCAGCGCATGCCGGAGCAGACCGGGGTGGAGTTTCTCAAGGAAGTGCGCCAGACTTGGCCCGATTGCGTGCGGATCATCGTCTCGGGCTACACCGACAGTCAGGACATCATCGAAGGGGTCAACGAGGCCGGGCTGTACCAGTACCTGCTCAAGCCCTGGATGCCGGACCATCTGCTCAACGTGGTGCGCGAGGCGGCACAAGCCCGGCGGTTGCAGACCGGCATCGCGCACCTGGACATGGAGGTGCGGCGTGCACCCTCGGCCTTGCGCGAGCGTCTGTCCCAGCGCCGAGAGCGGACCGCCACCGCTTTTGCCTTCGAGCAGATTCTGCGCGCCGAGGGCAGCCCCCTTGACGCGGTGTGCGCCCTGGCCTCGCGCATCGCCGTGCACAACCTCTCGGTGCTGCTGCTGGGCGAATCGGGCTCCGGCAAGGAGCTGATGGCGCGCGCCATCCACTACGCCAGCCCACGCTTGCAAGGCCCCTTCGTGGTGGAAAACTGCGCGGCGCTGGCCGACACCCTGCTCGAAAGCGAGTTGTTCGGCCACCGACGTGGCGCCTTCACCGGCGCTTATGACGATCATGTCGGCCTGTTCCAACGCGCCGATGGTGGCACCATTTTCCTGGACGAGATCGGTGAAACCTCGC
This sequence comes from Pseudomonadota bacterium, assembly GCA_020161215.1. Taxonomy (GTDB): domain Bacteria; phylum Pseudomonadota; class Gammaproteobacteria; order Burkholderiales; family Burkholderiaceae_C; genus Ottowia. Next base: position 4,335 of record JAIUOM010000027.1, read on the forward strand.
CCCTGTTCCAGGTCAAGTTGTTGCGCGTGCTGGAGGCGCGCGAAGTGCGCCCGGTGGGTTCCACACGGGCGATTCAGGTCGACGTGCGTGTGATCTGTGCCACGCACCGCAATCTGGAGGCCGAGGTGCAAAGCGGCCGTTTCCGCGAAGACCTGTACTACCGCATCGCCGAGTGCACGCTGCAGCTGCCCCCACTGCGCGAGCGCCTGGGCGACCTGGCGTTGATCGCCCAACGTCTGCTCGACGACGTGGCGCACGCCAACGGCAAGCCCGCCATGCGCTGGAGCGACGCGGCGCTGCGGTGTTTGCTGGCCTACCCCTGGCCGGGCAACATCCGAGAGCTGCGCAACGAGGTCGGCCGCGCCGTGGCCCTCAGCGACAGCCTGGTCATCGAGCCCGGAACCTTGTCGCCACGCACCTTGCAGGGCACGTTGGGCGCACCTCCAGCACCGGCCATGGCCCGCGGCGGGGAGGCACTGCAACTGCCCAGGACCGGCACGCTGCAGGAACGGCTGGACGCCATCGAGGCAGCGATCTTGAAGGAAACCCTGATCCGCCATCGCTGGAACAAAAGCCAGGCTGCGCTGGAACTGGGCGTCTCGCGCGTCGGCCTGCGTGCCAAGCTGCTGCGCTTCGGGTTGGAAACCAAAGAGGTGCCGACATGAACGTGTTGTGGATGCAGTCGGGCGGCTGTGGCGGTTGCACCATGTCGCTGCTGTGTGCCGACGCGCCGGACTTCGCGGCGCAGTTTTCCGCCGCCGGGCTCAGCTGGTTGTGGCACCCCTCGCTGTCGCCACAGTCGGGCGCCGAGGTCATCCGACTGCTGGAGCGCATTGACGCGGGCGAGCAGCCGCTGGACATTCTGTGCGTCGAAGGCGCGGTGCTGCGCGGCCCCAACCGCACGGGGCGCTTTCATCTGCTGGCCGGCACCCAGGTGCCCATGATGGATTGGCTGACCCGCCTGGCGCGCCGCGCACGCCATGTGGTGGCGGTGGGCAGTTGCGCGGCCTGGGGCGGCATCTCGGCCACCGGGGCCAACCTGACCCAGGCCTGCGGTCTGCAGTACGAGGACACGCGCCCAGGGGGCCTGCTGGGGCCCGACTTCACCTCGGCCAGTGGGCTGCCCGTGGTCAACGTCGCCGGCTGCCCCACGCACCCTGGCTGGGTGATGGACACGCTGATGGCCCTGGCCCTCGACCAGCTGCACCGGATTGACCTGGACGAACTGGGCCGCCCACGCTTTTACGCCGACCAGTTGGTGCACCATGGCTGCACGCGCAACGAGTTTTACGAATTCAAGGCCAGCGCCGAGAAGCCTTCCGACCTGGGCTGCATGATGGAGCACATGGGCTGCAAGGGCACGCAAGCACACGCCGACTGCAACACCCGCCTGTGGAATGGCGAGGGCTCGTGCACGCGCGGCGGCTTCGCCTGCATCAGTTGCACCGAACCGGGCTTTCAGGACCCAGGCCACGCCTACCACCAGACGCCCAAGCTGGCCGGTATTCCCATCGGCCTGCCCACCGACATGCCGAAAGCCTGGTTCGTGGCCCTGGCCTCGTTGTCCAAAAGCGCCACGCCGCGCCGCGTGCGCGAGAACGCCACCAGCGACCACCCCACCGTGGCACCCACCATCCGGCGCACCGGCTTGCGCCGCCCCTCCGAGTGAGCCCCTCCCCTCCTCCGCCCGCCGCCGCCCCCGACAGTCCGGCAGGGCGGCGCGTCATCGTCGGCCCGTTCAACCGGGTGGAAGGCGATCTGGAGGTGCGGCTCACCGTCGCCCAGGGCATGGTGGCCGCGGCCGAGGTCAACGCCACCATGTTCCGCGGCTTCGAAAGCATGCTGGTGGGGCGCCACCCGATGGACGCGCTGACCATCGTGCCGCGCATCTGCGGTATTTGCTCGGTATCGCAGTCCATCGCCGCCGCCCGTGCGCTGGCCGATGCGGCGGGCATCGCGCCGCCGCCCAATGGGCAGCGCATGCACAACCTGATGATCGCCTGCGAGAACCTGGCCGACCACCTGACGCACTTCTACCTGTTCTTCATGCCCGATTTCGCACGGGCCTGCTACGCCCACCGCCCGTGGCACGCCGAGGCCAGAAAGCGCTACGCCGCCTTGGCCGAGCCCGAACCCGGGGCGCGCAGCGTGGCCGCCACCGCGGCGCGCGCCCGCTGGTTCGAACTGATGGGCTTGATGGGCGGCCGTTGGCCGCACACCGGCTCGCTGGTGCCCAGCGGCAGCACACGCGCCGTCACGGCGTCCGAACGCCTGCGCCTGTGGGCCAAGCTGCGCGAAATGCGCGGCTTCCTGGAGTCGCACACCTTTGGCGCCCCGCTGGAGACCGTGGCCGCGCTGTCCGACGCCACCGCGCTGCTGGCCTGGGCCGACGGCGATGCGCGGCGCGCGCAGAGCGACCTGGCGCTGTGGCTGGAAATTGCCCAGGACCTGACCCTTGAACGACTCGGTCGCGGCGCCAAGCAGTTGATGAGTTACGGGGCGTTTGCCGCGCCGTCCGGTTTTGGGTTCTCATCCGGTCTTTTCGACCTTGCCACGCAGGCCGTGACACCGATCCCCCTGTCCGCCATCACCGAGGACGCGCGCTCGGCCTGGTTCGACAGCGCGACCGGTCCGCTGCACCCCAGCGTCGGCAGCACCGTGCCGGCACCCGACAAACCCGGCGCCTACACCTGGAACAAGGCGCCGCGTCTGGACGGCCAGGTGCTCGAGGTCGGCGCGCTGGCCCGTCAAGCCGTGGACGGCCACCCACTCGCGCGCGCCCTGCTGCAAGACGGCCCCGCCACGGTGTTCAGCCGGGTCGTCGCCCGTCTGCTGGAAACGGCACGGATTCTGCCCCTGATGGAGCGTTGGGTCGGTGCACTGGAGTTGGGCGCGCCCTTCGCCAAGCCGCTCCCCACTTTCGGCCGGGCGCATGGCGTGGGCCTGGCCGAGGCCGCGCGCGGCGCCCTGGGTCACTGGCTGTCCATCGAGGACGGCCGCATCAGCCATTACCAGATCATCGCACCCACCAGTTGGAACTTCTCGCCGCGCGACAGCCAGGGCAGCCCCGGCGCGCTGGAGTCCGCCCTGGTCGGCACGCCAGTGGACGAGCGGGCCAGCGACGACGCCCACGTGGCGGTGCAACACGTGGTGCGCTCCTTCGACCCCTGCATGGTCTGCACCGTGCACTGACCACCCTTTGCACCCATGGAACGCCTGACGATCTCGCTCGACGACCCACTGGCCGCCAGCTTCGACGAATGGCTGGCCGGGCGCGGCTACACCAACCGGTCCGAGGCCATGCGCGATTTGATCCGCGCCGAGCTGGAACGCTCGCGTCAGCAGGAAGCGCCGCGCCGCCAGGGCGTGGGCGTGCTGTCCTACGTGTTCCACCACCGTTACCGCGAGCTGGGCGAGCGCATCGTCGGGCTGGAACACGCCTACCACGACACCATCGTGTCGTCGATCCACGCCAACCTGGACGCCGAGCGCTCCATCGAGGCGGTGATCCTGCGCGGCGCCATGCGCGACGTGCGCCGCTTCTCCGACGCCGTGTGCGCCCACCGGGGCGTGCACCACGGTCAGCTCAATATCGTCAGCGCGCAAGACGAGCGCTGAACGCGCCGTGAACCCCAACACGCCGCCGCCGCCCGCTCCGCGCCCGCGCGCCTCCGCGCTGCCCGAGCACATCACGCACGAGCAGCTCACCCACATGGACGAATCCGTGTGGGTGGACGTGATCCAGCAGATGGACGCGGTGTACGCGCGTCTGGTCGAGGACGAGACCGCGCTGGAAGAGCGCAACACCCAGCTGGAAACCTCGCAGCAGTTCATCTACAGCCTGCTGTCGTCAATGACCGACGTGCTGGTGGCCTGCCGTGAGGACGGCGCCATCGAGCAGACCAACATGGCCCTGTGCCGCCTGGTCGGCCGCACCGACGACGAACTGCGCGACCAGCCCATCGACACCCTGCTGGCCGACGCCGAAAGCGCCGAACGTCTGCGCAACTGCATCGCCTCGCCCGAGGCGCAGCGTGGCGGTGCCTCGGCCGAGGTGAACATGCGCGACGGCCAGGGCCGCAAGGTGCCGGTGGACCTGAACTGCACGCTGCGGCGCAGCGCCAGCGGTCAGGTGGTCGGTCACGTGCTGGTGGGTCGCCCGATGGGCGAGCTCAAGCGCGCTTACCACGAACTGCGCGAGGCGCACGAAGCGCTCAAGCGCACGCAAGCGCAGCTGCTGCACTCGGAAAAGCTGGCCTCGTTGGGGCGTCTGGTGGCGGGCGTCGCGCATGAGCTGAACAACCCGATCAGCTTCGTGCTCGGCAACGTGCATGCGCTCAAGCGCTACGCCGAGCGCCTGGAGCGCTACCTGAACGCCGTGCACGCGCTGCCGCTCACGCCCGAGGTGCAGGCGCTGCGGCGCGAGCTGCGTGTCGACCACCTGCTGGCCGATCTGCCCTCGCTGATGGGCGGCACCATGGAGGGCGCGCAGCGCACCACCGACATCGTCAGTGGCCTGAAGCGCTTCTCGGCCGTGGATCGCGAGGAATACACCCGGTTCGACCTGTGCGTGGTGATCGAACGGGCCATCCATTGGGTGCAAAAAGGCACCGCGCCGCGCTTTCACATCGCTTTCGCGCCCGATGGACCGGCCGTGATCGTCGGCCATCCCGGCCAGATGCTGCAGGTGGCGATGAACCTGATCCAGAACGCCTACGACGCCGCCGCGCCCGAAGCCGCGCCACCACCGCGCCTGGATATCCGGCTGCTGCGCGAGACCGGCGGCCGCCACCTGACGGTCACCTTCGCCGACAACGGCAGCGGCATCGCGCCCGAGCACCTGGGCAGCATCTTCGATCCGTTTTTCACCACCAAGAGCGCCGGCAAGGGCACCGGCCTAGGCCTGTCGATCAGCTACGGCATCGTCGAGCGGCACGGCGGCACGCTGACGGGCGCCAACCGGCCCGAGGGCGGCGCCTGCTTCACGCTGCGACTCCCCCTCGCCTGAACGCGGCCTGGCACGGGCGTGCGACAACCATGGGCAGGGGATTGCCTTATTTTATGAATATTTTTATATTGTTCATACTCACGAATCAAACACCGACGTCGAGTTGACACGCACGATCCCTAAGAGTTCGATACCCACCCACATGCAGCGCGCCGTGCGCCACGCACGCGCATGGTCGGGCGTTTGGCTGCTTGGCGCTTGTTCGGGCTGGGTTTTGGCGCAGCCGGTACCCGACCATCTGTCCGAGGTGACCGTGCGTGCGCACTACGACAACGCCGTGGGCAGCACGGACGCGGCGTCACAAGGCCGGGTGCAAGCCGGCCTGCTGGCCGACCGACCTCTGCTCCGGCCGAGCGACGCGCTGGAAGCCGTGCCCGGCCTCGTCGTCACTCAGCACTCGGGCGATGGAAAGGCCAACCAATACTTCCTGCGCGGCTTCAACCTGGACCACGGCACCGATTTCGCCACCACCGTCAACGGCGTGCCGGTCAACATGCCCACACACGCGCATGGCCAGGGCTACAGCGACCTCAATTTCCTGATCCCCGAGCTGGTGGACCACATCGACTACCGCAAGGGGCCGTACTTCGCCCCCTATGGCGACTTTGCCAGCGCCGGGGCGGCCGACATCGCCTACGCCACGCGCCTTGAACGGCCCTTTGCCAGCCTGACGCTGGGTGCGCACAACTTTCGGCGCGCGCTGCTCGCCGGCTCGGGAGAGCGCTCGGACGGCACGCGCTGGCTGGGTGGACTGGAGCTGGCGGGCAACGACGGCCCGTGGACCGTGCCGGAGCGCTTGCGCAAGCTCAATGGCGTGCTCAACCTGTCGGGCGGCAGCGCACGCGAGGGTTGGACCGCCACCGCCATGGGCTACGACGCCCATTGGACGGCCACCGACCAGGTACCCGAGCGCCTGATCGGCCAAGCCTGGCAAGGCAGGCGCTTTGGTCGGTTCGACGCTGTGGACCTCACCGATGGCGGGCGCAGCGCGCGCTACAGCCTGTCCGGCGAATGGCACCGGAGCACCGGCAGCACAACCGACCGCCTGGCGGTCTGGGCGCTGCACAGCCGGCTGACGCTGTTCTCCAACTTCACCTACTTCACCCAAGGTCCACAAGGCGATCAGTTCTCACAGCGGGAGTCGCGCAATGCGCTGGGCTTTTCGGGCTCACGCAGCTGGGCGCACCGCATGGCCGGTGCGGATGCGCAAACCACTCTGGGCGTGCAGCTGCGCCACGACCAAGTGCAATTGGGCCTGCTGCGCAGCACCGCCCGCGCGATCACCGACACGGTGCGCGATGACCGCGTGGGGCAGACGCAGGCGGGCCTGTACGCCGAGAACGCCGCTCAATGGACGCCCTGGCTGCGCACCGTGCTGGGCCTGCGCGCCGACACGCTGATCGCCCGCGTGCGCAGCCACGTGCTGACCGCCAACTCGGGGCACAGCGACGACCTCACGCTCTCGCCCAAGGCCAGCCTGGTGCTCGAGCCCTGGGCCCACACCGAGTTTTTCGTCAACGCCGGACGCGGCTTTCACAGCAACGACGCACGCGGCACGACCATTCGTGTCGATCCGACAGCGCCCACCCGCGCGGCCGAGCAGGTGCCCGGATTGGTGCCCAACCTGGGTTACGAGCTGGGCCTGCGCGGCCAATGGTTACCGGGGCTGCAGACCTCACTCGCGCTGTGGTGGCTGCGTTCGCGCTCCGAGTTGGTCTACGTGGGCGATGCCGGTACGACCGAGCCCGGCCAAGCCAGCCGCCGCCGCGGCGTCGAATGGAACACGCGCTACACCCCCTGGCGCGGCGTGGTGCTGGACGCCGACCTGGCGTGGACGCACGCGCGCTTTGCCGATGGCTCGCACATCGACAACGCCGTCGATCGCGTGAGCGTGCTCTCGGTCACGTTGGGCCAGGGGCCGGGCTGGTCTGCCACGCTGGGTTGGCGTTACATCGGCTCGGCGACGCTCACCGGCGACAACAGCCAGCGCTCGCGCCCCAGCCGCACCGCCAACCTGCGCATCGGGTATGCGCCGCAAGGCGCACGCTGGTCGCTGACTTTGGATGTGTTCAACCTGTTCAACCGCCGCAACGACGACATCAGCTACTGGTACGCGTCGCGCCTGCCGGGCGAGGCCTCCGACGTCGAAGGCCTGCACGTGCACCCCGCAGAACCGCGCACCGCGCGCGTGGTCTGGCGCCTCGCGCTCTGAACCGATCGTTCCGATCCGGGCCGGCACAGGGCTATGGCGGTATCGGCTGGCCGAACTCGCGCGCCAAAAAACCCTCGCCCTGCTCCAGCACGAAATAGCGAAACGCCTCGGCCGCCGGCGACAGCAACTTCGAAAGCGTGTGCACGCAGTTCCAGGCCCGCACCACCGGTGCGCCATGCACGTCCAGCACCGCCAGCAGACCGTAGCGCAACTCCATGCCCACGGTGTGCAAGGACAGAAACGAGATCCCCATGCCCGCCATCACCGCCTGCTTGATGGTTTCGTTGCTGTCCATCTCCATGGCCGGCTGCACGCTGCTGTGGTGCTTGTCCAAAAACTGCTCCAGCGCCGCGCGCGTGCCCGAGCCCGGCTCGCGCATCACGAACGGTTGATCGCGCAGTTGCGTCGGCGCCAGCGTGCCTTCGCGCACGAGCGGATGATCGGGCGGCGCCACAAAGCCGTGCGGGTGCGCGGCAAAGGGCTCGGTGCGGGTGGCCAGCTCCTTGGGGGGGCGGCCCATGATGGCGATGTCGACCTCGCCGCCGTGCAGCATCCTGACCAGTTGCTCCCGGTTGCCCACCGCCAGGCGAATGTCCACCGCCGGGTGCTCCTCTCGAAAGCGCGCCAGCAGCTTGGGCAAAAAATACTTGGCGGTGCTGACCATGCCGATGGTCAGCTGCCCCGCTTCCAGCTTGCGCAGGCGCGCCACGGCGTCCTCGGCGTCCTTCAACCCGGCCAGGATGCGGCGCGCGTAGACCAGCACGTATTCGCCCGCGGTGGTCAGTTGCACCTGGCGCCCGTGACGCTCGAACAGCGGCAGGCCGACCTGCGACTCCAGCTCCTTCATCTGCATCGACACGGCCGGCGGCGTCAGATGCAAAGCCCGGGCGGCCTCGGCAAAGCTTTGGTGGCGCGCGGCCTCGCTGAACACACGCAGTTGCCGAAAGGTGGCGTTTTTCATTCAGAAAAATTTAACTGATCATGAATTAAATCTGACTTTACCTTAATTGATTCGTTTTTTACAGTGCACCTCAAGCCAGCCTACTTCCACGGAGAGCCCGCATGAACGCCACCACCCCGCAAGAGTCCGCCCAGATCACCGACGCCAAAAAGCGCTACAGCGCCGGCGTGCTCAAGTACAAGCAGATGGGCTACTGGATGCCCGACTACCAGCCCAAGGACACCGACACCATCTGCCTGTTCCGCATCACCCCACAGGACGGCGTGGACCCCGAGGAAGCCGCCGCCGCCGTGGCGGGTGAAAGCTCCACCGCCACCTGGACGGTGGTCTGGACCGACCGCCTGACGGCCTGCGACAGCTACCGCGCCAAGGCCTACCGGGTCGAGCCCGTGCCCGGCACGCCCGGCCAGTACTTCGCCTGGGTGGCCTACGACCTCATCCTGTTCGAAGAGGGCTCCATCGCCAACATGACGGCCAGCCTGATCGGCAACGTGTTCAGCTTCAAGCCGCTGAAGGCCGCGCGCCTGGAAGACATGCGCATCCCGGTGGCCTACATCAAGACCTTCAAGGGCCCGCCCACCGGCCTGGTGGTGGAGCGCGAACGGCTTGAAAAATACGGCCGCCCCCTGCTCGGCGCCACCACCAAGCCCAAGCTGGGCCTGTCGGGCCGCAACTACGGCCGGGTGATCTACGAGGGCTTGAAGGGTGGCTTGGACTTCATGAAGGACGACGAGAACATCAACTCGCAGCCCTTCATGCACTGGCGCGATCGCTTTCTGTACGTGATGGACGGCGTCAACAAGGCCAGCGCCGCCACTGGTGAAGTGAAGGGCAGCTACCTGAACATCACCGGCGCCACCATGGAAGACATGTACGAGCGCGCCGAGTTCGCCAAGGAACTGGGCAGCATCGTGGTCATGGTCGATCTGGTGATTGGCTGGACGGCCATCCAGTCCATGGCCAACTGGTGCCGCAAGAACGACATGCTGATGCACATGCACCGCGCCGGTCACGGCACCTACACGCGGCAAAAGAACCACGGCGTCAGCTTTCGGGTCATCGCCAAATGGCTGCGCCTGGCCGGCTGCGACCACCTGCACACCGGCACCGCCGTGGGCAAGCTGGAGGGCGACCCGCTCACCGTGCAGGGCTACTACAACGTCTGCCGCGACAGCTACACCAAGCAAGACCTGCCGCGCGGCCTGTTCTTCGACATGGACTGGGCCGACACCAAGAAGGTCATGCCGGTGGCCTCGGGCGGCATCCACGCCGGGCAGATGCACCAGTTGCTGGATCTGTTTGGCGACGACGTGATCCTGCAATTTGGCGGCGGCACCATCGGCCACCCGCAGGGCATCCAGGCCGGCGCCGTGGCCAACCGGGTGGCGCTGGAAGCCATGGTCAAGGCGCGCAACGAAGGCAAGGACATCAAGGTGGAGGGCCCCGAAATCCTCAAAACCGCCGCCAAGCAGTGCGGGCCTCTGAAGGCGGCGCTGGATACCTGCGGCGACATCAGCTTCAACTACGCCTCGACCGACACCAGCGACTACGCCGTCACGCCAAACGCGGCATAAAAACAGCCACATGCCGGCGCCAACAAACAGCATACAGCTATTGATTGAGTAGCAATTCAGAAGGAACCGATGCCATGATGACCAACCCCACCGGCCGCCTGACGCAGGGCCAGTTCAGCTTTCTGCCCGATCTGAGCGACGCCGAAATCACCGCCCAGATCGCCTACGGCCTGGCCAAGGGCTACGCCTGGAGCGTGGAATACACCGACGACCCGCACCCGCGCAACAGCTACTGGGAGATGTACGGCATGCCCATGTTCGACCTGCGCGACGCCGCCGGCGTGCTGGCCGAGCTGAACGACTGCCGCAAGGCCTTTCCCGGCCACTACATCCGCCTGATGGCTTTTGATTCGACCCGTGGGGTGGAAAGCGTGGCCATGAGCTTCATCGTCAACCGCCCGGCCAAGGAACCCGGCTTTGGCCTGGTGCGCCAAGAGATCGATGGCCGCCGCATGCGCTACACGGTGCACAGCTACGCCACCGACCAGCCGGAAGGCGAGCGGTACTGATTTCACTTTAATTTCGATAGCACACTTCTATTTGTTCACGCCGGCATAAGCCTATTTTTGTCATGAACGCCCCGCTCTACCGCATCCCCGGTGTGCCTGCGGCCGCTGCGCCCGCCGACACGCCCGCCCCCCAGGCCCCCGTGGCCACGGACGGCGCGCGCAGCATGGGCGAGGTGCTGGCCCAGTCGCAGGTCGAGCCGGTGCTGGCCGAGTTGGAGCGCGATCTGGTGGGTCTGGCGCCAATCAAAGCCCGCATCCGCGACATCGCCGCCCTGCTGGTGATCGACAAGCTGCGTGCCAACCTGGGGCTGACCTCGCAGGCGCCTCCGCTGCACATGTCGTTCACAGGCAACCCCGGCACCGGCAAAACTACGGTGGCGCTGCGCATGGCGCAGATCCTGCATCGGCTGGGCTATGTGCGCCAAGGCCATCTGGTGGCCGTGACGCGCGACGACCTGGTGGGCCAGTACATCGGCCACACGGCGCCGAAAACCAAGGAAGTGCTGAAAAAAGCCATGGGCGGCGTGCTGTTCATTGACGAGGCCTACTACCTCTACCGCCCGGACAACGAGCGCGACTACGGCCAGGAAGCCATCGAAATCCTGCTGCAGGTGATGGAAAACCAGCGTGACGACCTGGTGGTGATCGTGGCCGGCTACAAAGACCGCATGGACACCTTCTTTCAGTCCAATCCGGGTTTGAGCAGCCGCATCGCGCACCACCTGGATTTTCCCGATTACAGCGAGGGTGAGCTGATGCAGATCGCCCAAAAGATGCTGACCGAGCAGCACTACCGCTTTGGCGACGGCACGCATGAGGCCTTTGAGCGCTACCTGGCGCAGCGCCTGACCCAGCCACATTTCGCCAACGCGCGCAGCGTGCGCAACGCCCTCGACCGCGCCCGCCTGCGCCAGGCCAGCCGCCTGTTTGCCGACCGCGAGCGCGAACTCACGGCGGACGATCTGTGCACACTGGCCCCGCAAGACATTCTGGCCAGCCGCGTGTTTCGGCAAGGGGGCGCAGCATGAGCCTGCACGCCCTGATCTTTGACGTGGACGGCACCCTGGCCGACACCGAGGCCGCGCACCTGGCCGCCTTCAACCACGCGTTTGACGAGGCCGGCATGGGCTGGCATTGGGACGTGCCGCAGTACACCCGACTGCTCGACATCTCTGGCGGCAAAGAGCGCATCCTGCACCACTGGCGCCAGGTGCAACCCGATCTCACCGACCTGGGTGGCGGCGTGACCGACACCGTGGCGCGCCTGCACGAGTTGAAAACCGCCGCCTACGAACGCGCCGTGCGCGACGGCGCGGTGCAATTGCGCCCCGGCGTGCTGGCGCTGATCGACGCCGCCAGCGGCGCCGGTCTGCAGCTGGCAATTGCCACCACCACCTCGCCCGTCAACATCGCCGCGCTGCTGCGCCAAGCCATTGGGCCCGACTGGCGGCTGCTGTTCACCGTGGTCGAAGACGCCTCCACCGCCCCGCGCAAAAAACCCGACCCCATGGTCTATCAGCAAACCCTGGCCCGCATGGGGCTGGCCACGGCCGATGCCCTGGCGTTTGAAGACTCGGCCAACGGCCTGGCTGCCGCGCGTGCGGCCGGCTTGCTGACGCTGGTGACGCCCAACGGCTTCACGGCCCACCACAACTTTGCCGGGGCCCTGCGCGTGCTGCCCGACCTCGGCGGCATCACCTTGGCCCAACTGCGCGGCTGGCACGCCCAGGCCTTGGCCAGCGCCGGAGCCCAGGCATGAGCGCGACCACCAACGCCCTGCGCATCGCGCCGTCCATCCTCTCGGCCGACTTCGCTCGCCTGGGCGAGGAGGTGCGCGCCATCGAAGCCGCGGGCGCCGATTTGGTGCATTTCGACGTGATGGACAACCACTATGTGCCCAACCTCACCATCGGCCCGCTGGTCTGCGAGGCGATTCGCCCGCATGTGCAGATACCGATTGACGTGCACCTGATGGTCGAGCCGGTGGACGCGCTGGTGCCCTTGTTTGCCAAGGCCGGCGCCAAGCTGATCACCTTTCACCCCGAAGCCAGCCGCCACGTCGACCGCACCCTGCAGCTGATCCGCGACCACGGCTGCAAGGCCGGCATCGTGCTCAACCCCGCCACCCCGCTGGGCTGGATGGACCACGTGATGGACAAGCTCGACGTGCTGCTGCTGATGAGCGTCAACCCCGGCTTTGGCGGTCAGGCCTTCATCCCCGCCACGCTGGACAAGCTGCGCGCCGCGCGCCAACGCATCGACGCCCACCAGGCCGCCGGCGGCCAGCCGATCTGGCTGGAAGTGGACGGCGGCGTGAAGGTGGACAACATCGCCCGCATCGTGGCCGCCGGCGCCGACACGCTGGTGGCCGGCAGCGCCGTGTTTGGCGCGCCCGACCCAAGTGGCGGTTACCGCGGCGTGATGAACGCCCTGCGCCAAGCCGCCGCACCCGCTTGAAACAGATTTCATTTTTCTCGAAAGCCCGCCATGCCCTTGCCACGCCGCTACACCCTCACCCAGTACCTGATCGAACAGCGCCGCCGTTTTCCCGGCGCCAGCGGCGACTTCAACGCGCTGCTGCTCGACGTGGCCCTGGCCTGCAAGGCCATTGCGCGCTCGGTCGCCTTTGGCGAGCTGGGGGGTGTGCTGGGCCACCCCAGCGCCGACGTCGCCACCGCCGTCAACGTGCAGGGCGAGCAGCAAAAAAAGCTGGACGTGGTCAGCAACGAGTACTTCACGCAGATGACCGAATGGGGCGGCCACCTGGCGGGCATGGCTTCGGAAGAGATGGACGCGCCCTACCAGATCGCCGCCCCGCACCAGCGCGGCAAGTACCTGCTGGTGTTCGACCCGCTGGACGGTTCCAGCAACATCGACGTCAACGTCACCGTGGGCAGTATTTTTTCGATTCTGCGCGCCCCGCAAGAGGTGATCGACTCGGGCCGCGACGTGGTCGAGGCCGATTTTCTGCAACCCGGCACCCGCCAGCTGGCCGCCGGCTACGCACTGTACGGGCCCACCACCATGCTGGTGCTGAGCGTGGGCAATGGCGTGGCCGGCTTCACGCTCGACCCGAACCTGGGCCAGTTCATGCTCACCCACCCCGACATCCAGGTGCCGCCGGATACGCAGGAGTTCGCCATCAACGCCTCCAACGCGCGCTTTTGGGAAGCGCCCGTCAAGCGCTACGTGGACGAATGCCTGGCCGGCCAGACCGGCCCGCGCGGCAAGGACTTCAACATGCGCTGGATCGCCTCGATGGTGGCCGAGGCGCACCGCATCCTGATGCGCGGCGGCGTGTTCATGTACCCGCGCGACAGCAAGGACCCGGCCAAGCCCGGCCGCTTGCGCCTGCTGTACGAAGCCAACCCGATCGGCTTTTTGATGGAGCAGGCCGGCGCGCGTGTATCGACCGGGCGCGAGCCGCTGCTCGGCGTGGCGCCCACCGCGCTGCACCAGCGCATCGGCCTGATCTTTGGCTCGCGCCACGAGGTCGAGCGCATCGAGCGCTACCACGCCGAGCCCAGCCGCACCGAGGAACCCGTGCACCCGCTGTTCGGCGAGCGCGGTTTGTTCCGCGCCGAGGCGCTTTCTTGACGCTATTGAGTTGATAGCTATTCAGGAAGTACCCATGCCGACATACCGCAGATTTCATTGATATTCCCACCCGGGACAGAGTGAAGAGAGAGCCCCATGTCCGAACGCCACCCCATCATCGCCATCACCGGCTCGTCCGGCGCCGGCACCTCCACGGTGACCCGCACCTTCCAGAACATCTTTCGGCGCGAGGGCGTCATCGCCGCCATCGTCGAAGGCGACAGTTTTCACCGCTACGACCGCACCGAGATGAAGCAGCGCCAGGCCGAGGCCGAAGCGCAAGGCAACAAGCACTTCAGTCACTTTGGCGCCGACAACAACCTGTTTGGCGAACTGGAAGCTCTGTTCAAGGGCTACGGTGACACCGGCCAGGGCCGCGCCCGCAAATACCTGCACAACGACGAAGAGGCCGCGCCCTACAAGCAACAACCCGGCACCTTCACCCCCTGGGAGCCGCTGCCCGAGGGCACCGACATGCTGTTTTACGAAGGCCTGCACGGCGCGGTGGTCACGCCCGAGCACAACATCGCCCAGCACGCCGACCTGCGCATCGGGGTGGTGCCGGTGGTGAATCTGGAATGGATTCAAAAGCTCTGGCGCGACAAGCACCAGCGCGGCTACAGCACCGAGGCGGTGACCGACACCATCTTGCGCCGCATGCCGGATTACGTGAACTACATCGTGCCGCAGTTCGCGCACACGCACGTCAACTTTCAGCGTGTGCCGGTGGTGGACACCAGCAACCCCTTCATCGCGCGCGACATCCCCAGCGCCGACGAAAGCATGGTGGTGATCCGCTTCGCCACCCCCAAGGGCATCGACTTTCAGTACCTGCTGAACATGATCCACGACTCGTGGATGAGCCGCGCCAACACCATCGTGGTGCCGGGCGGCAAGATGGAACTGGCGATGCAGCTGATCTTCACGCCGTTTGTGTGGCGGATGCTGGAAAGGCAAAAGAGATCACCCCCCTGAGGCGCTGACGCGCCTTCCCCCCTCTCTCTTCGGGAGGGGGGACAACGCCAGTGGGCGGGCCAAGCCCTTCCACGGCGTTCTCTGAATTGGCCTGCTCCGCGGCCGTCTGACCGATTGATGTTGCGCTCAAGGATTGAGCGTGATGGAGGAACTTTGCATGAACGCGCCTTTGTCACACCTTGCCGCGCCCGCCACCGACGCGCGGGCCATGGCCAACGCCATCCGCATGCTGGCGGTGGACGCGGTGCAAGCCGCCAACTCCGGCCACCCGGGTGCGCCCATGGGCATGGCCGACATGGCCCAGGCGCTGTGGCACCGCCACCTCAAGCACAACCCGGCCAACCCGCAATGGGCCGACCGCGACCGCTTTGTGCTGTCCAACGGCCACGCCTCCATGCTGCTGTACGCCCTGCTGCACCTGACGGGCTACGCCTTGCCCACCGAGCAGTTGCAACGCTTTCGCCAACTGCACAGCCTGACCCCCGGTCACCCAGAGGTCGGGGTCACCCCCGGCGTCGAGACCACCACCGGCCCGCTCGGCCAAGGCCTGGCCAACGCCGTGGGCATGGCGCTGGCTGAAAAACTGCTGGCGGCCGAGTTCAACCGGCCCGACCACACCGTGGTCGACCACCACACCTACGTGTTCATGGGCGACGGTTGCCTGATGGAAGGCATCAGCCACGAAGCCTGTTCGCTGGCCGGTACGCTGCGGCTGTCCAAGCTGATCGCGCTGTACGACGACAACGGCATCAGCATCGACGGCCACGTCGAGGGCTGGTTCACCGACGACACCCCGGCGCGCTTTGCGGCCTATGGCTGGAACGTGGTGGCCAGCGTGGACGGGCACGACGCCGACGCGGTGGACCGCGCCATCACCGCCGCGCGCGCGCAAGGTCAGCAAGCCGACGGCCAACCCACCCTGATCTGCTGCAAAACCGTCATCGGGCAAGGCGCGCCCCACAAGGCCGGTGGGCACGAGGTGCACGGCGCGCCCTTGGGCCAGACCGAAGTTGCCGCCACCCGCGCAGTGCTCGGCTGGACCGCCGCGCCCTTTGAGGTGCCCGAACCGCTGCGCACCGCCTGGGACGCCCGCAAGCGCGGGCAAGCTGCCGAGCGCGACTGGCGCACCCGCTTCGAGGCGTACCGCACGGCCTACCCGGGTGAAGCCGCTGAATTCGAGCGGCGCATGGCAGGCGAGCTGCCCGCTGCCTGGGCCGAGCGCCTGCCGAGCCTGCTGCAAGCCATCGCCGCGCGTCCCGAGGCCGTGGCCACGCGCAAAGCCAGCCAAGGGGCGCTGGACGCTTTGGCGCCGCTGCTGCCCGAGTTGTTTGGAGGCTCGGCCGACCTCACCGGCTCCAACCTGACCAACTTCAAAGGCTGCGTCGTGGCCGGGCGCGACCGCGCCGGCAACCACCTGAGCTGGGGCGTGCGCGAATTCGGCATGGCCGCCGCGCTGAATGGCATGGCGCTGCACGGCGGCTTCATTCCCTACGGCGGTACCTTTCTGACCTTCAGCGACTACAGCCGCAACGCCATCCGCATGGCCGCGCTGATGAAGCTGCGCGTGATCCACGTCTTCACGCACGATTCGATTGGTCTGGGCGAGGACGGCCCCACCCACCAAAGCGTGGAGCAGGTACCCAGCCTGCGCCTGATTCCCGGCCTGGACGTGTGGCGCCCGGCCGACGCGCTGGAAACCGCCGTGGCCTGGATCGCTGCGCTGGAGCGCCAGGACGGCCCAAGCGCGCTGGCCTTGTCGCGGCAAAACCTGCCCAGCGTGACCGACGGCAGCGTCTGCGCCGCCACCATCCGCCACGGCGGCTACGTGCTGCGCGACATGGAAGGCGCTGCCGCCGTCATTCTCGCCACCGGCTCGGAAGTGGCTCTGGCCCTGACAGCGCAGGCGCTGCTGGCCGGCCAGGGGGTGGCCACGCGGGTGGTGTCGATGCCTTCCACCACCGTGTTCGATCGGCAAGGCACGGCCTACCAGGATTCGGTGCTGCCGCCCGAACTGCCGGCCGTGGCGGTGGAAGCCGCGCACCCCGACTTCTGGCGCAAGTACGTGGGCCGCACCGGGGCCGTGGTCGGCATCGCCAGTTTTGGCGAATCGGCCCCCGCGCCGGAGCTGTTTGCCCACTTCGGGCTGGTGCCCGAGCGCGTGGCCGACGCGGTGCGCAACGTGCTGGTCCGCCACACCGGTCGCGGGCTGCCGGCATGAGCCGTTTTGATCTGATCTGTTTCGACCTGGACGGCACCCTGGTGGAAACCGCGCCAGAGATTCTGGACGCCGTCAACGACACCCTGGCTGCGCTGCATCTGCCGGCGGTGACTCAAGCCCAGGTGGAGCGCTGGATCGGCCACGGCACGCGCGAGCTGCTGCTGCACGCCCTGGCAGATGCCTGCGGGTGCAGCGCCGCCGAGGTTCGGGCGCGCCCCGATCTGGCCGACATCGCGCACCGTTTCGACGGCCATTACGCACGCCGCTGCGGCACGCGCAGCCGGCTTTACCCCGGCGCGCGCGAAGCGCTGGACCGGCTGCGCGACCACGGCGTACGTCTGGCGTTGGTCACCAACAAGGAATGGCGCCACGCCCAAGGCCTGCTGCACGCGCACCAACTGGAAACCCGTTTCGACTGCGTGATCGGCGGCGACACCTTGCCCAGCAAGAAGCCCGACCCGGCCGGGGTCGCGCGCTGCATGCGCACCTGCTCGGTAGCGCCCCGCCGCACGCTGTTTGTCGGCGACTCGTCCATCGACGCCGCCACCGCCCGCAACGCCGGGGTGAGCGTGTGGCTCTTGTCCCACGGCTACAACATGGGCCGCCCGCTGGCGGAATGCGCGCCCGACCGAATCATCGACAACTTTGCAGCGCTGACCGAGTCGCTGCTGGCCCAACCCACGGTAAGCACATGACCATCAAAATCGGCATCAACGGCTTCGGCCGCATCGGGCGCATGGTGTTTCGCGCGGCCATCGCCAACTACTCGGACATCGAAGTGGTCGGCATCAACGACCTGCTGGAGCCCGACTACCTGGCCTACATGCTGCAGTACGACAGCGTGCACGGGCGCTTCAAGGGCAACATCCAGGTCGAGGGCAATACCCTGGTGGTCAACGGCAAGAAAATTCGTCTCACGGCCGAGCGCGACCCGGCCGCCCTGAAGTGGGCCGATGTCGGCGCCGAGGTGGTGATCGAGTCCACCGGCCTGTTCCTGACCAAGGAAACCGCCCAGAAGCACCTGGACGCCGGTGCCAAGAAAGTCATCATGAGCGCGCCCAGCAAGGACGACACGCCCATGTTCGTGCACGGCGTGAACTGCGCCAAGTACGCCGGCGAGCCGATCATCAGCAACGCCAGCTGCACCACCAACTGCCTGGCCCCGGTGGCCAAGGTGCTCCACGACAAGTGGGGCATCAAGCGCGGCCTGATGACCACCGTGCACGCCGCCACCGCCACCCAAAAGACCGTGGACGGCCCGAGCAACAAGGATTGGCGCGGTGGCCGCGGCATTCTGGAGAACATCATCCCCAGCTCCACCGGCGCGGCCAAGGCGGTGGGTGTGGTGCTGCCCGACCTCAAGGGCAAGCTGACCGGCATGAGCTTCCGTGTGCCCACGTCGGACGTGTCGGTGGTCGACTTGACGGTGGAACTGGACAAGATCGCCAGCTACGCCGAGATCTGCGCCGAGATGAAGGCCCAGAGCGAGGGCAAGCTGAAGGGCATTCTGGGCTACACCGAGGACAAGGTGGTGGCCACCGACTTCCGCGGCGACGCACGCAGCTCGATCTTTGACGCCGAAGCCGGCATCGCGCTGGACGGCACCTTCGTCAAGCTGGTGAGCTGGTACGACAACGAATGGGGTTACTCCAACCGCTGCCTGGACATGGTGCGGGTGGTCAGCCAGAAGTCGTAACCCTTCCTGCACGGCGCCGCCCGCCCCGAGGCCGACCTGGCCTGAAGGCGCGCTGCACGCCCTCCCAGCGGCTGCCACGGCAGCCGCTTTTTTTTATCGGTCAGCGAACGGGCCGAGGCCTCCCCTGGACAGGCCACGACAGCCGACTCCGCCAACGCGATGATGGCCTCCCGGTCACCTGGCCTTAAGGTCGCCATCACGCGGTCTCCCCACAATGGCCGGTCTCCTGGCAGCTTTCTGAGGTTGCCGCTGTAAAGATGGGAGCGTCGCCATGCGCCTGCATCGTCTTTGGCCTGTCCTGCTTTACTGTTGCCTGGCGCCGGCCGCGGCACCCGCATCGGCGCAGTCGCCCGCCACCGGGCCACCTTCCCGGGCGGCGCGCGGGTTGATCGTCCACCTCAAGGCCCCCTCGGACATCCGCGAATCGGCCCAGGCCACGCGGGAGCGCCTGACCGCCCTGGCCGCCGACACCGGACTGTCGCCAGCCCACCCCCCCATCATCCTGGGCGGCGGCCAACACCTGCTGCGCTTCGCGCATCCGCTGTCCGGGGCCGACCTGCAGGCGGTGGAACGCCGCGTGCGCCTGCACCCGTTCGTGGCAACGGCCGAGCCAGACCTGCGCCTGAAGCGGCTGGCGGAGCCCCAGGACCCCTACTACGTCAACGGCACCCAGTGGTACCTGCGCCGCCCGGCCGAAGGGGGCGCGGCGGCCATCAACCTGCCACCGGCCTGGGATCGCAGCGCCGGCTCGCCGCGGCAGGTGGTGGCGGTGCTGGATTCCGGCGTGCTCTACCACCACCCCGACCTGGCCGGCAGACTGCTGCCCGGCTACGACATGGTCAGCGACACAAACACCGCCAACGACGGCGACGGGCGCGACGCCGATGCCTCGGACCCGGGCGACTGGATCAACGCCGCCGAGGCCGGGACGATGCACTTTGCCGACTGCACGCTAGAAGACAGCAGCTGGCACGGCACCTTCATCGCCGGCGTGATCGCCGCCACCACCAACAACGGCCAGGGCGTGGCCGGTGTCAGCTGGAACAGCATGGTGCTGCCGGTGCGGGTGGCCGGCAAATGCGGGGCCTGGCTGTCGGATCTGCTGGACGGCATGCGCTGGGCCGCCGGCCTGCCGGTGGCGGGTGTGCCGGCCAACCCGTACCCGGCCAAGGTCATCAACATCAGCTACGGCGGCAACCGCGCCTGCAGCAGCGCCTACCAGTTGGCGATTGACGACGTCACGGCCGCCGGCGCCCTGGTGGTCGCCGCGGCCGGCAACAACGACAGCCAGCTGACACGCCCGGCCGATTGCGCCCAGGTGCTGTCGGTGGGCGCGGTGCGCCAGGATGGCCTGAAAACCGCCTACTCCAATCACAGCCCGGCGCTGGGCATCATGGCGCCGGGCGGCCCGGGTGCCACCGAGACCGGGCCCGGCATCACCGCCACCTCCAACACCGGCAAGACCGGCCCCGGCGAACACAGCTACGCGACACGCGCCGGCACCAGCTTCGCCACCCCGCTGGCGGCGGGCGTGGCCTCGCTGATGCTGTCGCTGAATCCGGCGCTGACGCCGGCGCAGCTGATCGCCCGCATCCAGGCCGGGGCGCGCCCCTTTCCGGCCAACCCGGCTTACGGTCTCTGCCCGGACGAGACCCTGGGCATCGGCGCGTGCAACTGCACCACCGCCAGCTGCGGCCCGGGACTGCTGGACGCCGACCGCGCGCTGCAACAAGCCGCCAGCCCCTCGGCGGTGATCGCGCCCCTCGGCGACGTGGCGGCGGGCGGCACGCTGACCCTGGACGGCCGCGGCAGCGCCGCCCTGCCGGGCCGCACGATTGCGGCCTACCAGTGGAGCCTGGTGTCCGGCCCCGCCGCCGTGAGCGTGCCGAGCACCAATGCGGCGACCGTGAACGTGAGCCTGCCCAGCGCCGTCGGCACCTGGGTGTTCCGGCTGCTGGTCACCGACTCGGCCGGCGACGCGGCGGACAACTACGTCACGGCAAGCACCACGCCACCGCCGGAGGTGGGCGCGCGCAGCAGCTCCAGCAGTTCGGGGGGTGGCGGCGCCCTCGGGCCGCTCTGGGGGGCCGGGCTGTGGCTGCTGGCCCTGGCGGCCTGGGCGCGGCGGCGGCCCTGACGACGGCAGCGCCGCGCCAGGTCGCTCAGAGCGGCGGCACCCCGCGCGCCAGCCGCTCCGCCGCGCAACCCGGCGCGCCGCCGCACAGCGCGTCCAAGGTCTCGATCGGTTCGTCGGCGAACACCACCTGCACCGGCTTGCCGGTCAGGGGTTTCCAGGCCGACTGGCCGATCAGCCACTTGGCGACGAACTCGGCCACCGTGGCACGCGCGGCCTCGCGCTGGCGCGCCAGCAGGGGCGCGGTGCCGGCCTTGCGGCCCAGCGAATCGGTCAGGCCCTTTTCCAGCGCCGCCATCTGCTCGGGACCGGTGAACAGCGACCACAAGCCACGCGACTCTTTTTCCATGCGCCCGGTGTCGATCGCCACCGGCAAGGTCGGCCGCACGCGCGGGGCAATCACCCGCACGCCGCCGTCGGGCAGCACGCGCACCGTCCATTCCGGCGCCAGTTCGACGTGGTAGCGGTAGTGCGCCGGCACCCGGATGCGCGAGAAGGTGCTGCCCACCGGCACGCCCAGCACCGTGTGGTCGCGCGAGACCTCGAAGCTCTCCAGCTGCTGCAGCTCCGCCACCTCCAGCCGGCCCCCGGGCGTGCGCAGCACCACCGCCTCGCCCACCGGCAACGCCGGCGGCCCCGGCGCGTGGACCGGCCCGGCGCCCAGCCACAGCAGCCCCAGCAGGACATTGGCGGCCAGGCTGGCCAGCAGCCAGAAGCGAGAACGGCGCGGTGGGGCGGGTGGGGACGTCACGGAAGATTTTCTGGCTGAACCTGCCCCCCATGCTGCCACGGACGCGGGCGGGCTGCCATGGCGGGCCACCTGGCGTGGCCCGAATCCGATCGCCAATTTTTGGTATTTTCAGGCCAATGTCGGCGTCGATACTTCCTGTGCAGCTATATATTCAGGAGTATTTTTCAGGTACTACCCGAGCGCCAACCCGAAGCTTCCGTATGATCAAGCGCGCCATGGACACCCTGCACATCTCCGACGTCGAGGCCGCCATCAACCACTGGCGGACCCGACAGCCGTCGAACCCGCCGGGCGCGGCGCTGGCCCCGGCGGTGGCGGCGCTGGCCGAGGTGTACGCGCTGATGGTGCATTTCGGCCACGACGAGACCGATGTCGCACACCTGCCCGCCGCCGCCCACCGCGCCTGGCTGGACTGGTACGCCACCACCCGCGACACGCCCTGCATCGCCATCTGCTCGACCAGCCAGGGCGATGCGGTGTGCAAGGGCTGCGGGCGCACCGAGCACGAGGTGCAGCACTGGCCGGCCATGAGCCCGTACGCCAAGCGCGTCGTCTGGCGGCGCGTCACGCGGGAGAGCACGGCCTGGCGCTTCAACCGCTACGCCGACCGGGTACAACCCGCCCTCCACAACGCCCCTGCCACGTCGCGAACGCGACGCCAAGAAACACCGCCCGTTGCCTGAACACGGCATCCTGTGCTGTAATCGCCAGATGTCGATAGGGGAGTAGCTCCCTCGCCGCGCAGCGTGTTGTCCGGGTTCACGATCTGGCGCGCTGGCGGTTGTCGACGGGTCGTCAATACGAAACCGGGCCTTCGCTGCCCTACGTTTCCGGCCCGTCGGGTCGCGGCAGGCCGCCCTGGCGACCGTCCGTGACCGAGCAAGACCTTCGACCAAGCCCTGCCGATGGGCGGTTGGTCGAAGAGACGGTCTTGCTGTTTCCATGGTCTGGTGTCGCGTGCCTGTCTTGGCGCGAGGCGGACCGCGCAGCCAGATGCGTTGCTCCTTCGCGCCCCTGACCGTCGGTGGAACCCACTGAATTGACGGTTTCTTCTTTTCGGAGCTTCGACAACATGGAATTCATGTCCGCCCCCTGGTGGTCCGCGCTGCTGGCCATCATCTTGATCGATCTGGTGCTGGCCGGCGACAACGCCATCGTGATCGCGCTGGCCGCGCGCAGTCTGCCCAAGCACCTGCAAGGCAAGGCCATCATCTGGGGCACGGTCGGCGCGATCGCCGTGCGCACGGTGATGACGCTGGTCGTGGTGTGGCTGCTCAAAATCCCCGGCCTGATGCTGGTCGGCGGCCTGGGCCTGCTGTGGATCGCCTACAAGCTGATCGTCGACCAGGGCGGCGAGGAGGACGCGCACGGCCCCGGCGCCAGCACCTTCTGGGGCGCCATGAAGACCATCGTCATCGCCGATGCGCTGATGGGCATCGACAACGTGCTGGGCGTGGCCGGTGCCGCGCATGGCGCGATGGACCTGGTGGTGATCGGCCTGCTGATCTCGGTGCCGATCGTGGTGTTTGGCTCGACCCTGGTGCTGAAGCTGGTCGAGCGCTTCCCCATCATCATCCAGCTCGGCGCGGCGGTGCTGGCCTTCACGGCGGCCTCCATGGTCACCGCCGAGCCCTTGCTGTCGGATTGGTTCGGCACCCGCGAGGCACCCGAGAGAGCGCTGCGCTGGGCCGTGGCGGCCCTGGCCATCGTCGGCGTGCTGGGCAGCGCCTGGTGGGCCACGCAGCGCGCCAAGAAAGCCGTGCCGCCGGTCGGTGAGGCCTGAAACCGCGCCAGGCTGGCGTTTGTCGGTGTGCGCCGACAGCCGCCGGCCTCGCTCTGGCGCTATGCTCACGCCATGAAACTGATCCTGAAATGGTTGCTGCTGGCCGCCGCCCTGCTGGGCGTGGCCTACCTCTATGGCGGTGTGCAGATCGCCAGCTTTGGAACCGCCCTGCTGGCGGCCCTGGTGATCGGCCTGCTCAACGTGCTGGTGCGACCGATCCTGGTCGTACTGACCATTCCCATCACCTTGCTGACGCTGGGGCTGTTCCTGTTCGTCATCAACGCGCTGATGTTCTGGGCCGCCTCGGGCCTGATGAGCGGCTTTCACGTCGACGGCTTCTGGTCGGCGCTGGTCGGCACGCTGATCTATTCGGTGTTCGGCGTGCTGATCGACGCCCTGCTGGAGCGCGGCTGACCGTCCCCAACGGCGCGCGGCGGCCTGTCAGCGCCGTTTTTTCTCGTCTTCCTGCTGCTGGCGCAGCGCCTGCCGGGCCACGCGCAGGCGGGTGTCGACGATGCTGATGTCGATCAAATCGGCGCTGCCGCCGGGGTGCTGCTGCGCGTAGTCCTGGGCCGCGCGCCAGCGGTCGACGGCGCCTGCGTAATCCATGCGCGCCATCGACACCTCGCCTTCGGCGCGCAACGCGCGCAGCGGCTGGTTTTGCGCACCCCAGGCCTGGGCCAGCGCCTGCCAGGCGCCGGGGTCGTCGGGGTGGTCCACCATCCAGGTCTGCAAGGCCGCGCTGGCCTGCGGGGCCTGCCCGGTCTGGGTTTGCGCCTGGGCGCGCAGCAGCAGCGCGGCGCGGCCGAGCTGGGCCTTGGGGTCAGTGCCGGTCGGCGTGGGTGCGGTGGGCAGCCATTCCAGCGCCCGCGCCGGTTGCCCGGCCTGCAAGGCCAGTTCGGCCTGCAGCAGCCGTGCCTGGTGCAAGCCCCGCGCATCCGGCGCCACCGCCTGCGCCAGCTGCGCCGCCAGCGCCTGGGCACGCGCCAGGTCGCGCAGCTGGGCCTGGGCCAGGGCAGCGGCGTACAGGGCGGCGGCGCGGCGCGGGCGTGGCAGCTTGTCAAAGCCGGGGTGATCGGGTTCGTTGGCCCAGGCGCGCAGCACGTCCACGCCCGGGCGACCGAGCACGCGCGCGCGCCCGGCCAGCAGCAGGGTTTCGTAATCGGCGGGCAGTTCCGCGCCACGCGCCAGGTTCTGCTGGCGTTGCTGCATGTCGGCGATGCGCTGGGAGGTCAGCGGGTGGCTGCGCAAATACGGCCAGTCGCCGTTGTCGTTGATGCGCGAGGCGGCCTGCAGCTTCTCGAACATGCTGGCGAAGCCCTGCGGTGCGAAACCGGACTGGGTGAGCACGCCAAAGCCGATGCGGTCGGCCTCACGCTCCATGTCGCGTGAATAGTTCAGCTGCTGCTGGATCAGGGCCGCCTGCCCGCCCACGGCCAGCGCCGCCCCCGCCTGCGGGTTGCGCGAGGCGGCCATGGCGCCCAGCACCATGGCGGCGAGCATCAGCGGGGTCATGCGGCCTTCCTGGCCGATCATGCGCGCGATATGGCGCTGGGTGATGTGCGAAATCTCGTGCGCCAGCACCGAGGCCAGCTCGTCGCGCGAGGCCACCACCCCGACCAACCCGGTCAGCATGCCGAAATAGCCGCCGGGCAGGGCGAAGGCGTTCACGTTGCGGTCGCGCCCGACCAGCACCTTCCAAGCGTAGCGCTCGTCCAGCTCGGGCGGCAACTCGCCGCGCGCGCGGGCGCCGACCAGCAGGGCGCGCCAGATGCCGTCGATGTACTCGCCAAGAATCGGGTCGTCCAGGTAGTCCGGGTCGCGGTACAGCTCGCGCGCGATGGCATCGCCCAGCTTGCGTTCCTCCAGCGGGGTCATGTCGCCGGCGTCGCCCAAGGACGGCAAGCCGCGCGGGGCGGCCACGGGCGCCGCGGGGGTGGCTGGCGCCTGCGCCCGGCTGGGCAGGGCCAGCAGCGCGGCCCCCAGCGCCAGCGCCGCCGCGCCGGCCGTGAATGCCGGTTTCGGTGGATGCAAGATGGATTTCATGGGCCTTGCGGTGTTGCGCCGCGCCCGTGGCCAAAAAACCGTGGGGGGCAGATGCTTATGATGCCCGCTCCGGCCCCCGTGTTCCCAGTTTTTCTTGCACCACCGCCATGACCGCCCCGAATTCCCCGCTGACCCACTTCGACGCCCAGGGCCAAGCCCACATGGTGGATGTCGGCGCCAAGCCGGCCACGCACCGGGTGGCGGTGGCCACCGGCCACATCCAGATGCTGCCGGCCACCCTGGCGCTGATCGAGTCCGGCCACGCCAAGAAGGGCGACGTGCTGGGCGTGGCGCGCATCGCCGGCATCATGGCGGCGAAACGAACCAGCGATCTGATTCCGCTTTGCCACCCCTTGGCTCTGTCCCGGGTTGCTATTGATTTCGAAGCTACTCAGGATGATTCCACGCCGACCCCGGCTGTTTTTTGCACTGCAACGGTGGAAACCACGGGCCCCACGGGGGTGGAGATGGAGGCGTTGACCGCGGTGCAGATCGCGCTGCTGACCATCTACGACATGTGCAAGGCGGCCGACCGCGGGATGGTGATTTCCGGCGTGCGCCTGCTGGAAAAGCACGGCGGCAAATCGGGCAGTTTCCTCAATCGCTAGTCCGCTCGGCCGCTGTCGGCCAGCCACTGCGCGTACTCCTGGGGAAAGGCGGCGCGCAGGCGCGCGCGCTGCGCCTCGGCGATGTCCTGGTGGCCCAGCAGGGCGGCGCTGTCGATGAGCCGGGTGACAACGCGCGGCTCGGGCGAGAAATGCAGGCTCTGCTGTGCCGCGGCCTGCATCCAGGCCGCGTTCTCCGGGGTCACCGGGTGCGTGGTCAGCTCGGCGAAGCGCACCACGTCCTGGAACACCCAGGAGCGCCGTGCCTGCGCCAGCGCATCGTCCTGGTACGGCGCGGCGCGCTCGGCCAGCGGCAGGTAGATCTGGCTGACGCGGTGGTAGTCCCAGGCCACGTACCCCACCGTCGCCAGCAGGCCGACGGCCAGGGTCCGCCGCCCGGTGGCCGAGGCGCCCCATGGGGCGGCGTCCGGGCGCGTGGCCCACAGCAGGGCCAGACTGATCAGGGCGGCGATCTGAAATGGCCCGTACCACAGCGGGTACTCGACCAGGCTGTGCACGCCGATCACGGCCAGCACGCCCCAGGCCAGCTGGCGCGTGGGCTGGCGCTCGCGCCAGGGTTGGCCTTGCCAGATCAGCGCCGCCGCCAACGCACAGGCCAGCAGCGCCACCGGCACGCCCAGCTCCACCGCCAGGTGCAGCGGCAGGTTGTGCGCGTTGTCCAGGATGTGACAAAAGCGCGGGCCGTCGTACAGCGTCATGTAGTGCGCGTAGTCGAGCTCGCCCCAACCCCAGCCGGCCCAGGGCTTGAGCGCGATCAGGTGCAGCACGTTGCGCCACAGAATCAGCCGGCTGCCGCAGGTGGATTCGGCGTGCTGCAGCCGATCCACCAAATCGCGCCCGGCGCCGCCGCCGCGCTGCGCCAGCAGCTCGGGCAGGGCCAGCGCCGCCAGCAGGTACACCGCCAGCACGGCCAGGCCCACGCCCACGGCGCGGTACCGGCTGCGGCCGGCCGGCCGCCACAGCCAGGCCAGCAGCCCGAGCAGCAACAGCTCCGCCAGGCCCACGCGCGAGGCGGTGGCGGCCAGGGCCGACACCAACACGCCAGCCCAGGCCACGACGGTAAACGCACGCCAGCCGCGCTCGGCGGCCAGCCAGCGCAGGGCCAACAGGCCTACCGCCAGCAGCGACGCCAACTGGTTGGGTTGACGCAGGTTGCCGAAGGCCTGACCCGGCTCGGCGATATTGATCCAGGGGTAAAAACGCGCCTCCAGGTCGAAGTACTGCAGCCAGGCGATGACGGCACTGAGGCTGGCCGCCAGCAGCCAGCCCGCCGCCGCGGACAGCGCCCCGTCGGCGGCGCGCGTCGGCCACAGCCCGAGCAGCAGCGCGGCCAGGCCGGCCGACACCAGGTAGGGCAGCATGGCCGCCATTGGCCCCGAGGTGAGCGGCCACAGCCATGGCAGGGCGACCAGCAGCGCCAGGGCGGTGGAACGGGCGGTCGGCGGCATGCGCGCGATTGTGCCAAGCGGACCCAAAACGCCCGTGCGGATCGGTCGGCCCAGGCCGCCGCTCAGTAGATCGGCGCGAAGCGGCGGATCGCCGCCCGTTCGGCGTCGCCCAGGTGGAAGCCCTCGCCATGCCGCTCGGCCAGCTCGGCGCAGCGCCGCTCGAAGGCGCCGATGCCCTGGCCGTGGATGAACTGCCAGGCACCGCCCGTCCAGGCCGGAAAGCCGATGCCGAAGATGCTGCCGATGTTGGCGTCGTGCGCGCTGGTGAGCACCCCCTCGGCCAGGCAGCGCGCGGTTTCAACCGATTGGCGGTAGAGCAGGCGGTCCTGGATGTCCGGCACGCTCCAGGCGGTGCCGGGCTTTTCGAACCAAGTTTTCAGCTCGGGCCACAGCCGCTTTTGACCGCTGGCCGAGTAATCGTAGAAGCCGCCACCGCCGGCGCGGCCCGGGCGCTGCAATGCCTTGACCATGCGCTCGACCAGCAATTCGCCCGGGGAAGCGGCGTAGGTTTTGCCTTCAACGGCGAAGTCGGCGCGGGTCTGCTCCAGCACGTGCACCGACAGCGACAGCGCGGTTTCGTCCAGCACCGCCAGCGGCCCGACCGGCAGGCCCACCTGAACGGCGGCGTTCTCGATCACGGCGGCCGGCACGCCCTCGCCGAGCATGGCCGCGCCCTCCATGACGTAGGCGCCGAAGGTCCGGCTGGTGTAAAAGCCCCGCGCGTCGTTCACCACGATGGGCAGCTTGCCCAGCGCCAGCACGTAGTCGTAGGCGCGCGCCACGGTTTCGTCGTCGGTCTGTGGGCCGCGGACGATCTCGACCAGCTTCATCTTGTCCACCGGGCTGAAGAAATGGATGCCGACGAACTTGCATGGCTGGCCGCTGGCCTGGGCCAGGCCCGCTATCGGCAAGGTCGAGGTGTTGCTGGCCAGAAAGCCCCCTTCGGCCAGCCAGGGTTCGGCCTCGCGCGTGACCCGGGCCTTGAGCTCGCGCTGCTCGAACACCGCTTCGATGATCAGCTCACAGCCCTTCAAATCGGCCGGCTCGGCGGTCGGCGTGATGTGCGCCAACAGGGCCTGCTGCTCCGGCGGGCTCATGCGGCCCTTGTCGACCCGCTGCTGGGTCAGCCGCTGGCTGTGCGCCTTGCCGTGCTCGGCCTTGTCCAGTGACACGTCCTTCAGCACGGTGGCGATGCCGCGGCTGGCCTGCGCGTAGGCGATCCCGGCACCCATCATCCCGGCACCCAGAATGCCGACTTTGCCCGGCCGGTACCTGGGCACGCCCTGGGGCCGCGACTGGCCGGCCCTGATGGCGTTCAGGTTGAAGAAGAAGGTGTTCACCATGTTGCGTGCCACCGGGCCGGTCATCAGGCTGGCCAGGTAGCGGCTTTCAATGCGCAAGGCGGTGTCCACATCGACCTGCGCACCCTCGGCCATGGCCGCCAGGGCGGCCTCGGCGGCGGGGTAGCGGCCGTGCGTCTTGGTTTTCAGCATGGCCGGCGCCACCACCAGGGCGCCAGCGATCTTGGGGTTGGCCGGCGTGCCACCGGGCAGGCGGTAGTCCTTGGCGTCCCACGGTTGCCGGGACTCGGGGTGCTCGGCGATCCAGGCCAGGGCGCGCGGGCGCAGCGCGTCGGCGTCGGCCACCAGCTCGTGCACCAGGCCCAGCGCCTGCCCTTCGCGCGGCGAGAACAGGCGGCTTTCCATGATGTAGGGCTGGGCCCCCAGCAAGCCGAGCAGGCGCGTCATCTTGGTGATGCCGCTGGCGCCGGGGATCAGGCCCAGCGTCAGCTCCGGCAGACCCAGCTGAATGCGGGGGTCGTCCACGGCGATGCGGTGATGGCCGACCAGCGCCACCTCCCAGCCGCCGCCCAGCGCGCTGCCGTTCAGGCAGGTCACGACCGGAATGCCCAGCGTCTCCAACGCCCGGAAGCTGCGCTTGACGCGCTCGATCTCGGTGTACACGCGCGGCGCGTCGGCGGCGGTCATGCGCATCACGGCCCGGAGATCGGCGCCAGCGAAGAAGGTTTTCTTGGCCGAGGCCAGGATCAGGCCCTTGAGCCGCGGCCGGTCGCTCAGCACCTGCTCGGTCACCGCCGCCAGGTCGTCCTGCCACTGCCGGCACATGGTGTTGACGGGCGAGTCGGCCTCGTCAAAAGTGATCGTGGCGAGCGTGCCGAAGGGCTCCTCGGTCAGGTCGTAGCGCAGGGTCTTCATGGGCGGGCGGGTTGGAAGGCAACGAGGCCTCCATCATCGCCCAAGCCGGCTGGCCCGACTACTTGGGCCGCAGATCGACCACGCGGCGCGCCTTGCCGACGCTGCGTTCGATGCCGCCCTCGGCCTTCAGCTCAATCTCCACGCTGCTGCCGACGTAGACCTTGATCTCGTGCTGCAGCAGCTTGGCGGCCGAGCGCGCCTCCAGGCTTTCGATCGTCACGCCGGGCGCGGTCTCGACGGTGACCTTCAGATTGTCCATCGGGCCTTCGCGCGTGAGCACGCACTGGTAGTGCGGGGACAGCTCGGCGCGCTTCAAGATCAGCTCCTCGATCTGCGTCGGGAACACGTTCACGCCACGGATGATCATCATGTCGTCGCTGCGGCCGGTGATCTTCTCCATGCGGCGCATGGTGCGCGCGGTGCCGGGCAGCAGCCGCGTCAGGTCGCGCGTGCGGTAGCGGATGATGGGCAGCGCCTCCTTGGTCAGGCTGGTGAAGACCAGCTCGCCGCTCTCGCCATCGGGCAGCACCTGGCCGGTCTCGGGGTCGATGATCTCGGGGTAGAAATGGTCTTCCCAGATGGTCGGGCCGTCCTTGGTTTCGACGCATTCGTTGGCCACGCCGGGGCCCATGACCTCGGACAAACCGTAGATATCGACCGCGTCGATGGCCATGCGCTGCTCGATGGCGCGGCGCATCTCGTTGGTCCAGGGCTCGGCGCCGAAGATGCCGATGCGCAGGCTGAGTTCGCGCGGGTCCAGCCCCATGCGCTCGACCTCCTCGCACACGGCCAGCATGTAGCTGGGCGTGACCATGATGATGTCGGGTCGGAAATCCTGGATCAGCTGGATCTGCTTTTCGGTCTGGCCGCCGCCGAAGGGCACCACCGTCAGGCCGAGCTTCTCGGCGCCGTAGTGTGCGCCCAGACCGCCGGTGAACAGCCCGTAGCCGTAGCTGACGTGCACCATGTCGCCCTGCCGCGCCCCCGAGGCACGAATCGAGCGCGCCACCACGGTGGCCCAAATGTCGATGTCGTTGCGGGTGTAGCCCACCACCGTCGGCTTGCCGGTGGTGCCGCTGGAGGCGTGGATGCGCGAGACCTGCTCACGCGGCACGGCGAACATGCCAAAAGGGTAGTTGTCGCGCAGGTCCTGCTTGGTGGTGAACGGAAACTTGGCCAGGTCGGCCAGGCTCTTGCAATCGTCCGGATGCACGCCCACCGCGTCGAACTTGGCCTTGTACACCGGCGAGTTGGCGTAGGCATGGGCCAGGGTATGCCGCAACCGTTGGAGTTGCAGAGCCTGCAACTCGTCCAGGCTGGCTTTCTCGATCGGCTCCAGGGGAAGGCTCTTGGCGCTGCTCATGCGTGGTTCTCCGTCTTGGATGAGGCGGCGGCATCGTCCGTCGGAATCACGGTGCCGCTGATCTGGGTGCTCTTGCCGCGAAACAGGGCCACGGCCTGGCCCTTCTGGTTGGTGATGCGCATGTCGTAGACGCCGTGCCGGCCGCTCAGGGTCTGCTCGACGCCCTCGCAGGTCAGCTCGTCGCCCTCGTGCGCGGGGCGCAGGAACTCGATGCTGCAGCCACTGGCCACCGTGTTGTGGTTGCGCGAGTTGCAGGCGTAGGCGAAGGTCGAATCGGCCAGGGTGAACATGAAGCCACCATGGCAAATTTTGTGCCCGTTCAGGTGCAGGGCCTGGACCGCCATGCGCATGGTGGCGCGGCCGGGCTCGCAGGACAGCAGTTGCATGCCCAGGGTGTCCTTGGACGCGGTGTCGGCGGCGTACATGGCCTCGCCCACACGCCGCGCCAACTCGCGCGCGTCGGCACTGTCGTCGTGCGGATGCGGGCTCATCACTCGCCCTTGAACCGCGGTGCGCGTTTTTGCAGGAACGCGGTGACGCCTTCGATGTAATCGTGCGTGAAGCCCAGGCGCGACTGGACGTCGCGCTCCAGATCGAGTTGCTCGTCCAGGCTGTGCGTGTGCGCGCCGCGCAGCAGATGGCGCGTGGCCACCAGCGCCTTGGTGGGCATGGCCGCCAGGCGTTGCGCCATCGCCGTGGCGGCGGCCAGGGCATCTTCCTGCACGTCCCAGATCATGCCCATGGCCTTGGCGTCCTGGGCGCCCAGCTTGTCGCCCGTCATCGTCAGCGCCATGGCGCGCGCCAGGCCAATGCGCTGCGGCAACAGCCAGGTGCCGCCGCTGTCAGGCACCAACCCGATCTTGCTGAAAGCCTGGATGAAGCTCGCGCCCGGTGCGGCGATGGCGATGTCGCAGGCCATGGCCACCGACGCCCCAGCTCCGGCGGCCACCCCGTTGACGGCACACACCGTAGGCACCCGCACCTGGATCAGGCGCCGCGTGGTCGGGTTGAAGGCCTGTTCGATCACCGGACCCGGGTCGGCGCGGTGCATGATGTCCGGCCCCTCCCGGAAATCGAACTCCGACAGGTCGGCGCCGGCGCAAAAACCCCGCCCCGCCCCTGTCAGCACCAGCGCCCGGATGGCCCGATTGGCCTGCACCTTGTCCAGCGCCACCCCCAGTTCGCGGTGCATTTGCCGGGTGAAGCTGTTCAGTGCCTGCGGGCGATTGAGAGTCAAAATGGCGACGGGCCCATCTTCGTGGTAGAGGACCGTCGATGCTGTCGATTCACTCATGCTGCTTGTCTCCTGAGGCGCCAATTTACCATTGCCCGACCCATCGGTCGGTTAATTGAAGCCGCGATCGCGGCGGACTCGCTGGGTATAGTGACATGCTGCATTCTTCAATCATCCTCAGGAGAACCCCATGAGCTACGAATTCATCACGGTGCGCACCGAAGGGGACAAGGTCGGCATCATCACGCTGAACCGGCCCAAGCAACTGAACGCACTGAGCCCCCAATTGATGGTGGAACTGGGCCAGGCGCTCAAGGCCTTCGACGCCGACCCGGCCATCGGCTGCCTGATCATCACGGGCAACGAGAAAGCCTTCGCGGCCGGCGCCGACATCGGCGCCATGGCCACCTACGGTTTCGCCGACGTCTACCGCGACGACTACATCACGCGCGACTGGGAAACCATCCGCTCCATCCGCAAGCCGGTGATCGCCGCCGTGAGCGGTTTTGCGCTGGGCGGCGGTTGCGAGTTGGCCATGATGTGCGACTTCATCATCGCCGCCGACAACGCGCGTTTTGGCCAGCCCGAGATCAAGCTGGGCATCATCCCCGGCGCCGGTGGCACGCAGCGCCTGCCGCGCGCGGTCGGCAAATCGAAGGCCATGGACATGGCCCTCACCGGCCGCATGATGGACGTCCGCGAAGCCGAGACGGCTGGCCTGGTGAGTCGGGTGGTGCCGCTGGACAAGCTGATGGACGAAGCCCTGGGTGCGGCGCTGACCATCTGCGGCTTCGGTCAGTTGGCGGTGATGGCGGCCAAGGAATGCGTGAACCGCGCCTTCGAAGGCACGCTGGCCGACGGCGTGATGTTCGAGCGGCGCCTGTTCCACGCCCTGTTCGCCACCAGCGATCAGAAGGAAGGGATGGACGCCTTCGTCAACAAACGGCAGGCCGCCTTCAAGAATCAATGAGGCGGATCACCGCAACCGCCAGTTGTCAGTTGCCATGCGTGACAAACAATCTATATAATGCGCGGTTGCTGGTGGTATAGCTCAGACGGTTAGAGCGTGGGATTCATAACCCCAAGGTCGGTGGTTCGATTCCACCTACCACCACCAAATCCTGAACGGCCTGCCTTCTTTGCGACGACAGGCCGTTTGCTTTGGCGCAAGCAAAGACGCCACCGTTCCACGGCCGATCGGTCAGTGCTTGCGTCCTAGTGTGCTGTCCCGGTAATAACTGACATTAATCGTGCATGCCTGTGCGGTATCTTTGGAACGGAGATACCACGATGAGAACAGGCAGGCCCAAGGCAGAATTGACACTGTCGGACGAAGAGCGAGCGCAGCTTGCGTCGTTTGCTCGCAGCCGCTCGCTGCCGGTGGCATTGAGCATGCGAGCGCGCATCGTTCTGAGCAGCGCCGATGGTGAGGACAACAAGTCCATCGCGCAACGCCTGGAGCTCACGAAGCAGACCGTCGGCAAGTGGCGAGCGCGCTTCATCGAACGACGCATCGCAGGCTTGTACGACGATATTCGACCGGGCAAGCCGCGCACGATTGGCGACGAGCGGGTCGCTCATCTGGTCAAGACCACGCTGCATACCAAGCCGGACGATGGCTCGACTCACTGGAGCGTGCGCTCGGTGGCAGCCGAGACCGGCATCTCCAAAACTAGCGTCGCGCGCTACTTCCAGATGTTCGGGTTGCAGCCGCATCGCAGCGAGGGCTTCAAGCTGTCCAACGATCCGTTCTTCATCGAGAAGCTGCGCGATGTGGTGGGCCTGTACCTCAGTCCCCCGGACAACGCGCTAGTCCACTGAATCTGAAGAATCGGATGTGATGCGTCGACTGGGATCGGCGTAGATCCACTTCAACGGCTTTGGGTGCATGTTGTATTGGCGGATGTATCGCATGAGCTTCTTGTCAAGGTCTTTGATGGATGTGAAAACACCGCGGGTAATGACATCGCGCTGGATGCGGGCGAACCAGTTTTCGACCTGATTCAGCCACGAAGAGTACGTCGGGGTGTAGTGCATGTGAACGCGACGATGCTTGTCCAGGAACGCTTGCACCA
>JAIUOM010000028.1 GCA_020161215.1 Pseudomonadota bacterium
CGTCACCGCCCGGGCGGGCGTGGGCGAAGTCGGCCATCCAGGCGTCGAACTCGGGCCGCGCGATGTCGCGCCAGGGCCGGCCTTCCCAGGCGCCGAAATGCATTTCGCGCAGGCGCGCATCGGTGCCGCGGGCCAGCTCGGGCCGCAGGGGGTGCAGGGCCTCGGCCAATTGCTGGCAACGCGCCAGCGGCGACACCGCCACGGTCGTGCCGGCCGGCAGCTCGCGCGCCAGCACCGCGGCGGCGCGGACGGTGGCGTCGGCGTCGGCGGGCCAGTCGGTGCTGCCGTAGCACAGGCCGGGCGGGCACAGCACCTCGGCGTGGCGCGCCAGCCAGAGCGTCATGGCGCGGCCAGCAGCGCCAGGCCCAGGTACAGGCCCAGCTCGCACAGCTGCTGCGTGGCGCCCAGTGTGTCGCCGGTGAACCCCTGCAGGCGCCGGCCGAGCAGGCGCTGCATGTACATCAGGGCCAGCGCCCAGCCCAGGGCGGCGCCAATCAGGCCCATGTCGCCCCACTGGTTCCACAGCAGCCACCAGGCCGGCAGCGTCCAGGCCACGCCGCCCAGCAGGGCGCCGGCCGGGGCGGCGTCGGCGATGGGCTTGGCCTTGGCGTGCGCCGGATCGGCCACGTAGGGCAGCCGGCGCATCACCACCAGCGGCGACAGCCGCGACAGCACATGCCCGGCCAGCAGCGCCACCACCGCGTCGGCGGCCCCGCCCTGCGCCAGCAGCGCCAGCAGCAGCACCTTCAGCAGCAGCGCCAGCACCAGGGCGATGGCGCCGTAGCTGCCGATGCGCGAATCCTTCATGATCTCCAGCGCGCGCTCGCGCGCCACGGCGCCGCCCAGGCCGTCGGCGGTGTCGGCCAGGCCGTCTTCATGGAAAGCGCCGGTCAGCCACACGCTGACGGCGGTGGCCAGCCCGGCCGCCAGCAGCGCGCCGAGCGGCCCGGGCGGCAACTGCGCCAGCGCCGCCGCCAGCACCGCCGCCGCCACGCCGCCCACCACCCAGCCGACGCCAGGAAAATGCGCCGCGCTGGCGCGCAGCAACTCTGGGCTGTAGCCGATCCAGGCCGCCAGCCGACCGGTGACCGGGATGCGGGTCAGGAACTGCAGCGCGAGCAGGAAGTGGCGCAGGGCTTGCACAATGGCTCCGTTTCAGCGCATCAAGACAAAAAACGGCCGAAGGCCGGCGTGGATACAACATGAATAGCTATTATTTTCATAGCTATTCCCGGTCCGACACGCCGGCCGACTCAAAGCTGGCCATCTCGTTCAGCACCCGGCAGGCCGACTCCAGCAGCGGCCAGGCCAGGGCCGCGCCACTGCCCTCGCCGACGCGCAGACCCAGCGACAACAGCGGCTGGGCGCCCAGCAGTTGCAGCAGGCGCACGTGGCCGCGCTCGTCGGACTGGTGCGCAAACACGCAGCGCTGCAGCACGGCCGGGGCCAGCCGGCTGGCCACCAGCACGGCGGCGGAGGCGATGAAGCCATCGACCACGATCACGCGCCGCTCGGCCGCCGCCTGCAGCACGCTGCCGACCAGGGTGGCGATCTCGAAGCCGCCCAAGGCCGCCAGCGCGGCCAGCGGCGCATCAGCGCCGGCATTGGCGGCCAGCGCCTGGCGCAGCACCGCCGTCTTGCGCGCGATGCCGGCGGCGTCCAGCCCGGTGCCAGCGCCGGTCACCTCGGCCACGTCCAGGCCGCCCAGGCGCGCCACCAGCAGCGAGGCGGCACTGGTGTTGCCAATACCCATCTCGCCCAGCAGCACGGCGTTGCCGGGCAGTGCCGCCACCAGGGCCTGGCCGTTGGCCAGCGCCTGGCTGCACTGGGCGGCGGTCATGGCCGGGCCGACGCTGCTGTCGGCGCTGCCGGGCGCGATCTTGCGGATCAGCAGCCCCGGCACGGGCGAAAAATCATGCCGCACGCCGCAGTCCACCACCGTCTGGGCGATGCCGTGCTGGCGCGCCAGCACGCTCACCGCCGCGCCGCCGGCCAGGAAGTTGCCGACCATCTGCCAGGTCACATCGCTCGGGTAGACCGACACGCCGCGCGCCGCGATGCCGTGGTCGGCGGCAAACACCAGCAGCTGCGGCGCCTGCAATTGCGGCTCGCGCGTGCCCAAAATCATGCCGAGCCGGTGCGCCAGCTCGGCCACGCGGCCCAGTGCGCCGTGCGGCACGGTCTTGCGGTCCAGCGCGTGCTGCAGTGCGGCGGCCAGGGCCGGGTCGTGCAAATCGGCAATCTCGGGCAGTTCGGTCATGGTGGTGATGTCAATGCAAGGGTTTGGGGTTGAAAACAGGTTCTGGCCGGCGTGGACAAATCCACGGCAGCTATTGAAAAAATAGCGTCTTGGTGCCTACTCCAGCAGCGCTTGCAGCACGCCGGGGGCGAAATGGGCTTGCACCCCCGCGGCCAGGCCTTCAAACACGTCGTCCAGCGACCGCACCTCGGCGCCCCACAGCGCGCGCAGCACGGCGGCGTCCTCGAACAGGCCGTGCAGGTACATGCCCAGCACGTTGCCGGCCGGGTTCTGCCAAGCCAGGTTGGGGATGACTTCGCGCGCCACGTCGCCCTTGGCCGCCATGGCCGGGTGCTGGGCGGTCTGGCCGCTGTGGATCTCGTAACCGCTCACCGCCACGCCCGACAGCGCCGCCCACGGGCCGGTCACGGCCTCAAAGCGGGTGTGGGTGTGGCGCACGGTTTTGTTGGAATCGAAACTGGTCACCAGCGGCAAGAGCCCCAGCCCCGGCCCATTGGTGTCATGACCACCCCCACGCTCCCCCGCTGCGCGTGGTCCGCTGCCCCCCGAGGGGGCCGCACCCGGCCTTGGGAGCGGCCCAGCACCCGGGTGGTCGCCCGGACAAACAGGCTCCACCCCATGCACATCGATCAGCGCCTCGCCCAGCATCTGCAGCCCGCCGCAAATGCCCAGCACGCGGCCCCCGCGCGCGGCGTGTTCGGCGATGGCGGCGTCCAGGCCCTGGGCGCGCAGCCAGGCCAGGTCGGCCGCCGTGGCCTTGCTGCCGGGCAGCACCACGGTGTCGGCGCCGCCCAGCTCGGCCGGCGTGCGCGCCCAGACCAGGCGCACGCCGGGCAGGTTCTTGAGCGGCTGAAACTCGTCCAGATTGCTGATGCGCGGGTAGGCGACCACGGCGACGTGGCGCGGCGCGCCCTGCAGCGCACCCTGCGGGGCGGGCGGCGCGCCGGGCGTGGCGCGGTCGTCGAACACGCCGTCTTCCTCCGGCAGGCCGTGCTGCCAGTGCATGGGAATGGTGGCCACCGTGGGCACGCCGGTCAGCGCCTGCAGTTGCTCGGGCGCGGGGGCCAGCAGGGTGGCGTCGCCTCGGAACTTGTTCAGCACGAAGCCGTGGATGCGCGCCCGATCGGCCTCGGGCAGCAGCGCCCAGGTGCCGTACAGGTGGGCGAAGGCACCACCGCGGTCGATGTCGGCCACCAGCAGGCAGCGCGCGTCGGCATGGCGCGCCACGCGCAGGTTGACGATGTCGCTGGCCATCAGGTTGATCTCGGCCGGCGAGCCGGCGCCTTCGATCACCACCACGTCGTTTTCCGCACGCAGCGCGTCCAGCGACGCGGCGATCTCGGGCCACACCCGCTCGCCACGCCCGCGCCAGGGCACATCGGTCAGCTCGCGCTGCACCCGACCCAACAGCACCACCTGGCTGCGCGTGTCGGCCTCGGGCTTGAGCAGCAGCGGGTTCATGCGCACATCGGGTTCGGCGCGGGCAGCCAGGGCCTGGAAATACTGGGCAGAACCGATCTCGCCCCCACGCTCCACGGCTTCGCCTGTTGCGCTGCCCCCCGAGGGGGCCTCACCCGGCCTTGGGAGCGGCCCGGCGACCGGGTGGTCGCCCCCACGCTCCACGGCTTCGCCTGTTGCGCTGCCCCCCGAGGAGGCCGCGCCCGGCCAACCCGCCACCACCCGCGCGTTGTTGCTCATGTTCTGCGCCTTGAACGGCGCCACTTTCAACCCCTGGTTGGCGTAGTAGCGGCACAGCGCCGTGGTCAGCCAGCTTTTGCCGGCGCCGCTGCTGGTGCCCAGGACCATGATGCAGCGGGCGGTCATGGGGTGAACCTCGTGCGGCACTGGGGCAAACCCAGGCCGGTCGAAAAAAATGCGTCAGTTTTCATTGGCAGACTCTTGTCGGACCAGGGTTCAGGGACATTCGGCCACGGGGCTGGTCAGCACCCGCCACACGGCATCCTGGGCCGCTGGCCCCACCACCGCCATGCGCAGCCGCCCCGGCAAGCCGAAGCTGGCGCAGTCGCGCAGTTTGACGCCCTGGGCACGCCAGGCGCCCAGGTGGCGGCCCAGGTCGGCGCCGATGGCGGGGGGCGGTGTGGCGACAAAGAAGTTGGCCACGCTCGGCGCCACCCGCCAGCCGGCGGCGTGCAGGCGCTCGATCTGCTGGCTTTTCCACTCGCGCAGGCGCACGCGGCTGGCGGCCACCCAGTCTTCGGCGTCCAGCGTGGCCCAGGTCTGCAGCAAGGCCTCGCCGTGCGACCCCAGCGGCCAGGACGGCGCCAGCGCCCGCACACGCGCCAGCAATGGCGGATCGATCTCAAGTGGGGCAATGGCGTAGGCGGCGCGCACGCCGGTCAGGCCCAGCGCCTTGTTGGGGGTGACCAGGCGCCACAGCCGGTCCAGCGCGTCGGGCGTCAGGGCCAGGGCGCCCTGCAACCGCAGCGGTTCGTAGGCCTGGTCCAGCACCAGGGTCTGATCCGGGCGCAGTGCGGCCACCCGTTCGACCAGGTCGGCCTGCGGCTGGCCCAGCGGGCTGGACGGATCGCAGGCCCACAGCAGCGCGGCCTGTTCGGGCTCAGCCGCACGCGTCAGGCCGACAGCCTGGGCGGCGCGGGCGTAGTCGCCATAGGCCTGCGCCGGCTGCCACATGGTGCGGCCGCCCTGCAGCGCCACCGCGGCGCTGATGCGTTGGATGAATTCGCTGCCGCTGGCCGCCGGCACGATGCGCGCCGGCGCCACGCCGTGCCAGGCCGCCAGCTGCACCCGCAGCGCCGTGCTGGCCGGGTCGGGGTAGTGGCGCGCGTCGGCATCGCGCAACACGCGCACGGCCTCGGGGTACGGACCGCAGGCGTTGGCGTTGCTGGACAGATCGTGCGCCGGCACGCCGTCGGCGTCGGGGCCACCGTGGGTCGGCGTCAGCACCCGATGACTCCTGAAACAATAGCTAAACTGCGTTTGTTCACGCCGACCTTCCGGAAGATTTCCTCAAAATTTGAGCCCTCATCGCTCATTCCGACAGCCCCCACAGCAAGGCCGCGCTGGCCAGCACGGTGGTGGCCAGCACGGTCCGCGAGCCCAGGGCGCAGGCGCGCAAGGTGTCGGCCGGCTGCGGCGCGCGGGCGCTCTCGTTCAGCCCATAGACGCCCGGCTTGCGCAGCGCCACACCCAAGGCCAGGGCCATGGCGGCCATCGGCCAGCCGCCATTGGGCGACGGCGTGCGGCGCGCCTGGGCCAACAGGCGGCCGCCGGCACGCCAAGCCCCACCCAGCAGCAGAATCAACAGGCCGGTCAGGCGCGCCGGCAGCCAGCCCAGCACGTCGTCGGCGCGGGCGGCCCATTTGCCGGCCCAGGTCCAGTCGCGCGCCACGCCGCCCAAGGGGCGCACGCCGCGGTAGCCCCACATGGCGTCGGCGGTGTTGGCAAAGCGAAACAGCGCCGCGCCGGGCAGGCCCAGCAGGGCGAACCAGAACAGCGGCGCGACCAGCGAGTCGTTCAGGTTCTCGGCCAAGGATTCGATGGCGCTTTCGCGCACCTGGGTGGCGTCCAGCGCCGTCACGTCGCGGCTGACCAGGCGCGCCAGACGCGCGCGGCCGGCGTCCAGCGATTCGCCCAGGGCCTGTTCCACCGCCAGCACCTCGTCGTGCAGCAGCGCCCAGGCCAGCAGCGGCTTGAGAAACAGCCCCAGCGCCAGCGCGGCCAGCCAGACCGGCTGCGTCAACACCCAGGCCTGAAACCACCAGGCCAGCGCGAACACGGCGGCGGCGGCGCCGCACCAGGACAGCGCCGCGCCCCAGAAGATGCCGGCCGGGGTGTGCACCGGTGGCTCGCCGGCCGCCGGCGCCAAACGCGCCCCGGCCCAGGCCAGCCAGTGCCCCATCCACACCACCGGGTGCCAGCGCGCCGCCGGCTCGCCAAACAGGCGGTCGATGGTCAGCGCCAGCGCCGGCGCGCAGGCGATCAGGGCCCAGCCGGGTTCGGGCGCGTCGGGCAGCAGCCAGGGGTTCACGCGCCGTCCAGCAAGTCGCGCGGCGGCGCACCGGCCTGCTCCAGCGCCAGCAGCCAGCGCTTGCGCGGCAGGCCGCCGCCGTAGCCGGTCAGCGTGCCGTTGGCGCCGATGACGCGGTGGCAGGGCACGACGATGGCGATCTTGTTCTGCCCGTTGGCCGCCGCCACGGCGCGGGTGGCGGTGGGGCGGCCGATGTGCTGCGCCTCTTGCCCATAGCTCCAGGTCTGGCCGTAGCCGATCTCCAGCAGCGCACGCCACACCTGCTGCTGAAACGGCGTGCCGACCAGATCCAACGGCAGATCGAAATCACGCAGCCGTCCGTCAAAGTACGCCACCAACTGCTCGCCCAGCGCCTGGGTGTGCGCATTCTGGCTCGCCTGCGGGGTGGCACGCGTGGCGGCCTCCACCTGCCGCAGTTCGGTGTCCATGCGCGCCGTGCCGTCGGTGAACTCCAGCAAACACAGCCCGCGCGGAGTGAACAGCCCCAGCATCTCGCCCAGCGGGGTGGCGTAGCGACATGAAACAAGTGGGGACGCTGTAGTGGTCATCAATCGTCTCTCCAAATGGCCGCGGAGCAGGCCAGCCCAGCGAACGCCGTGGAAGGGCTTGGCCCGCCCACTGGCGTTGTCCCCCCTCGCGCAGCAGAGGGGGGAAGGCGCCGAAGGCGACTCAGGGGGGTGTTCATTAATCTTCTATGCCGCGCTGGGCAGGAATACCCGATTTGAACGCGTGCTTGACCAGGCTCATCTCGGTCACCGTGTCCGCCAGCTCGATCAACTCCGGCGGGCAGCGCCGGCCCGTCAGGCACACATGCACGTCCTTCGGGCGCTGACGCAAGGTGTCCAGCACGTCCTGCAGCGGCAACCAGCCGTAGATCAGCGGGTAGGTGATTTCGTCCAGCACCACCAGAAAGTGCTCGCCGTCCAGAATGGCCGCCCTCGCCTTCTGCCAGCCGGTGCGCGCCAGTTCGGCGGAGTGGTCCAGGTCCTTGGATTTCCAGCTGAAGCCGTCGCCCAGGCCCTCGATGGGCAGACCGATCTGCTCGAACATGCGGTGCTCGCCAAAGCGCGCGCTGGGCACCTTCATGAACTGGAAGATGCGCACCTGCTTGCCGTGCACATGCTGGCGGCCAAAGGCGCGCAGCGCCAGGCCAAAGGCGGCCGTGCTCTTGCCCTTGCCGTCGCCGGTGTGGACCAGCACGATGCCGCGCCGCTCGCCCTGGGGCTTGGGGGTCTGGCGTTCGGTGGGGGGCGATTCAATCTGCATGCGAAGTCTCCGGTTGGGGCACGCGCGGCAACGCCACCCACTGACCGGCCACGGGGTGCACGGTCACGCGGTGGTCAAAGGCGGCGCCGAGGGCCTGGTGGGTGATGGGGCTGGCGCAGGGGCCATGGTGGGTGACGTGGCCGGCGCGCACGATGACCAGTTCGTCGGCCTGCAAGGCCACGCCCAGCTCGTGCAGCACGCTGACCACCAGGCCGCCGGCGGCGGCGTGCGCGCGAGCGATGGCGATCCAGTCGGCCTGGTGCGGTGGGTCGAGATGCGCCAGGGGTTCGTCCATCAGCAGCACCGGCGCCTGCACGGCCAGGGCGCGTGCCAGCAACACGCGCTGGCGCTCGCCACCCGACAGCTCGCCCAGGCGGCGCCCGCGCAACTCCCCGGCCTGGGTGGCGTGCAAGGCCTGCTCGACGGCGACGTGGTCGGCCGCACCGGGCGGTGCCAGCCAGGGGCGGTGCGGCAGGCGGCCGAGCATGGCCACGTCCTCGGTCAGCAAATCGTCGGCCCCGCCTTCGGCCTGGCCCAGCCAGGCCAGTTGCGCGGCGCGCGCACGCGCCGGCCAGTCGGCCAGCGGGCGGCCTTGCAGCCAGACCTGACCGTCGCCCGGCAGCAGGCCGGCCAGCACGCGCAGCAGGGTCGACTTGCCGGCGCCGTTGGGGCCGACCACGGCCACCCAGCGGCCCGGCGCCAGGTGCAGCTCGATGGCGTGCAGGATGGGCTGCGCGCCGATGCGTGCGCCCGTCAGGCGGGTGGCCAGGGCGGCGGTGTTCATGCGCGCCGCCCCGCGCGCGTGCGCTGGCGCATCAGCCACAGCAGGTACAAGCCGCCCAGCACCGAGGTCAGCACCCCCACCGGCAGCTCCTGCGGCGCGATGACCAGGCGCGCGGCGATGTCGGCGGCCATCAGGAGCAGCCCGCCGGTCAGGGTGGACAGCAGCACCAGCGGCCCGTGCGTGCTGCGCGCCAGCCCGCGTGCCAGATGCGGCGCCACCAGGCCGACGAAGCCGATCAGCCCGGTCTGCGCCACCGCCGTGCCGGTGCCCAGCGCCAGCACGGCAATCAGCAGCGCGCGCAGCGGCGCCAGCGGCAGGCCCAGGCTGCGCGCGGTGTCCTCGCCCAGGGTCAGCGCGTCCAGCACGCGCGCCAGCAACCAGGCGGCCAGCAACAGCGGCAGCAGCACCGCCACCATGACGGCACAGGCGCTCCAGCCGACGAAGCCGGTGATGCCCAGGGTAAAGCCCTGCATGGCCTGCAGCACGTCGGGCTGGGCCAGTTGCACCAGCTCGCGCACGGCGCCCAGCACGTAGCCGACCACCACGCCGGCCAGCAGCAGGCGCAGGGTCTGCTGCACGCCCTGGGCCAGCACCAGGGTCAGCAGCACGCCGCCCAGCGCGCCGACAAAGGCCGCGCCGGTCAGCCCCAGGCGCGCCAGCGCGGGCGAGGCGGCTTGCGCCAGCGCCGCGCCGCTGCTGCCCGACACCATGCCGCTGACGCCCAGCGCGGCAAAGGCCAGCGCCACCGCCAGCGCCGCGCCGGAGGCGCTGCCCAGCAAAAACGGATCGGCCAGCGGGTTGCGAAACAGCCCCTGCGCCACCGCGCCGGACAGCCCCAGCAGCGCACCGGCCAGCCAGGCGCCCAGGGTGCGCGGCAGGCGGATGTCCCACACGATCTGCCAGGCCACCGGGTCGTGGCGGGCGTTCAGCACGCTGTCCAGCCCGGTGGAGCCGACGCTGGCGCCCAGCCCCAGGCCGAGCACCGCCAGCGCCAGCAGGGCCAGGCCGAGCGCGGTGGCGCGGCCGGGTCCGACCGGCACCGCGGCCAGGGGTGTGGGGGCCAGACCGGTCGAGTTCACCGCTTGTCCAGGTGCTGGCGCACGCACTGCACCATCAGGCGCGCGCCCTCCGCGATGCGCGG
This sequence comes from Pseudomonadota bacterium, assembly GCA_020161215.1. Classification (GTDB taxonomy): domain Bacteria; phylum Pseudomonadota; class Gammaproteobacteria; order Burkholderiales; family Burkholderiaceae_C; genus Ottowia. Next base: position 9,461 of record JAIUOM010000028.1, read on the forward strand.
GCCGGCGCGCACCAGCACGTCGCGCTGCTCGGCGTCGAAGCCGCAGGTGCGCTGCTCACGCAGGGCGGCCATGCCGGCCCAGCCGGGCCGGCGCGCCATGTCGATCAGGCTGCGCTGGCTGGCCATGATGAGATCGGGCGCGGCGCGCACCACGTATTCCGGGTTGATGCGCGGAAACGGCCCCTGCTCGGGCCCGATCACGTTGACCAGGCCCAGCCGGTGCATCAGCTCGCCAATGAAGCTGCCGCGCCCGGCGGCGTGCGGGGCCGGGCTGACTTCGAAGTACACGCGCAGGCCGCGCGCCGACGCCGGCAGCGCGTTGGCGGCGTCGGCCACATCGGCGTCGATGCGCTGCAGCAGGGCCTCGGCGCCGGCCACGCCAAGCGCACGGCCCAGCGTGACGACGACGCGGCGCACGTCGGCGCCGGTGCGCGGCTCCAGCTGCAGCACCTTCAGGCCCAGCGCGCGCAGGCGTACGCCGGCGCGCGAGGAGGTGGCCATCAGCACCAGATCGGGTTTCAGCGCGGCAATCGCCTCCACGCTCGGGTCCAGGCCGCCGCCGACCTGGGGCAGGCGGCGCACGGCGGCGGGCCAGTTGGAATAGCGGTCCACCGCCACGAGCCGCTCGCAGGCACCCAGCGCGCAGACGGTTTCGGTCAGCGAGGGCAGCACGCTGACGATGCGCGCCGGCGGCGTGGCAAAGCGGGTGACGTGGCCGGTGTCGTCGGTGATGTCGTAGGCCTGGGCTGCACAGGCCCAGGCCCAGAGCAGCAGCAGCGCCAGCAGCCGGCGGGTCATGGCGCCACCCCCTTCACGGCCAGCGGCTGGCCGGCCACCATCAGGGTCACGCGCTGGCAGGCAGCAGCCACGGCCTGGTTCAGCACCCCCAATGCATCGACAAAGGCGCGCACCTCGGCGCCGAGCGGGATCACCCCCAGGCCGATCTCGTTGCCGACCAGCACGATGGGGCCAGGGCAGTTTCGTACCGCTTCAATAAGCATAGCTACCTCGGATTGTTCGGCGCCGACTGACGGCCGATTTGATACCGAATCTGGGGCAAAAGGCATGCGCAGCTGGGTCAGCCACAGGGTCAGGCAATCGACCACGCGCAGGGTCTCGGCGCCGCCGCTTTCAACGATCGCAGTGGCCAGATCGTGCGGCGCCTCTCGCGTCGTCAGGCCGGGCACGCGCTCGGCCCGCTCGCGCTGGTGGCGGGCGATGCGCGCGCGCATCTCGGCGTCGTGCGCCTGGGCGGTGGCGATCAGCACCGCGCGCTGCGTGGGCGCCTGCGCCAGCCAGGCGGAGGCCAGGCTTTCGGCGCGGCGCGACTTGCCGCTCTTCTGGCCGCCCAGGATGAATTCGCTGCGTGCCACCGTCAGCATGCGGGGGCTCCGCCCGGCCGGTTCATCCAGTCCATCATGATGCGGTGCAGTTGCGCCACGCCGTCCGTCAGCGCGGCCGGGCCGGGCTGCAGGATGTCGGCGGACTTGATCTCGAACAGCTGGCCATCGCGCACCGCCGGCACGTCCTGCCAGCCGGGGCGGGCGGCGACTTGCTCGGGGCGGAATTTCTTGCCGCACCAGGAGCCGATGACGATGTCGGGCGCGCGCCGCACCGTCTCCAGCGGGTCGGCGATGATGCGGTTCTTTCCCAGCGACTGGCACGCCAGCTCGGGGTAGATGTCCTCGCCACCGGCCAGCCCGACCAGCTCGGACACCCACTGGATGCCGCTGATGCCGGGCTCGTCCCATTCCTCGAAATACACCCGCGGGCGCCGCTGCCCCTGAGCCACACGGGCCTGCACGGCTTGCTGCATCTGCCCAAGGCGCTCCTGGTACTCAAGCAACAGGCGCTCGCCCGCCTCGGCGGCATCGGCGATGGCGGCGACCTGGCGCAGCATCTCCAGGATTTGCGCCACGCTGCGCTGGTTGAACACCGTCACCTGCACGCCGGCACGGATCAACTGGGCGGCGATGTCGGCCTGCAGGTCGGAAAAGCCGAACACGCAGTCGGGCTCGAGCGCCAGGATCTTGTCGATCTTGGCGCTCAGAAAGGCGCTGACGCGGGGCTTTTCGGCGCGCGCACGGCGCGGGCGCACGGTGTAACCGCTGATGCCGGCAATGCGCTGCTCCTGCCCCAGCAGGTACAGCCACTCGGTGGTTTCCTCGGTCAGGCAGACGATGCGCTGCGGGCCGTGTGCGATCACTTCGCGGGATCGTCCGGATGCTTCAGTATTCATAGCGCAACAGGGAATACAGGCGCCGACATATGACATGTTTTGTCATGATATCGCCGCCGTCGGCAGGAACAGCTGGGCGGTGGCCTCGGGGCTGGAGGCAAACCAGGCGTGGAAATAGCTGGCGCGCAGCGTGCCGACCGGCCCGGCGGCGTACACCGCCTCGCCCCTGCGGCCCGCGCTGCCGGCGGCCGGCTCGGTGTGGGCCGTGGGGGCCAGCGGGGTGTCGGCCACCGAATAGTGAAAGGTGTGGCCGCGCAGCGGCGCCACATCGGCCGCCAGGCGCCACTGCTGCATGCCCAGGCCCCCCAGGCGCGCCTGCATGCGCACCCGACCCGGCAGCAGGCCCCACAGGGCGTGGCTGGCGCCGTCGGCGTCCACCAGTTCGTCGAACAGCGCCATCATGCCGCCGCATTCGGCCCACACCGGGCGCTTGGCCTGCACGTGGGCGTGCAGCTGCTCGCGCAGCCCGGCGTGCGCGGCCAGGGCGGCGGCGTGCAGCTCGGGGTAGCCACCGGGCAGCCAGAGCGCGTCGCAGTCCGGCAGCGGCTCGCCCGCCAGGGGCGAGAAAAACGCCAGCTGCGCGCCCAGTGCCTGCAGCACCTGGACGTTGGCGGGGTAGATGAAGGCAAAGGCCGCGTCGCGCGCCACGGCGATGCGGTGGCCGGCCAGCCGCTGGGGCAGCGGCTCGGCCCCAGCAGGCAGGGCAGTGGGCGCAAAAGCCACCGACCAGCGCGCCCGCCAGTCGGCCAGGCCGAATTGGCCAAGCGGGGTGGCCGCCAGCAGGTCGGCGGCGGCGTCCAGGCGCGCCAGGGCGTCGGCCGGTGCCAGTTCGTGCGCCGCCGTCAGGCCCAGGTGCCGCTCGGGCAGGTGCAGGGCCGGGCTGCGCGGCAGATGCCCGAGCCAGTCGGAGGCCGGTCGCACGGCCGATTGCAGCAGCGCGGCGTGCCCGTCGCTGGCCACGCCATTGGCCAGTACCCCGGCCCAGGGCAAGTCTGGCTCACCTTCATCCCGATAGTGCTTGAGGCCATGCGCGATGGCGCCCAGGGTCTGGGCCATGGCGCCGGCCTGGACCACGGCCAGCACCGGCAGGCCGAGGCGGCGCGCCAGGTCGGCGGGGCTGGGCGTGCCGTCGTGCAGGCCCATCACGCCCTCGACCAGCAGCAGGTCGGCGTCCTGGGCAGCGGCGTGCAGGCGCGCGCGCGCATCGGCTTCGCCGGTCATCCACAGGTCGACGTTGTCCACCGGCGCGCCGCTGGCCAGTTGCAGCCAGAACGGGTCGAGAAAGTCCGGCCCGCACTTGAACACCCGCACCCGCCAGCCGCGCCGCACCGCCAGCCGCGCCAGCGCGGCGCAGACGGTGGTCTTGCCCTGCCCCGACGCCGGGGCCGCCACCAGCAGCGCCGGGCAGAGCACGGGGGTCTGGGCGCTGGCGTTCACCGCTGCGGCGTCCAGCGCAGGCCGAGGTAGAACGTGCGGCCCGGCGTGGCGTAGCTGCGTGCCAGTTGATAGTCGCGGTCGGCCAGGTTGTCCAGGCGCGCCAGCAGCTGCCATTCGCGCGCGATGGTGGTGCTGGCGTACAGGTTGACCACGCCGTAGCCCGGCAGTTGCTTGGTATTGGCCGCATCGTCGAAGCGGTGGCTGACGGCCTGCCATTCGGCGCCCAGGGTCCAGCCGGCCACGCGGGTGTCGGCATTGAGCTTCAGGATGCGCTTGGCTCGCCGGGCCAGTTGCTTGTCGGTGATGTCGTCCTTGGGGTCCTGCAGATCCAGCGAGCCGCCCAGGTTGATGCCGGCCAGCCGGTGGCCACCGGAAATGGTCACCCCGCGCAGCACGGCGCGGCCGGTGTTCTCGTAGCAGCCAAAGGTCGAATTGCAGAGCCCCGCGGCGCCGAAGGTGATCAGGTTCTTGACCCGGTTCTGGTAGGCCACGACGGCAAAGTGGCTCGACTTCTCGGCCCAGTGCAGGCCCAGCTCCAGGTTGCGGCTTTTCTCCGCCGTCAGCTCGGGGTTGCCGTACTGGGAAAAGCGCTGGTAGAGCGTGGGCACGCGAAACGCCGTGCCAACGGCACCGGTGACGCGCCAGCCGGGCGCAAAGCCGTAGCCGTAGGCCGCGCCACCGGTGGTCTGGCCGCCGAACTCGCTGTCGCGGTCGTGCCGCACATTCAACTGCAGCGTGTGCGCGCCGTGCGTGTAGCCGTAGCCCAGCGCCAGCGCGTTCTGGTGCCGGCCCTGGTCGATGGGGGCGTTGCGCAGCTTGTCCTCGCGCCGCTCCAGCGCGGCGGTGAGCAGGTGGTCGCCCTGGCGCCACTCGTTCTGGAACAAATAGTTGCGCAGCGTGGTGCGCGTCATGTACGGCGACGGCGTGGTCTCGTAGCGCTGCTGCGATTCGCTGACCGACAGGCGGGTGCTGTAGTTGGGCGTCCACTTGGCGTTCCAGGCCGCGCCCAAGGTGTTCAGGCGGCTGTCGGACATGTCGTGCAGATTGGGGGTGAAGCCGTCGTAGCCGGAGCGAATGCTGGTGTGGGTGCCGCTCAGCTCCAGGCGGTGTTCCTTGTTCAGCTGCCAGCCCAGGCGGCCGCTGGCGGCGGTCTGGCGGTAACCGTCGCGGTCCGGGTTGCCCACCCCGGGGCGGGTGTTGAAGCCGCGGCTGGTGTCGCGCTCCAGGCCCAGGGCGTAGTCGACGTCGCCTTGCTTGCCGGCAAAGCCGGCTTCCAGACGACCGCTGTGGTGCGAGCCAACGCCCACACCGACATAGGGGCTGAACGGGCCGTCGCCCTTGCGGGTGAAGATCTGCACCACACCGGCGATGGCGTCGGAGCCGTAGACGGCGGCGGCGGGGCCACGCACGATCTCGATGCGCTCGACCTGGCCGAGGGCAATGGCCTCCCAGGGCGCGCCGCCGGTGGACTGGGTGTCGACCCGGATGCCGTCGATGTAGACGGCGGTGAAACGGTTCTCGGCCCCGCGCATGAACAGGCTGGTGGTGGCGCCGGGGCCGCCGTTGCGCGACAGCTCCAGGCCGGGTTGGCGCTGCAGCAGATCGGCGATGGTGACGGCGCCGCTTTGCTCGATCTGAGTGCGATCGAGCAAGGTGACGTCGGCCAACACGTCGGTCAGCGGCTGCGCCACGCGGGTGGCTGTGACCACGGTATCGGGTAGGTTGGGGGCACTGAGCTGGGCCACGGTCTGGGCCAAGGCAGGCGTGGCCAGCAGGCACGACAAAGCACACGGCAGGGCGGCAGGCCGGAACGGAAGGGAAGCAATGGACATGGGAGAGCACACACGGATGACACGCCCCGACCGGCTCCCCGCCAGCGTATGGGGCAACATGACTGCCCAGCTTGCCGCAGCGCGCCTAGGCGCGAGCGGACCGCCGGGCGGTCGCCTCGTTGGCCGGTATCCGGGCTGGCGGAGGTCGCTCCGGGGGCCTCGCCTTCCCGGCGTCGCACAAAGCGCGCGCCAGTGGCGGTGTGAGGCTGGAGCCGGCACCCGAATGACAAGCATCCAGGCACCATCCGCTTACCGTTGCGGGGGCAGCGCAGGTTAGGCCGTGGACCGTGGCGGTCCGCAGGCCCCCCTGCTTCCCGTTGAACTGCGGCCGCGAGAATCGCGGCGCGCGAGCACCAACGCGGTCCATTGTACGGCCCCTGCGGGCGCACCCGGCCTACCCCTACAATCGAGCCGCCCGCCTCCGAAGCCGCCGCCATGACGAATCCGCCCCTGATCGAACAAATCGCCGAGCGCGTGGAGCGGCTGCTCGTGCGCCACGAGGAACTGCGCCGCACCAACGAATTGCTCTCGCAGCAGGTGCAGGCGCTCACGCACGAGCGCGACAACCTGAAGTCGCGGCTGATGGCGGCGCGCGCGCGGGTCGACTCGCTGATCGACCGGCTGCCCGGTGTCGGTGCGCAAGCGCCCACCCCCGAGACCGACACCGACCCGGCCAAGGAGCGCGCCCAGTGAACCAGCTTGAAGTGAAGATCATGGGCCAGGGCTACCTGCTGGGTTGCCCCGAGGGCGGCGAGGAACGCCTGCGCGAGGCGGTGCAAAAGGTGGATGCCGCCATGTGCCGCATTCGCGACGCCGGCCGCATCAAGGCGCGCGACCGCATCGCCGTGCTGGCGGCGCTGAACCTGGCGTTCGAGCTGGCCGAGCAACCCCCCGCCCCTACCGCGCTCGCGTCGGGCGAGGAGCCGCACCTGAGCGTGGCCGAGCACGCCACCCTCAGCGCCCTGCTCTCGCGCCTGGACCAGGCCCTGGGCGAGGACGGGCGGCTGCTGTAGGCCCGCCGCCCGCCACGGGCACCGAAGGGCGGCTTCTGGTGGCAGGCAGCCGGCACCTCGGCGCACCAAGAGGTAAAATCCAGCCTGTCTGCGGTGCGCGTCGGGCTTTATATTTCCTTGAACCAATGCTCATATGAGCCCGGGCTTGGAACATTGTCTGGTCAGCGTGATCATCTCGCGTCAGATGAACCCAAGATCAGTCTGACCTCGCCCACCTGAACCCCTGCGTTCAGGATGACGGTCCGGTGGCATTCGCAGACACCTTTTGCTTTCGCGGCGGTACAGCGGGTTTTTTGCTATCGTTGCGCGGGCCACCAGCGCCCTCTTCCACATCCCTCTACCCTGCCCTCGGCGCCTGCGCGCGCGGCCATCACCCATGCCCATAGAACCCCTGCTGATCCTCGAACTGGCCCTGCTCGGGCTTGCCACCGGCTTTCTGGCTGGCCTGCTGGGTATCGGCGGCGGCATGATCATGGTGCCCTTCATCTCGGCCATGCTGGACGCGCGGGGCGTGGCGCCCGGGTTGGCGGTGAAGATGGCCATCGCCACCTCCATGGCGACCATCATCTTCACCTCGATCAGCAGCGTGCGCGCCCACCACAAGAAGGGCGCGGTGCGCTGGGACATCGTCAAGCGCCTGGCGCCCGGCATCGTGCTGGGCGCGATGGTCGCCAGCCTGGGGGTGTTCGCGCTGCTCAAGGGCGCGCTGCTGTACTTCTGCTTCGCGGCCTTCGTGATGTTCTCGGCCTCGCAGATGTTCCTGGACCGCAAACCGGCGCCCTCGCGCCAGATCCCTGGCACGGCCGGCATGGTCGGCGCCGGCGGGGTAATCGGCTTTTTGTCTGGGCTGGTCGGCGCGGGCGGCGGCTTCGTCAGCGTGCCGTTCATGACCTGGTGCAACGTGGCCATCCACAACGCCGTGGCCACCAGCGCGGCGCTGGGCTTTCCGATCGCGGTGGCCAACGTGGCGGGCTACATCGTCGCCGGCCAGAGCCTGACCGGCCTGCCCCCCCAGTCGTTCGGCTACCTGTGGTTGCCGGCGCTGGTGGTCATCGCCTGCTGCAGCGTGCTGATGGCCCCGCTGGGTGCCAAGGCAGCGCATGCGCTGCCGGTCAAGAAGCTCAAGCGCGTGTTCGCCTGCGTGCTGATCGTGCTGGCCGTGTACATGGCTTACAAGGGTATCTTGGCGGTATAAGCTCCCCCCGAAGCGCCTGACGGCGCCTCCCCCAGGGGGCGGGCCGGCCGCTTCGGAGCGGCCGTGCGCGGCGGCCCCTGGGCTGGCCTGCTGGGCGAAAATTGACGCCCGCCGAAGCGCCTGCGGCGCTTCCCCCAGGGGGCGGGCCGGCCGCTTCGGAGCGGCCGTGCGCGGCGGCCCCTGGCGTGGCCTGCTCCGCGGCCTCTTGAAGAGATCGAAGCCTCCCGAAGCACCTGCAGTGGATCCCCCAGGGAAATGGGCTGCTGCGCGGCCTTGGGTGCAACTGGCTGCGAGAACGCCTGTTCAGACGTCTTTTAGGCCGTATGTCGGCGTGAATTCTTCCTCGATAGCTATTAATTTAATAGCAATCAATGGCCGACTGGGACCACGCACCAGGGGGCTTGGTCGTGCACCAGGCCCATGTACAGGCCCCAGGCGGAGGTGAGCATCAGCGTCAGCCCGGCCACGCGCATGCCCCAGGCGCCGCGGCCGTTGTGGCCCAGGCGCAGCAGCAGCCACGGGCCAGCCCAGAGCGAGACGCCGGAGCCCAGGGCGAACAGCGCCATCACCGCGGCACCGCCCTCCACGCTGCCGGCCAGCGCCGCCACCATCAGGGCGGAATACAACAGGCCGCACGGCAGCAGCGCCCAGGCCACGCCCAGGCCCAACGGCGCGGCCAGGCCCATCGACTGCGTGGCCGAGCGTACGCGCGCCCAGACGCGGCGTGCGCCGGTTTCCAGCCACACCGGCTGGCGCGCCTGGATGAGCAGCACCAGGCCCAGCAGCACGGCGGCCACGTGCACCATGGTCCAGGCCGGACGCAGCGCGGCGCTCTGCACCGTCAGCCAGCCCAGCCCCTGCATGCTGGCCGCGGCCAGCGCGCCCAGCGCCGAATAGCCGGCCACGCGCCCCAGTTGGAACAGCGAGATCGCCTGCGTGCTGCGCGGCGCCGCCGCCTGGCCGATACCCGCGCAGGCCGCGCCACACATGGCGATGCAATGGGGGCCACCCGCCAGCCCCATGACCAGAGCGGTGACCAAGAGAGAACTTTGCATAACTCAGCAATTATCCCGCGCAGCTCCAGAGACCATACCCCTCGAAAGGCCGCGGAGCAGGCCATACGGGGAGCCGCTGCGCACGGCCGCCCGAAGCGGCCGGCTCGCCCCCCAGGGGCGGAGGCGCCGAAGGCGCTTCTGGGGGGTTAAATGATCTTCGAGAACCGCGCCCGCGTCTTGTCGGCCTGCAGGTACTTGTCGAACACCATGGCCACGCCGCGCACGAAGAACCAGCCGGTGGCGGTGACCTGGATGCCGGTGTCGTCCAGTTGCACCAGCCCCTGCGCCTGCATGGCGCCCAGCAGTTCCAGCTCGGCGGCGAAGTACTCCTTGAAGTCGATCAGGTGCGCCAGTTCGATGGACTGAAAGACCACCTCGCCCTGGCACATCAGGGCCATGATGACGGTGCGGCGCAGCAGATCGTCGCGCGACACCGCCAGGCCGCGCACCACCGGCAGGTGGTCGTGATCGAGCAGGTTCTGGTACTCCTCCAGGGTCTTGGCGTTCTGGCTGTAAGTGGCGCCGATCTTGCCGATGGCGGACACGCCCAGGCCAATCAGGTCGGCGTCGGGCTGCGTGCTGTAGCCCTGGAAGTTGCGGTGCAGGCGACCCTGGCGCTTGGCGATGGCCAGCGCGTCGTTGGGCAGGGCGAAATGGTCCATGCCAACGTAGACATACCCCGCGGCGTCGAAGGCCGCCAGCGAACGTGCCAGCATGGTCACCTTGTTGGAGGCACCCGGCAAATCGATGGCGATGATGCGGCGCTGCGGCTTGAAGCGCTCCGGCAGGTGCGCGTAGGCGTACAGCGCGATGCGGTCGGGCCGCAACTCGGCCACCTGGGCCAGCGTGCGGTCGAAGGACTCGGGCGTCTGCTTGGGCAGGCCGTAGATCAGATCGACGTTGATCGACTCGAAGCCGATGCGCCGGGCCGCTTCAACCAGGGCAAACACGTTCTCCACCGGCTGGATGCGGTGCACGGCTTTCTGCACGGCGGGGTCGAAATCCTGCACGCCGAAGCTCAGGCGGTTGAAACCCAGGGCCGACAGCATGCGCAGGCGGGCTTCGTCCACGGTGCGCGGATCGACCTCGATCGAGTATTCGCCGCCGGGCACCAGGGTGAAGTTGCTGCGCAGCATGGCCATCAACTGGCCCAGTTCGGCGTCGCTCAGAAAGGTGGGCGTGCCACCGCCCAGGTGCAGCTGGCTGACCGATTGACCGGCACCGATGCGCTGCACGTGCAAGGCCACTTCCTTGGCCAGGTAGTTCAGGTAGGGCGCGCCGCGCTCGTGGTGCTTGGTGATGATCTTGTTGCAGGCGCAGTAGTAGCACAGCGACTCGCAGAACGGCACGTGCACATACAAGGACAAGGGCAAGGCCAATGGCGCGGGCCCGCCCCGGCGCTGCTCCAACGCCTGGATGTAGTTGGTCTCTCCAAAAGCCTCGACGAAGCGGTCCGCTGTCGGATAGGAGGTGTAGCGCGGTCCGGGAATATCGAATTTCGTCAACAGTTCGGTGGTTATGGCTTGCATCGCGTGCTTTCCCTGATTCGCTGGGGCGTACTGTCGCCCGATGGGCTCGGATTTTCCTTGACGACGATCAAGGTGTCCGAGTTCTTCCGTCGGGATTTACCACAAGGCCGGCACCGGCGTGGATCGTGCCAATCGCCTAGAATGCGTGCATCGCGGACATGGCGATCCGCATGCTAGGCATTTAGGAATGACCCCTCAAGCCATCAAAGTCGCCTGCTCCAACTGCGGCTTGCGCGAACTGTGCATGCCCGTCGGGTTGACGGGCAACGACATGGGCCGCTTGGACGATCTGGTGGCCACGCGCCGCAAGATCAAGCGCGGCACCCCCCTGTTCTCCAACGGCGAACGCTTCAACGCGCTGTACGCCATCCGCACCGGTTTTTTCAAGACCAGCATCGCCACCGAGGATGGGCGCGATCAGGTGACGGGCTTTCAGATGGCCGGCGAGATCATCGGACTGGACGGCATCGTCGGCGACCGGCACACCTGCGATGCGATCGCGCTGGAAGACGCGGAAGTCTGCGTCATGCCCTACGACCGGCTGGAAGAGCTGTCGCGCGAGGTGCCTGCGCTGCAGAACCACGTGCACAAGATCATGAGCCGCGAGATCGTGCGCGAGCACGGCGTGATGCTGCTGCTGGGCAGCATGCGCGCCGAGGAGCGCCTGGCCGCCTTCCTGCTGAATCTGGTGCAGCGCCTGCACGTGCGCGGCTTCTCGCAGTCCGAACTGGTGCTGCGCATGACGCGCGAGGAAATTGGCAGCTATTTGGGCTTGAAGCTCGAGACCGTGAGCCGCACGTTCTCCAAGTTTGCCGACGACGGCATCGTCGAGGTGCGGCAGCGGCATGTGCGCATTCTGGATACGCAGGCCCTGCGCAACATCGTCAACACGCCGGCTTGTCATTGACGGTGGCGGGTGCCGCCCGCCGGCCTGCCGCCGCGATTACTGCAGCGGCCCTTTCAGCCCGGCCGGAATCGGCAGGGGCATGACCGCGATGCCCTCGTCCAGCAATTCCTCGGTCTGCTCACGCGAGGCCTGCCCGCGAATGCCGCGCTCCTCGGTTTCGCCGTAGTGAATGCGCCGTGCCTCGTCCGCGAAACGCTCGCCGACGTCCTCGGTTTGGGCCATGACCCGGCGCACCATGTGCATCCAGGCGGCTTGCAACGCAGCCGGTGGCAGGGAGGCCACGGCGCCCTGGGCGTCGGCCCCCCCGGCCGGCCGGGATGGGTCCACCGCCGGGCTGGATTCGGCGGCCGCCGAGGCGCCGCTCAGATTCAAGCGCGGCGCGCTGGGCAACTTGGTGATGGCGTGGTCACCGCACAGAGGGCACTCCAGCAGATCGCGCGCCAGCTGATCCTGAAAATCGACGTCGGAGGCAAACCAGCCTTCGAACACATGGCCGTGGGCACAGTGAAGATCTAGCACTTTCATAAGTTCAGGTGGCCGGCCGCCACTCCAGCGGCCAAGCCCCACTCAGGGTATTTTGCAGCCAAAGCGCACCGATCAGGGTTTTGGCATCGGTCACCTGGCCGTCTCGGCACCAGCCTTGCAGTTGCTCAACACTGGCGCTGAAGACTTCCAGGAATTCGCCTGCGTCGAGTTGCCGTTCACCCCGCGTCAGGCCTCGTGCAAACCAGATTTCAATGAACTCGGTGGAATAGGCCACGACCGGGTGCAGGACGCCGGCGCGCGCCCACTCGCGCGCGGTGTAGCCGGTTTCCTCCCGCAGCTCGCGCTGGGCGCACTCCAGGGTGCTTTCGCCGGGATCGAGTTTGCCGGCGGGAAATTCGATGAGGGTCTGCTTGACGGGATAGCGGTACTGGCGTTCCAGCACCAAGCTGGGCGTGCCATCGGCGGCGTCCAGCAGCGGGATGATCATCACCGCGCCGGGGTGCACGAAGTACTCGCGGTAGCTTTGGCTGCCATCGGGCAGGCGCACTTCGTCGCGGAAGGCGTGCAGGAAACGGCCTTTCAGCAGTTCCTGGTGGCTCAGCGGGTGTTCGGTGAGGTCGGACACAGCCCGGTCCGTCAGTTGCCGCGTCGCAGCAGATAACGGTACACGAAACCGGGAAATGCCAGCGTGAGGAACAGCGCACCGGTGACGGCGTAGAACTCCCAACCCTGGGCCTGAATCTGCCCGACGCTTTTCTCGAACGCCAGCCCGATGCCGCCCACGATGAAATACCACGCCACCAGCTCCGCCAGCCGCCAGGCCAGCGATTTGGTGGCGCCACGCAGCGGCAGCACCGTCATGAGGCGGTGATTCACGAATGGCAGGTTGGCCGTCACGCAGGCCAACACGATCAGCGCCCAAATGATGGCGGTCTGTGACATTCCGGTTCGATACGCTGGCGGCGCCGCTCAGCTGCCCAGCATCTGGACAATGGCACGCGCGCACAATGCCATCAAGGCCCCGGGCATGATGCCCAGAATCAGCAGCAATGCGCCGTTCAGCGACAACAGGGCGCGCATGTCGATGGGCGCGCGGATGGGCGACACGTCACTGACGGGCTCGTCAAAGTACATGACCTTGACGACGCGCAGGTAATAGAAGGCGCCAATCAGGGACATCATCACCGCGAACACCGCCAAGCCGATATAGACGCCCTGACCCGCGCTGATCAGGGCCTGCAGCACCGACAGCTTGGCCTGGAAACCGACCAGCGGCGGCAGGCCAGCCAGGGAGAACAGGCAGATGGCCATGATACCGGCGTACAACGGGCTGCGTTGGTTCAGGCCGGCAAAATCGGCGATCTCCTCGCTTTCGTGCCCTTCGCGCGCCAGCAACAGGATGACCCCGAAGCTGGCCAGGGTGGTCAGCACATAGGTCACCACGTAGAACATGGACGAGCTGTAGGCGTTGGCCGCGGCCAGTGCGTTGCCGTTGACCACGCCGGCCATCAGACCCAGCAGCACGAAACCCATCTGCGCGATGGTGGAATAGGCCAGCATGCGCTTGAGGTTGGTCTGGGCGATGGCGGCCAGGTTGCCAATCAGCAGCGAAGCCACGGCCAGCAAGCCCAGCATCTGCTGCCAATCGATGGCCAGGGGCAGCAGGCCTTCCACCAGCAGGCGAATCGCCATGGCGAACGCGGCCAGCTTGGGCGCGCCACCGATCATCAAGGTGACCGCAGTCGGCGCACCCTGGTAGACGTCGGGAATCCACATGTGGAAGGGCACGGCGCCGAACTTGAAAGCCAGGCCAGCCACCACGAAGACCAGACCGAACACCAACACCTGGTGCCGGATCTGGCCCGAGGCCACGGCTTTGAACACGCCAGCGATATCGAGGGTGCCCGTGGCCCCGTACAGCATGGACAGACCGTACAGCAGGAAACCAGAGGCCATGGCGCCCAGCACGAAATACTTCATGGCCGCCTCGACCGAGGCCACGTGGTCGCGGCGCAAGGCCACCAGCGCGTAGCCGGCCAGCGTCAAGCACTCCAGGCCGAGGTAGATCAGCAGGAAGTTGTTGGCCGAGATCATCACGAAAATGCCCAGCAAGGACAGCAGGCTCAGCACATACCACTCGCCCCCGCGCAACATGCCGCGATCCATGACGTAGCCACGGCCATAGACGAAAGTGACCAGCACCGACAGGGCCGCGAAGCACTTGAGCCAGTTCGACATCGCGTCACTGACCACCATGCCACCAAAGCCATAGATCGTCTGCCCGCCCTGGGCATTCAGGCCGGTCAGGATCGCCAGCGTCAGCAACGTCAGCACCGACAAGACATAGGCCACCATGCGACGTGGGCCCTTGTCGAGCAAGTCCACCAAGGCGATCACGCAGGCCATGACCAGGAGCACGATCTCCGGATAGATGGCCATCCAACTGAATCTGTCAATCATGTCCACACCCTCAATTCAGCTTGGAGACCGCGACCTGCTGCAGCAGGTGAATCACTGACGCGTCCATCACGTCGGTGATGGGTTTGGGATACAGGCCCATCCACAACACGGCGATGGCCAGCAGCGACAGTATGAAAAACTCACGCCCATTGATGTCGTTCAGCTGCCGCACGTCGTCGTTGGCCACCGGTCCGAGGTACACCCGCTTGAACATCCACAGCGTGTAGGCCGCGCCAGAGATCAACGCCGTGGCGGCCAGAAGACCCAGCCAGAAATTGGCCTTGACGGTGCCCAGGATCACCATCCACTCGCCGACAAAGCCCGCGGTACCTGGCATGCCGCAGTTGGCGAACGCAAACAGCAGCGCAAAGGTGGTGAACTTCGGCATGGTGTTGATCACCCCGCCGTAGCTGGATATGTCGCGCGAGTGCACGCGGTCGTACAACACGCCGATGCACAGGAACATGGCGCCGGAGACAAAGCCGTGGGCGATCATCTGCACCAGGGCGCCGGAAACCCCCATGGGGTTGAAGATGAAGAAGCCCAGCGTGACAAAGCCCATGTGCGCCACGGACGAGTACGCCACCAACTTCTTCATGTCCTGCTGCACCAAGGCGACCAAGCCGACGTAGATGACCGCGATCAGGGACAGGGCGATCATCAACCCGGCCCATTCGCGCGAGGCGTCGGGCAAGATGGGCAGGGAAAAGCGCAGGAAGCCGTAGGCGCCCAGCTTCAGCATGATGGCCGCCAGCACGGCCGACCCCCCCGTGGGCGCCTCGACGTGCACGTCCGGTAACCAGGTGTGCACCGGCCACATCGGCACCTTGACGGCAAAGGCGGCAAACATGGCGAAGAACAGCAGCGTCTGCACGTGATCAGCCAAGGGCAGACGGTGCCAAGTCTGAATGTCGAAGCTGCCGCCGGAGCGCGTGTACAGGTAGATGAACGCCACCAGCATCAGCAACGAGCCCAGCAGCGTGTACAAAAAGAACTTGAACGCGGCGTAGATCTTGTTTGGGCCACCCCAGATGCCGATGATCAGGTACATCGGGATCAAGGTGGCCTCGAAGAACACGTAGAACAGCACGCCATCCAACGCGGCGAACACGCCGATCATCAGGCCGGACAGGATCAGGAAGGCCGCCATGTACTGGTTGACCTTGCGCTCGATCACCTCCCAACCGGCGATCACCACGATCACGGTGATGAACGCGGTCAGCAACACGAACCACAGCGAGATGCCGTCGACGCCCAGGTGGTAGTTGACGTTGAATCGCTCGATCCAGGGCGCCTTTTCGACGAACTGCATCGCGGCGGTGCCCAGCTTGAAGCCACTGTACAGCGGCAATGTGACCAGAAAACTGAGGATGGAGCCGATGAGCGCGATCCAGCGCACCAAAGGTGCCTGATCGTCCCGGCCCAGCAACAGCAACGCGGCCCCGATCGTGATCGGGGTCCAGATGGCAAGGCTCAACCAACCCATGTTCTTTTCCCGCTCTTGCTTACTTGTTGAGCCAGACGAAATACGTCATCAGCACGAAGATGCCCAGAATCATCGCCAGGGCATAGTGGTACAGGTAGCCCGATTGCAGCCAGCGCACCACGCCGGACACCCACCCGACCAGCTTCCAGGAACCGTTGACCACCGCGCCGTCGATGAGCGCCCGGTCACCACCTTTCCAGAATCCGCGCCCCAGCAACACAGCCCCCCGGGCAAAGATGTTCTCGTAGATCCAGTCCATGTAGTACTTGTTCTCAAGCAGCTTGTACAGCGGCTGGGCCATGCCCTGGATACGCGCCGGCAAAGCCGGATTGATCAGGTACATGTACCAGGCCACCACCACGCCAGCCAGGGCCAGCCAGAACGGCGCGGCCGTGAAACCGTGCACGGCCATGCCCACCCAGCCGTGAATGCTTTCGGCCAATTCGGCCATCGCCGGATGGCGTGCGGCATCGACGTGGATGACGCCCTTGAAGAAATCCCCGAACAACATGGGCATCAGCGTCATGGCACCGATCACCACGGAAGGAATCGCCAGCAGCACCAAGGGCAACCAGACCACCCAGGGGGTCTCGTGCGGCTTGGCGTCGTGGCCATGCCCGTGGTCGTCGTGGTGATGCTCGTCGTGGTGCGCGTCGGGGTTCTGGTCGTAGCGTTCCGGGCCATGGAAGACCAGGAAATACAGCCGGAAGGAATAGAACGCGGTGATGAACACCCCCGCCAGCACCGAGAAGTAGGCAAATCCAGCGGCCGGGAGATGGCTGGCATGTGCGGCCTCAATGATCGAGTCCTTGGAATAGAAGCCCGAGAAGAACGGTGTGCCAATCAGCGCCAGCGAACCCACCAGGAAGGTGACCCAGGTGATGGGCATGTACTTGCGCACATTGCCCATCCAGCGGATGTCCTGGTTGTGGTGCATGCCGATGATGACCGAGCCGGCCGCCAGGAACAGCAGTGCCTTGAAGAAGGCATGCGTCATGAGGTGGAACACTGCGGCGGAGTACGCCGATGCCCCGAGCGCCACCGTCATGTAACCCAGTTGCGACAGCGTCGAATAGGCCACCACCCGCTTGATGTCGTTTTGGATGATGCCCAGAAAGCCCATGAACAAGGCCGTGATCGCGCCAATCACCAGGATGAAATTAAGCGCCGTATCGGACAACTCGAACAGCGGCGACATGCGCGTCACCATGAAGATGCCGGCCGTCACCATGGTGGCGGCGTGGATCAGCGCCGAGATGGGGGTCGGGCCTTCCATCGAATCGGGCAGCCACACGTGCAGGGGGAACTGTGCAGATTTGCCCATGGCACCGATGAACAGACAGATGCAGATGACGCTCATGAGCATCCAGTCGGTACCTGGAAAGTGCAGCGCCGACAACTCGCCCGACTTGGCAAACACCTCGGCGTAGTTCAGCGAGCCGCTGTACGCGACAATCAAACCGATGCCCAGAATGAAACCAAAGTCGCCGACACGGTTGACCAGGAAGGCCTTCATGTTGGCGAAGATGGCGCTGGGCTTCTTGAACCAGAAGCCGATCAGCAGGTACGACACCAGGCCGACCGCCTCCCAGCCGAAGAACAGCTGCAGGAAGTTGTTGCTCATCACGAGCATCAACATCGAGAAGGTGAACAGCGAAATGTACGAGAAGAAACGGTCGTAACCATCGTCATCGGCCATGTAGCCAATGGTGTAGATGTGCACCATCAGTGACACGAAGGTGACCACGCACATCATCATCGCGGTGAGGCTGTCGACCAGGAAGCCGACCTCCATCTTCAGGCCACCGACCACCATCCACTCGTAGATGGTCTGGTTGAAGCGAGCACCTTCGGTGACCACGCTGTACAGGGTCATGGCCGACAGCACGAAGGCGATGGCCACGCCCAGGATGGTGGCGGTGTGCGAAGCGGTACGCCCGATGCGATTGCCGCCGAACGCCGTGCCCAGGATGCCCGCGAAGAGCGAGCCGGCGAGCGGTGCCAGCGGAATCGCCAACAAGGTGGCGGCGGAAAGGGTCTGACTCATGCTGGCTTACCCTTTCAGCGAATTGAGTTCGTCGACGTTGATGCTCGACTTGGCTCGGAACAACAGCATCAGGATCGCCAGGCCGATGGCGGACTCCGCCGCGGCCACGGTCAAAATGAAGAACACGAACACCTGGCCGTGCATATCGCCGAGGAAATGCGAGAAGGCCACGAAATTCAGGTTGACCGCCAGCAGCATCAATTCGATCGCCATCAGCAACACGATCAGGTTCTTGCGATTCAGGAAGATGCCGACCATGGCCAGCGCGAAGAGGATCGCGCCGAGGGTCAGGTAGTGGGCCAATGTCAGTGTCATTTCTTGACCTCCTCGGTGGCTGCCGCCGGCGCGGGCTCAGCCGGTACCGGAGCCTGCGTCGGCGCCAGCTTCACGATCGTCAGGCGATCGCTGGCGCGCGCGCGCACCTGATCGGCCGGATTGATCTTCTTGCTGTCCTTGCGCTCGCGCAGCGTCAGGGCGATGGCCGTGACCATGGCCACGAGCAGGATCACCGCGGCGATTTCCAGCGGGTACAGGTACTTGGTGTAGAGCAAACTGCCCAGTGCCTTGGTGTTTGAATACTGGACGACCTGACCCGCCGCGTTCGTCACGGTCTCGGGCACCATCGGCGCTTCGCCGGTGCGAAAGCCCCCAAACAGCACCACGGCCATCTCCAGGGAAATCACCGCGCCCACGGCCAGCGCCAGCGGAAAGTGCCGCCAGAAACCCTGTCGCAAGCTGTCGATGTGGATGTCCAACATCATCACCACGAACAGGAAGAGCACCATCACCGCGCCCAGGTACACCAGCACCAGGGTGATGGCCAGGAACTCGGCCTTCAGCAGCAGCCAGATTCCGGCGGCCTGGGAAAAGGCCAACATGAGAAACAGCACCGCGTGCACCGGGTTGCGCGCGGTGATCACCCGAAATGCCGCGAACAGCATGATGAAGGCGAACACGTAGAAAAAGGCGGTCTTGACGTCCATGATCTTGTCGATGCCTCAGCGCCTTCAGCGGTATTGAGCGTCGGCGGCCTTGGCCACCGCGATCTCGGATTCGTACCGGTCGCCCACCGCCAGCAACATGTCCTTGGTGAAATACAGGTCGCCGCGTTTCTCACCGTGGTATTCAAAAATATCGGTTTCGACGATCGAGTCGACCGGGCAGCTCTCTTCGCAGAAACCGCAGAAGATGCATTTGGTCAGATCAATGTCGTAGCGCGTGGTGCGCCGCGAACCATCGTCGCGCACGCCGGCTTCAATGGTGATGGCCAAGGCCGGGCACACCGCCTCGCACAGCTTGCAGGCGATGCAACGCTCCTCACCGTTCTCATACCGACGCAGGGCGTGCAGACCGCGAAACCGCGGCGACAGAGGCGTTTTTTCTTCGGGGAACTGAATGGTGACCTTACGCGCAAAGGCATAACGGCCGGTCAGGGCCATGCCCTTGAACAGCTCCAGGAGCATGAAGCTCTTGAAGAAATCGCGAATCGAAAAAGGGGAAGCTGCTACGGAAGCCATGATTCATCCTCCGTGTTCAATGCCAGATGTTCCACGGACTGACCATCCAGAAACCCACCACGATCAACCATACCAGGGTGACGGGAATGAAAATTTTCCAACCCAGACGCATGATCTGGTCGTAACGGAAACGAGGAAAGGTGGCGCGGATCCAGATGAACATGGACACCACGACAAAGGTTTTGGCCGCCAGCCAGATCCAGCCGGGAATCCAGTTGAACACCGCGCTGTCGATGGGGGGCAACCAGCCGCCCAGGAACATCACCACCGCCAAGATCGACACCAGCCACATGCTGGCGTATTCGGCCAGGAAGAACGTGGCAAAACCCATGCCCGAGTACTCGACCATGTGACCGGCCACGATCTCGGCCTCGCCCTCGACGACGTCGAAGGGATGGCGGTTGGTTTCGGCCACGCCAGAGATCAGGTAGACCAGGAAAATCGGCAGCAAGGGCAACCAGTTCCAGGACAGGAAACTCAAGCCCTTGTCGGCCGCCATGCCCCGCCCCTGGCTCAGCACGATGTCGCTCAGATTCATGCTGCCGGAGACCATCAGCACCACCAGGAAGCAAAAGCCCATGGCGATCTCATAGCTCACCATCTGCGCCGACGCGCGCAGCGCGCCCAGAAAAGCGTACTTGGAGTTGGAGGCCCAGCCGGCGATGATCACCCCATACACCTCGATGGAGGTGATGGCCATCACCAGCAGCAAACCCGCGTTGACATTGGCCAGGGCCATGTCCGGGCCGAAGGGAATGGCCACCCAGGCGGCCAGCGCCGGCATGATCGCCATCAACGGCCCCAGGAAGAACAGGGCTTTGTTGGCCGCCGTCGGTCGAATGATTTCCTTGGTCAACAGCTTGACGGCGTCGGCAATCGGCTGCAACAAGCCGGCGGGACCGGTGCGGTTCGGCCCATGGCGCACTTGCATGAAGCCCAGCAGCTTGCGCTCCCAGAGCGTCAGGTAGGCCACGGCACCGAGTATGGGCAGCAGCAACAAGACGATTTTGAGCAGGTTCCACACCACCGGCCAGATGACGCCAGACCACCAGGTGCCGCTGAAAAGATGCAGGCCGCCGTTGTAAAACAGATCAATCATGCGGCGGATCCTTCACGCGCATCGGCGGTCAGTTGCAAGGAAGGGGCGCGGCGCACGATGCCATCCAACTGGTAAATGCCGACCACGGGCAGATCCACGCCCTGCGTCGGAATCTCGATTGGGGCCGACGTGCGGTTACTCAGTTGGATTGCGGGGATGACATCCACCCTAGGCCCGCCCAGGGCTTGCGACAGCACCTCCGGGGTGCTGTCGTACGCAGGCTGGGTCACCCCAAGCATATCGGCCAATACGCGCAGCACCTTCCAGCCCGGTCGCGCATCGCCTTGCGGCCGCACAACGGCATGGAAGCTCTGCACCCGGCCTTCGGCGTTGACAAACGTCCCGGAAGTTTCGGTGAATGGAGCGATGGGCAGCAGCACATCGCTGACGTCCAGATTGGCCTTGAATGGACTGAGCGTGACCACCATCTCGCAACCGGTCAAGGCACGGCCGGCGGTGTCCGGACCGGGCTCGGAGTGCAGCAACACCGCCCCCTTCAAGCCACCGGCCAGCATCTGTCCGGCATGCAAGCCTTCGGCGCCGGGCAGCGCGTTCACCACCTGGGCGCCGACCGTGTTCGCGGCCTCGGTGAGGTAGCCGACCGTGGCACCAGTATGTTCGCCAAGCCATTGGCACAAGGCCAGCAAGGCCGGCGCGGCCGGATGCTGCACCGCGCCGTTGCCGAGCAAAATGGCCTTGCGCTCACCCGACAACAGCGCCCTGGCGACGGACCGGGCCGCCTCGGTGGCTTCGGCGGAGGTCGGAGCCGGCACGCCTTTTTCGGCCGCCACCGCAGTGGCCACGGCCGCCAGTTGCGCGGCCCAGTCGGCCGGTTCGGCCACGATGCTGGCGCGCAGCGGCATGGCCCAGGCCTGCCCATTGCTCAACAGACCCCGCGACGTGAGCGCCGTGACGGCACAACCGTGGCGGGCGGCTTGGCGGATGCGCTGGGCAAACAGCGGATGCTCCTTGCGCAGATTGCTGCCCACCACGAACACGCTCTGCAGCGTGGACAAGGCCGCGATCGGCAGGCCCAGCCAACGCACGCCCTCCGGTTTGTCGAAGGACTGCGCACGCAGGCGATGGTCGATATTCTGGCTGCCTAGACCGCGCATCAGCGCGCCAGCCAGATACAGCTCCTCCAGCGTGCTGTGCGGGCTGACCAGGGCACCAATGGCTTGGGCGCCATGTTGCGATTTGATCTGTTGGAACCCATTGGCGACGTACTCCAGCGCCGTCTGCCAATCCACTTCTTTCCACTCACCGCCCTGCTTGAGCATCGGCTTGGTGAGGCGCTCCTCACCATTCAAGGCTTCGTACGAGAAGCGGTCGCGGTCGGCGATCCAGCATTCGTTGACGGCTTCGTTCTCCAACGGCACGACCCGCATGACCCGGTTGCTCTTGACTTGAACAATCAGGTTGGCGCCCGTGGAGTCGTGGGGGCTGACGCTCTTGCGCCGCGACAGCTCCCAAGTGCGTGCGCTGTAGCGAAAGGGCTTGCTGGTCAGCGCGCCGACCGGGCAAATGTCGATCATGTTGCCGGAGAGCTCGGAATCCACCGTGTCGCCCACGAAGGTCTCGATTTCCGAGTGCTCGCCGCGGTTGGCCATGCCAAACTCCATGGCACCGCCAATTTCCTGCCCAAAGCGCACGCAGCGGGTGCATTGGATGCAGCGGCTCATCTCTTGCATCGAGATGAGCGGTCCGACGTCCTTGTGGAACACCACGCGCTTTTCCTCGTGGTAGCGCGAAGCGGAGCCGCCGTAGCCCACGGCCAGATCCTGCAGCTGGCACTCCCCGCCCTGATCGCAAATCGGGCAATCCAGTGGGTGATTGATGAGCAGGAACTCCATCACCGACTTCTGCGCCTTCAGCGCCTTGTCGGACTGGGTGCGCACGATCATGCCTTGCGTGACCGGCGTGGCGCAGGCTGGCATGGCCTTGGGGGCCTTCTCCACATCCACCAGACACATGCGGCAATTGGCCGCGATGGACAGTTTCTTGTGGTAGCAGAAGTGCGGAATGTAGGTGCCCGCCTTGTCGGCCGCATGCATGACCATGCTGCCTTCGGGCACTTCGACCTTCTTGCCGTCGATTTCAATTTCAACCATGGGCGTTTCGTCCGTTTCCGTTCGCTCAGGCCGCCTGCTTCTGCGCGGCGTCGATCTTGGCCGCGAACTCGTGGCGGAAGTGCTTGAGCATGGCGCGCACCGGCATGGCGGCGGCATCCCCAAGGGCGCAAATGGTGCGGCCCATGATGTTCTCGGCCACGTTGTCCAACACGTCCAGATCCTCTGGGCGGCCTTGGCCGTGCTCGATGCGCTCGACCATGCGCCACAACCAACCCGTGCCTTCACGGCAGGGCGTGCACTGGCCGCAGGACTCATGCATGTAGAAGTAGGACAGACGCAGCAAGGTCTCGACCATGTCGCGGGAATCGTCCATGACCATCACCGCGCCCGAGCCGAGCATGGAGCCCGCCTTGGCGATCGAGTCGTAGTCCATCGTGCACTGCATGATGATGTCGGCGGGCAGCACCGGCGAGGACGAGCCGCCCGGGATCACCGCCTTGAGCGTCTTTCCGCCACGCACGCCACCGGCCAGCTCCAGCAGCTTGGCGAACGGCGTACCCAGCGGAATTTCGTAGTTGCCCGGACGCTCGACGTCGCCTTGGATCGAGAAGATCTTGGTGCCGCCGTTGTTGGGCTTGCCACACTCGAGATAGGCGGGCCCGCCGTTGCGAATGATCCAGGGCGTGGCGGCGAAGGTCTCGGTGTTGTTGATGGTGGTCGGCTTGCCGTACAGGCCGAAGCTGGCCGGAAAAGGCGGCTTGAAGCGCGGTTGGCCTTTTTTGCCTTCCAGGGATTCCAGCAGTGCCGTTTCTTCGCCGCAGATGTAGGCACCGAAGCCGTGGTGCGCATGCAGCTGGAAGTTGAACGTACTGCCCATTACACCCTGGCCGAGGTAGCCCGCCTCGCGCGCCTGCTCGATCGCGGCCTCGAAACGCTCGTACACCTGGAACACTTCGCCGTGGATGTAGTTGTAGCCCACGCTGGCGCCCATGGCGTAGGCGGCAATCGCCATGCCCTCAATGACCGCGTGCGGGTTGTACATCAGGATGTCGCGGTCCTTGAAGGTGCCTGGCTCGCCTTCGTCGGAGTTGCACACCAGGTATTTCTGACCGGGGAATCCGCGCGGCATGAAGCTCCACTTCAAGCCCGTCGGGAAGCCAGCGCCCCCGCGCCCACGCAGACCGGAGGCCTTGAGCTCGGCGATGACCTCGTCCTGGGTCATGCCGGCGCCGCCGTCCTGACCGACGATCTTGCGCAGCGCCGCGTAGCCACCGCGCGCCTCATAGTCCTTCAAGCCCCAGTTGCCGCCATTCAGCTCGGCGTAGATCTGTGGGTTGATGTGGCGACCATGAAAGCAGGTTTCCACGCCCTTGGCCTGGAACTGCGCGAGGATCTCTTGCACGCGGGCCATGACTCAGTCCTCCGCCTTGCGCAAGCCGTCGACCAGTTGGTCGAGCTTGTCGTTGGACATGTAGCTGCACATGTGCCGGTCATTGACCAGCATCACGGGCGAATCACCGCAAGCACCCAGGCATTCACTAGGTTGCACGGTGAACATGCCGTCGGCGGTGGTGCCGTAGGGCTGCACACCCAGCTTGTCGCACAGGTGCTGCAGGGCCTGCGGGCCGCCAGCGAACATGCACGGCGCATTGGTGCACACGTTCAACTTGAAGCGACCCACCGGCTTCTGGTTGTACATGTTGTAGAAGGTCGTCACCTCGTGCACCGCCATCGGGGGCATGCCCAGGTACTCGGCCACGGCCAGTTCGTTCTCTGGGCTGACCCAGCCTTGCTCTTGCTGGACGATAGACAGACAGGCCATCACCGCCGACTGTTTCTGCTCGGGCGGGTACTTGGCGACCTCGCGCGCAAAGCGCGCCTGCGTGGCCTCGGACAGAGGCGCCGCGCTGACGGGTTCGACGGCTGCGCTCATCGATCAATCTCCCCAAACACGATGTCCAAGGTACCGATGATGGCGACGGCGTCGGCCAGCATGTGGCCCCTGGCCAGCTCGTCCAGCGTGGACAGGTGCACAAAGCCCGGCGGACGAATTTTCAAACGGTAGGGCTTGTTGGCCCCATCGCTCACGATGTAGATGCCGAACTCGCCCTTCGGGTGCTCGACGGCGGCGTAGGCCTCGCCCGCGGGCACGTGCATGCCCTCGGTGAAGAGCTTGAAATGGTGGATCAAATCCTCCATGCCAGTCTTCATGGCCTCGCGCGAGGGCGGCGCGACCTTGTGGTTGTCCACGATCACCGGGCCGGCGTTGGCGCGCAGCCAAGCTATGCACTGGCGGATGATGTCATTGGACTGCCGCATCTCCTGCACGCGCACCAGGTAGCGGTCGTAGCTGTCCCCGGTCTTGCCAATCGGGATGTCGAAGTCCAGGCGATCGTAAACGTCGTAGGGCTGCTTCTTGCGCAAGTCCCAGGCGATGCCGGAGCCGCGCAGCATGGCGCCCGTAAGGCCCAGATTCAACGCCCGCTCGGCCGTCACCACGCCAATGCCCACGGTGCGCTGCTTCCAGATGCGGTTGTCGGTGAGCAAGGTCTCGTACTCATCGACGCACTTGGGGAAGCGGTTGACGAAATCCTCGATGAAGTCGAGCAAGGAGCCTTGGCGGTTGGCGTTGAGCACCTCCATGGCCTTGGCGTTGCGCAGCTTGCTGGGCTTGTACTTCGGCATCGTGTCGGGCAGGTCGCGGTACACGCCGCCCGGGCGGAAGTAGGCCGCGTGCATGCGCGCGCCCGACACCGCCTCGTACATGTCGAACAAATCCTCGCGCTCACGGAAGGTGTAGATGAGGATCGTGGAGGAGCCGCAGTCGTTGCCGTGCGAGCCCAACCACATCAGGTGGTTGAGCAAGCGCGTGATCTCGGCGAACATCACGCGGATGTACTGGGCGCGAATCGGCACCTCGATGCCCAGCAGTTTCTCGATGGCCAGGCAATACGCATGCTCGTTCGACATCATCGAGCAGTAGTCCAGCCGGTCCATGTAGGGCAACGACTGGATGTAGGTCTTGTGCTCGGCCAGTTTCTCGGTGCCGCGGTGCAGCAGGCCGATGTGCGGGTCGGCGCGCTGCACGACCTCGCCGTCCAGCTCCAGCACCAGGCGCAGCACGCCGTGGGCCGCCGGGTGCTGGGGCCCGAAGTTCAGGGTGTAGTTCTTGATCTCAGCCATGGATCGATACCAGACAAGGCCCCAAGGGCCAGGTCAGTGCAGCCCCCCGTAGTTGTCCTCGCGGATCACGCGTGGGGTGATTTCTCGCGGCTCGATGGTGACCGGCTCGTACACGACACGCTGGCGCTCGGCGTCGTAACGCATCTCGACGTAGCCGGAGAGCGGGAAATCCTTGCGGAACGGATGGCCAATGAAGCCGTAGTCGGTCAGGATGCGGCGCAGATCGGTGTGACCATCGAACATGATGCCGTAGAGATCGAACGCCTCGCGCTCGAACCAGTTGGCGGACGCCCAAATGTCCGACACCGTGGGCACCACCGGAAATTCGTCGTCGGCGCAAAACACCCGCACGCGCACGCGCTGGTTGAGGCCGACCGACAGCAGATGGCTGACCGCCGCGAAACGCGGGCCTTCCCAGCGACCCTCGCCATAGGCGGAATAGTCGACGCCGCACAGATCGAGCAGTTGCTCAAACCGGCAATCCGGCGCCGTGTGCAGGATCTTCATGGCCGCCTGGTAATGCTCCGGCGACACGGTGACGGTGACCTCACCCAGCGCCACGGCCACGTTGGATGCCTTCTCGCCAAGGGCGGCGGCGATGACGTTGGCCAGGGCCTGAGGATCAATCGCGATTTCAGCCATGTTCAGACCCGGGCAATCGTATTGGTGCGCCGCACCTTCTGCTGCAACTGAATGATGCCGTACAGCAGAGCCTCCGCCGTGGGCGGGCAGCCGGGCACGTAGACATCGACCGGCACGATGCGGTCGCAGCCGCGCACCACCGAGTAGCTGTAGTGGTAGTAACCGCCGCCATTGGCGCACGAGCCCATGGACAGCACCCAGCGCGGCTCGGCCATCTGGTCGTAGACCTTGCGCAGCGCCGGCGCCATCTTGTTGCACAGCGTACCGGCCACGATCATCAGATCGGACTGGCGCGGGCTGGCGCGGAACACCTCGGCGCCAAAGCGCGCGATGTCGTAGCGCGCGGCCGCCGCGTGCATCATTTCCACGGCACAACAGGCCAAACCAAAGGTCACCGGCCACAGCGAGCCGGTCTTGGCCCAGTTCACCACCGTGTCGACGCCGGTAAGCAGAAAGCCTTTTTGCTGAAGCTGATCATTCATGCGCGTATTTCCAGTCGATGCGTGCCACGCCGCCCAGACTCACTCCCAATCGAGCGCGCCCTTTTTCCATTCGTACACAAAACCGACCACCAGGATGGTCAGAAAAATGAGCACGGCGACAAACCCAGTCATGCCCACGTCCTTGAGCACCACGGCCCAGGGAAACAGAAAGGCGATTTCCAGGTCGAACAGGATGAACAGGATGGCCACGAGGTAATAGCGCACATCGAATTTCATGCGCGCGTCCTCGAAAGCCTCGAAGCCGCACTCGTAGGGGGAGTTCTTTGCCGCGTCGGGTTTGTGCGGCTTTAGGAAATTACCCATGGCCAGGCACAGCGCCCCGACACCCAACCCCACCAAAATGAAGAGCAAGACAGGAAGGTACTCGGCGAGATTCATCGGGTGTCTTCTTCTGTAGCAGCCAAGTACCCGCACGCGAGCCCTTGGCAAGATGTATCTGGTGCCGTCGGCGAGACTCGAACTCGCACAGCTTTCGCCACTACCCCCTCAAGATAGCGTGTCTACCAATTTCACCACGACGGCAGTCATTTTCGGGCCCGCCCGCAGTGCCATCAGCACCCGATGCGTAGCCCCGAAACAGCTGGCAGTTTACCCTGAAAAACCCTCGGTTTCGGGGGTAAGCCAGCGATTTAGCGCTCAGCTTGCAGCGCCCTTACTTGGTGGGAATCTGCGCCGCGCCCGTGGCCGGCACAGAGGCGGCCGGCGCGGCACTGCCGACAGGCGACGCACCGGACGGAATGGCCGCGGCCGCGCCTGCGGCCGATGCGCCGCTGGCCGGCGGCACGACCACGGTGGACTGCTCCAGCACACTGGTGCCCGTGCCAGTCGGGGCCGAGCGCACGCTGAAACCGAAATACGCCAGGGCCAACGTGCTGGCCAGGAACACGGTGGCCAACACCCCCGTCGCCCGCGACAGGAAGTTGGCGCTGCCGGAAGCTCCGAACAAGCTGCCCGAAGCCCCGCTGCCAAACGCCGCGCCCATGTCGGCGCCCTTGCCGTGCTGCACCAGGATCAGCCCAACCATGGCCAGCGCCGACACCATCTGGAGCACCAGCACCAGGTTCAAGACGACATTCATTCCTCTACTCCAAAATCAATAGCATGCGTGGCTTGTGCATCAAGCCGCGGCGCCCACAATCTTCAGAAAATCCGGGGCCTTCAGCGCGGCCCCACCAATCAGCCCGCCGTCGATGTCCGGCTGCGCCAGCAGCTCGGCGGCGTTGGCCGCGTTCATGCTGCCGCCGTACAGGATGCGCACGCGCTCCGCGTGTTCGGTGGCGGCCTTGAGCTGCGCGCGCAGCACTGCGTGCACCTGCTGGGCCTCGCCCGGCGTGGCGGTCTTTCCGGTGCCAATGGCCCACACCGGTTCATAGGCCACCACGATCTCGCTGATGCAGTGACCATTGAGATGAATCACCGCCGACAGTTGACGCTTGACGATGAACTCCGTCATGCCCTCCTCGCGCTCGCGCAGGGTCTCGCCCACGCACACGATGGGGGTGATGCCAGCGGCCAGCGCGCGCTTGACCTTGATGGCCACGTGCACGTCGGTCTCGCCCTGGTGCTGGCGACGCTCGCTGTGGCCGACGATGGCGTAGCGCACGCCGAAATCGCGCAGCATGGTGGCCGACACATCGCCGGTGAAAGCGCCGTTGTCGTGTTGCGACACGTCCTGCGCACCCAAGGCGATGGCCTCCTGCCCGGCCAGCAGGCCTTGCACCTGCGCCAGATAGGCGGCGGGAGGGCACACGGCCACGTCGCAGCCGGGTTGACCGATGCCGGCCAGCAGTGCCTCCAGCAGCGCCTGGTTGGCCGCCAGGCCGCCGTTCATCTTCCAGTTGCCGGCAATCAGTTGCTTGGTGGCCATGCTTGGATCACTCCCAGGTCAGGACGATCTTGCCGACGTGCTGACCGCTTTGCATCAGCGCGTGCGCGCGCGCGGCGCCGCTGGGCAGACCATCGACCGCCTGCAGCGCGGGGAACACGCTGTGGATCACCGGACGAATGCGCCCTTGCTA
>JAIUOM010000029.1 GCA_020161215.1 Pseudomonadota bacterium
AGGGCGTCGCCGGCGGATTTCAGAAACTGGTGCGGCGCCTGCGCCCGGAGGCCACGGCATGAGCCTGCTCACGGTACAAGACCTCGGCAAATCCTTCGGCGGCGTGAAGGCCGTCGATGGCATCAGCTTCACCCTGGCGCCGGGCGAGCTGCTGGCCCTGATCGGCCCGAACGGCGCCGGCAAATCGACCACCTTCAACATGGTCAACGGCCAGCTCAAGGCCGACCGCGGCTCGATCCGCCTGGGCGGGCAGGAGCTGGTCGGCCGCCGGCCGCGCGACATCTGGCGCCTGGGCGTCGGCCGCACCTTCCAGATCGCCGAGACCTTCGAGTCGCTGACGGTGGTCGAGAACGTGCAGATGGCGCTGCTGGCGCAAGACCGCCTGCTGTATGCGATGTGGCGGTGCGCCGCCGACCACAAGCGCCAGCAGGCCATCGCCCTGCTCGAGCAGGTGGGCATGGCGGCTCAGGCCGACCGGCCCTGCAGCGAGCTGGCCTACGGCGACGTCAAGCGCGTCGAGCTGGCCATCGCCATGGCCAACGAACCCAAGCTGCTGTTGATGGACGAACCCACCGCCGGCATGGCGCCGCAGGAGCGCAACGCGCTGATGGCCCTGACCAAGCAGCTGGTGGTCGAACGCGGCATGGCCGTGCTGTTCACCGAACACAGCATGGACGTGGTGTTTGCCTACGCCGACCGCATGATCGTGCTGGCGCGCGGGCGCCTGATCGCCGAGGGCAAGCCGCTCGAGATCCGCGACCACCCCAAGGTGCAGGAGGTGTACTTCGGCTCCGGCAAGACCTTTGAGAAGACCCAGGAGAGCGCGGCATGAGCCCCCCCGACATCCACCAAGTGCTGCTGAAAGCCGAGCGCCTGGGCGCCTGGTACGGCGCGGCGCAAATCCTGTTCGACGTCGGGCTGGAAGTCCGGCGCGGCGAAGTCGTGGCCCTGATGGGGCGCAACGGCGCCGGCAAGTCGACCACCCTCAAGACCCTGATCGGCCTGGTGCCCAAGCGGCGCGGTCAGATCGAGTTCATGGGGCACGACCTGTCGCGCGCCGAGCCGCACCAGTGCGCCCGCGCCGGCCTCGGCTTCGTGCCCGAGGACCGCCGCATCTTCACCGACCTGACGGTGCTGGAGAACCTGGAAGTCGGCAAGCAGCCAGAGCGCCAGTGGCCGGGCGGTGGAGCTGCCCCGGTCTGGACACCGGCCCAGCTGTTCAAGCTGTTTCCCAACCTGGGCGAAATGCCGAACCGCCCCGGCGGCCAGATGAGCGGCGGCGAGCAGCAGATGCTGACCGTGGCGCGCACCCTCATGGGCAACCCCTACCTGGTGCTGCTGGACGAGCCCAGCGAAGGCGTGGCCCCGGTCATCGTCGAGCAGATGGCGCACATGATCCTGGCGCTGAAGGCCCAGGGCGTCAGCATCCTGCTGTCGGAGCAGAACATGCACTTCGCCGAACTGGTCTCCGACCGCGCCTACGTGCTCGAAAAAGGCCAGATCCGCTTTGCCGGCAGCATGACCGAACTGGCCGCGAACGAGGAAGTCAGGCGCGCCTACCTGAGTGTCTAAAACCCAATAACTACCAAACAGATAGCAACAAGCGATTTATTCACGCCGACATCCAGGCATTTTCATCCAGCATCCGTTCCATCCCCACGCCCGAAGGTTTGCCATGCATCGCCGCCACTTCATCCTGTCTGCCGCTGCCCTGGGCGCCGCGCAGCCACTGTGGGCAGCCGCCACCGTCAAAGCCGGCCCCAAGGCCGCGTTGATCGTCGTGGACGTGCAAAACTGCTTTGTGGATGGCGGCACCCTGCCCGTCAAGGGTGGCGCCGAGGTGGTACCGGTCATCAACAAACTGGCCGGCGGGTTCGAAAACATCGTCATCACGCAAGACTGGCACACCCCCGGCCACGCGTCCTTTGCCAGCAGCCATCCCGGCAAGAAGCCGTTCGAGACCACCCAGCTCAGCTACGGCACCCAGGTGCTCTGGCCCGACCACTGCGTGCAAGGCAGCGAGGACGCCTCACTGCTGAAAGACCTGAAGCTGCCCAAGGCCCAGGTCATCGTGCGCAAGGGCTTTCACCAGCACGTCGACAGCTATTCCGCCTTCCAGGAGGCCGACCGCAAGACCGGCACCGGCCTCGGCGGCTATTTGAAGGAGCGCGGCATCAAAACCGTGTTCGTCACCGGGCTGGCCACCGATTTTTGCGTGGCCTGGACGGCGATTGACGCGCGCAAGGCCGGCTTCGAAACCTACGTGATCGAAGACGCCACCCGCGCCATCGACCTCAACGGCTCGCTCGCCAAGGCCTGGAAAGACATGCAGGCCAAGGGCGTCAAGCGCATCCAGTCGCAAGACATGGCGGCGGCCTGAACTGTCCGGCACGCTGCCCGCCATGTCCCGCCTCGCACTCACCGTCAACGGCCAGCCGATGGAGCTGGATGTGCCGCGCCAGGCCACCCTGCTGCACCTGCTGCGCAACGACCTGGGACTGAACGGCCCCAAGTACGGCTGCGGCCTGGGCTCCTGCGGCGCCTGCACCGTGCACGTGGACGGCGTGGCCGCGCGGGCCTGCGTGATTCCGGCGCACGGCGTGGCGGGGCGCGCCATCACCACCCTCGAAGGGCTGGGAAAAACTTGCTCCCCCAAGCGCCCTGACGCGCAAGATTCGCTGCCCCCCGAGGGGGCTGCCGCAGCTTGGGGCGGCCCGCCGGCGCGGCGCGCCGACTGGCACCCCGTGCAGGCCGCCTTCGAGCAAACCCAGGCCGCGCAGTGCGGCTACTGCCTGAACGGCATGGTGATGCAGGCCGCCGCCTTGCTGGCGCGCGAGCCTCAGCCCAGCCAGGCGCGCATCCGCGCCGAGCTGTCGGGCAACCTGTGCCGCTGCGGCACGCACGTTGAAATCCTCGCCGCCGTCGCCCTGGCGGCGGCAGGCAACGCACCCGCCTGAAGGACCCGATCATGCTGGCCCTGCGCCCCAACTGCGAATGCTGCGACCGCGACCTGCCGCCAGACAGCCCCGAGGCGCGCATCTGCAGCTTTGAATGCACCTTCTGCGCCGACTGCGCGAGCACCCGGCTGCACGGCCGCTGCCCCAACTGCGGCGGCGAACTGGTGCCACGCCCGCGCCGCCCGGCCGACAAGCTGCTTCGCTTCCCGGCCCAGACCGAGCGCGTGCTGAAACCTCAGGGCTGCGCCCCGGCGCCCGCCTCGGCCGCCTGAGGCAGGTCGGCACGCCGGGCACCGCCCATGAACCCAATCGACCTTGGACGCTGATGGATACTTCCACGGCAGCTATTAAAAAAAAAGTAGTTCTCACATGACCCGCCGCGCCGATCTTCCCCACACCCGCGCCGACATGCTGAACGGCCAGGGCGTTCTGGTGGTGGTGCGCACACCGCCCGAGCCGCCACCGCCAGCGCCCGGCCAGCCGCCCCTGGTGGGCGCCAACCCGATCGAGGGCGACGAGGTGCTGCTGGCGCTGTGGGGCGACGGCAGCGTCACCGCCCTCAGCGGCCACGTCGATCTGGGCACCGGCCTGCGGACCGCGCTGGCGCAGATCGTGGCCGAGGAGCTGGAGCTGACCCTGGCCTGCGTCAGCATGGCCATGGGCGACACCGCGCGCGCACCGAACCAGGGCGCGACGATTGCCAGCGCCTCGATCCAGATCCACGCCCAGCCGCTGCGCCGCGCCGCCGCCCAGGCCATGGCCTGGCTGCTGGCGCGTGGCGCCGAATGGCTGGGCGCCGCGCCGGCCGACGTCGAGGCCCACCTGGGCGTGGTGCGCCTGCGCGCCGCACCCACGCGCCATGTGCCCTATGGCGCGCTGCTGGCCGATCAGCGCACCGTGTTGCGGCTGGACCTGGAGACGCCGCTCAAGGACGCCGCCCGGTACCGCCTGGTCGGCACGCCGCAGCCGCGCGTGGACATTCCGGCCAAACTCTCGGGCGAGCTGGTCTTCGTGCACGACATGCGGCTGCCCGGCATGCTGCACGGGCGTGTCGTGCGCCCGCCCTACGCCGGCGCCGACCACGGTGAGTTCATCGGCAACACCCTGGAGCTGGTCGACCAGTCCTCCATCGCCCACATTCCCGGCATCCGCGCGGTGGTGGTGATCCGCGACTTCGTGGGCGTGGTGGCCGAGCGCGAGGAACACGCCGAGCAAGCGGCGCGCGAACTGAAGGTGATCTGGAAGCCCTGGCCCGGCATGCCCGCCCAGTCCAACCCCGCCGAGGTGGAGGACGCACTGCGCGCCAACCCCGCCACGCAGCGCCTACTGGTGGACGAGGGCGACGTCGGCGCCAGCCTGCACGGCGCCGGCGACGCCGCGTTGCGCCGCAGCTACCTGTGGCCCTACCAGATGCACGCCTCCATCGGCCCCTCCTGCGGGGTGGCCGAATGGCGCCCCGACGCCGAGGACGGTTTTTTGCTGCGCGTCTGGGCCGGCACCCAGAACCCGCACGTGCTGCGCGCCGATCTGGCGCGGCTGATGGGCATCGAGGACCTGCGCGTCGACGTGGTGCGCATGGAGGCGGCCGGCTGCTACGGCCGCAACGGCGCCGACGACGTGGTGGCCGACGCCGCCCTGCTGGCGCATGCCGCCGGCGCGCCGGTGCGCGTGCAGCTGACGCGCGCGCAGGAGCACGCCTGGGAGCCCAAGGGCACGGCCCAGCTGATGGACGTGGCCGGCGCCCTGTCGATCGACGGCCGCATGAGCGCCTACGACTTCGAGACCAGCTACCCCAGCAACGGCGCGCCCACCCTGGCCCTGCTGCTGACCCGCACCGTCGAGCCGGTGGCCCAGGCCTTCGAGATGGGTGACCGCACGGCGCGCCCGCCCTACGAGGTGCCGAACCTGCGCGTCAAGGTCAACGACATGCCGCCGATCGTGCGCGCCTCGTGGCTGCGCGGCGTGTCGGCGCTGCCCAATTCGTTCGCGCACGAAAGCTTTGTCGACGAAATGGCGGCCATCGCCGGAGCCGATCCGGTGCGCTTCCGGCTCGACCACCTGGGCGACGCCCGCGCCGCCGAGCTGGTGCAGGCCACCGCCGACAAGGCCGGCTGGCGCCCGCGCAGCGGCCCGCGCGAGGCCGCCGGCACGGGCGAGGTGGCGCGTGGCCAGGGTTTTGCCTACGCCCGCTACGTGCACAGCAAGTGGCCCGGTTTTGGCGCCGCCTGGTCGGCCTGGGTGGCCGACGTCGAGGTCAACCGCCGCACCGGCGAAGTGCAGGTGCGGCGCGTGGTGGTGGGGCACGATGCGGGGCAGATCGTCAACCCGGCCGGCATCACGCACCAGGTGCACGGCAACGTCGTGCAGGCCACCAGCCGCGCCCTGCACGAGCGCGTCGGCTTTGCCTCGCACGATCCGCGCGCCCTGCAAGCCACGCAAGAACCGCTGCCCGGGGTGCGTCCGGCCGGCACGGTGCAGTCGCTGGAATGGGGCAGCTACCCCATCCTGAATTTCCGCCAAGTGCCGGTGATCGAGGTGCTGCACATGCCGCGCCAGGGCGAAGCGCCGCTGGGCGCAGGCGAATCGGCCAGCGTGCCCGGCACAGCGGCCATCGCCAACGCCATCTTCGACGCCACCGGCGTGCGCTTTCGCGCCCCACCCTTCACCCCCGAGGTGGTGCGCCAGGGCCTGGCCGCCGCCGGTCAGCTGTTGCCCGGGGCCGGCGGTGGCGGTGACGGCGAGGCCGAGAACGCTACCAATTCAGGAGCAAACTCGGTAAACTCGACGCCGACAAACGCCCTAAAACACCTCAAAGACGCGCGCTGGCCCAAGGGCCGCTCCGTGGCCGCCACCGTGGCGGCGCTGTTGGCCGGCGCCGTGGGCGTGGTGCTGGCGGCCCTGGTGCCACGCGCCATCGCCCCGGTGCAGCTCAGCCCCGGCGCCTACAGCCCCGAGCTGATCGAGCGCGGCCGCGTGCTGGCCGCGCTGGGCGACTGCATGGTCTGCCACACCACGCCGGGTGGCGTACCCGGCACCGGCGGGCGGGCCATGCACACACCCTTTGGCATGGTCTACACCACCAACCTGACGCCGGACGCCGACACCGGCCTGGGTCGCTGGTCCTTCAGCGCCTTCCAGCGCGCCATGCGCGAGGGCATCGCGCGCGATGGGCGCCACCTGTACCCGGCCTTTCCCTACCCCAACTACGCGCGCATGAGCGACGACGACCTGCAGGCGCTGTACGCCTGGCTGATGAGCCGACCGGCCGTCAGCGCGCCGACGCCGCCGGCCGAGATGCGCTTTCCATTCAACCAGCGCCCGGCGCTGGCGGCGTGGAACGCGCTGAACCACGACCCGCGCCCGTACCAGAACGACCCCTCGCAAAGCCTGGAATGGAACCGCGGTGCCTACCTGGTGCAGGGCCTGGGCCACTGCGGCGCCTGCCATACGCCGCGCGACGCGCTGGGCGCCGAACGCACCGGCCAGGCGTTTCTGTCGGGCGCCTTGGTCGACGGCTGGGAGGCCCCCGCCCTCACCGCCGCCTCGACCAGCGCCGTGCCCTGGGATGCCGAGGCCTTGTACCGCTACCTGCGCCACGGCCACTCACCGCGCCACGGCAGCGCCGGCGGCCCCATGACCGAGGTGGTGCGCGAGCTGCAGGCCGTGCCCGACAGCGACATCCGCGCCATGGCCACCTACCTGGCTTCCTTCAGCGCGCCCGCGCCGGCCCAGGCCGAGCTGGACGCCCAGGCCCGCCAGGCCGTGGCGCTCGCCGCGCACACGCAGGACCGCCTGCTCGGCCCCACGCAGCGCCTGTTTGAAAACGCCTGCGGCGCCTGCCACCACGACGGCGATGGCCCCACCGTGCTGGGCGCGAACCGGCCGCTGGCGCTGTCCAGCAAGCTCACCAGCGACCGGCCCGACAACCTGATCCGCACCGTTCTCGAAGGCGTGCGCGAGCCGGCCACACGCGAGCTGGGCTTCATGCAGAGCTTTGCCGACGTGCTCAGCGACGCGCAGATCGCCGAGCTGGCCAGCTACCTGCGCGCACGCTACGCCCCGGATCGCCCGGCCTGGAGCAACCTGCGGGCGCGCACCGCCGAGTTGCGGCGCAGCACCCCCGGCCCGCACTGATACCAGCTGGCAGTAAAAAAATACGCTTGCGCTGACCCGGTCAAAAGGCCGCGGAGCAGGCCACCCCAGGGGCCGCCGCGCACGGCCGCCCGAAGCGGCCGGCCCGCCCCCTGGGGGGAGGCGCCGTCAGGCGCTTCGGGGGGACCTCAAACCACCCCGTTGTGGATCTCGGCCGGCACCAGGAAGTCGCGGCTGATCAGCGCGCCAAGCTGGTTCACCCGGTCCAGGAACTGCGTCAGGAAGGCGTGCAGGCCGGTCGCCAGCACCTCGTCGATCTGCGCCCAGCGCAGGTCGGCGCGCAGCCGGCCGGCGTGGCGCATGGTGGGGCTGTCCTCGGCCGCGCCCACCTCGCGCAGGTTGTGCATCACGGCCGTCATGCAGTGGTGCATGGAGCGCGGCATTTCGGGGCGCAGCATCAGCAACTCGGCCACGCGCGCGGGTGTGATCACGTCGCGGTAGACCTTGCGGTAGATCTCGAAGCCGCTCACGCTGCGCAGGATCGCCGCCCAATGGTAGAAGTCGTACTCCTGGTCTCGTTCGCTGGCGCTGCCGAAAAAATCGCTTTCGACGGCGTGGAACTTGACGTCCAGAATGCGCGCGGTGTTGTCCGCCCGCTCCAGGAAAGTGCCCAGGCGCTGAAAGTGGAAAGCCTCGTCCTGCAGCATGGTGCCCAGCGTGACCCCGCGCGAGACGTGCGAGCGGAACTTGACCCATTCGAAGAACTCGCCCGGATCGCGCTCGAACGCACCCTGGCGGCGCAGGCGGTTGATCTCCAGCCAGGTGCTGTTCTGCGCCTCCCACACCTCGGTGGTCAGGGTGCCGCGCACGGCACGGGCGTTCTCGCGCGCGGCCTTCAGGCAGCTGATGATGGACGCCGGGTTCAGCTCGTCCAGCACCATGTAGTCCATCACGCCCTGCGGCGTGACCTCGCCATGGCGGCTGGTGTAGTCGGGCAGCAGCTCGGACAGCGACAGCACGCCCAGCCAGCCGTACTGCGACACGGCGGCCGACTGCGGCAGCAGCGAGGTTTCGTAGTGCACATTCAGCATGCGCGCGGTGTTCTCGGCCCGTTCGGTGTAGCGGGACATCCAGAACAGGTGATCAGCGGTTCTTGACAGCATTTTTTGCCTTCCTTCAATTCGGTTCCTACGCCCTGCCGCCACAGCGCGCGAGCCAGAAGGCCGCGGAGCAGGCCATACCAGCGAACGCCGTGGAAGGGCTTGGCCCGCCCACCGGCGTTGTCCCCCCTCCCATCGGAGAGGGGGGAAGGCGCCGCGGGCGACTCAGGGGGGAGTTCATACCTCCAGCACCCAGGTGTCCTTGGTGCCGCCGCCCTGGGATGAATTGACCACCAGGGAACCTTCCTTCAGCGCCACGCGCGTCAGGCCACCCGGCACCATCTGCACCTCGCTGCCCGACAGCACGAAAGGCCGCAGGTCGATGTGGCGCGGCGCCACGCCACTTTCGACGTAGGTCGGGCAGCTCGACAGGCTGAGCGTGGGCTGGGCGATGTAGCCGTCGGGCTTGGCCAGCACGGCCTGGCGGAAGTCCTCGATCTCGGCCTGCGTGGCCGCCGGCCCCACCAGCATGCCGTAGCCGCCGGCGCCGTGCACCTCTTTCACGACCAGGTCCTTCAGGTTGGCCATCACGTACTTCAG
The DNA here is from genome assembly GCA_020161215.1 of Pseudomonadota bacterium. Taxonomy (GTDB): domain Bacteria; phylum Pseudomonadota; class Gammaproteobacteria; order Burkholderiales; family Burkholderiaceae_C; genus Ottowia. The sequence goes on from JAIUOM010000029.1 coordinate 8,750, forward strand.
GTCTTCCGGATCGCGGCACATGTAGGTGGGCACGTTGTTCAGAATGGGTTTTTCGCCCAGGTAGAACTCGATCATCTTGGGCACGTAGGCGTAGATCGACTTGTCGTCCGCCACCCCCGTGCCCACGGCGTTGCAAATGGTCACGTGGCCGGCGCGGTAAGCACGCATCAGGCCGGCGCAACCCAGGGCCGAATCGGCGCGGAACGCCTCGGGATCCAGGAAGTCGTCGTCCAGCCGGCGGTAGATCACGTCCACCCGTTTGGGCCCGCGCGTGGTGCGCATGTAGACAAAGTCGTCGCGCACGAACAAATCCTGCCCCTCGACCAGTTCCACGCCCATTTGCTGGGCCAGGAAAGCGTGCTCGAAATAGGCGCTGTTGTACATGCCAGGGGTGAGCACCACCACCGTCGGCGAGGCGGTGGCGGCCGGGCTGCTGGCGCGCAGGGTCTCCAGCAGCAGATCGGGGTAATGCGCCACCGGCGCCACCGGGTGCTTGCCGAACAGGCCGGGGAACAGCCGCATCATCATCTTGCGGTTTTCCAGCATGTAGCTCACGCCCGAGGGCACGCGCAGGTTGTCTTCCAGCACGTAGTACTCGCCCGAGCCACCCTCGCCGCCAGCGCGCACGATGTCCACGCCGGCGATGTTGGCGTAGACATTGTTGGGCACGTCCACGCCGGCCATGATGGGGCGGTACTGGGCGTTGTTGAGCACCTGCTCGCGCGGCACGATGCCGGCGCGCAGGATGTCCTGCTCGTGGTAGACGTCGTGGATAAAGCGGTTCAGCGCCGTCACGCGCTGCGCCAGGCCCAGCTCCATGCGGTCCCATTCGTCGACCGGGATGATGCGCGGGATCAGGTCAAACGGTATCAGCCGCTCGGTGCCGGCGCCGCCCTCGTCCTTGGCGCCATAGACGGCGAAGGTGATGCCGACGCGGCGGAAGATCATCTCGGCCTCGTCGCGGCGCTCGTGCATGGTCTCGGCGTTTTGCCCCGAGAGCCAGCCGGCGTAGTCGCGGTAGTGCGTGCGCACCGCGCGCCCGCTGGCGTAGCCACGGTAGTCGGGCGCGGCCGCGGCCGCCGCTGCCTCGGGCTCGTACATTTCATCGAAGGGGTGCATGCTGGGGGTCTCCTCGTTGGGCTGCATCGCGCCTGCGTACAGCATAGCAAGTCCCGGGCCAGCGCCAAGCCGGACTGCCGCCCGGCCCGCTCCGGACACCGCACACCCTTCGGGTGCGTTCGGCGGATTTGCGCACCGCGGTGGTGCGCAGGCATGGAACCTTTTCGGATCGGGTGTTACTCACCGATGCAGGCTCTCTGCCAACCGTACCGCACCATGACACCCGCGCCTTCCGCCGCCACCTGGCCCGATCTGCTGCGAAGCGCCGCTTCGGTGCTGGGGATCGACCTGACGCCCGACGACACGGGCTACCTGGCGCTGGTGGTGGATGCCCAGTGCACCGTGCAGCTGCAGTGCACGGACGACGGCCGACACGCCACGCTGTTCGCCGTGATCGGGCAGCCGACCTCGGAGGCCGTGGCGCGCCTGGCGCCCCGGCTGCTGGCGGCCAACCTGTTCTGGCAAGACACGGGAGGCGCCACGCTGGGCCATGACCCGGTCAGCGGCCGCTTGCTGCTGGCCCGCGCGCTGGCCATCGAACCTTTCCTGGCCCGCGGCAGCGCGCAGGCCGCACACGAGTGCGTGGCCGAACTGCAGGCCTTCGCGGATCAGGCCCTGGGCTGGCAGGCCCGGCTGTCCGATTGGCTGGACGGCGCGCAGGAGGAGTCCTCCGACCCCTCCGCGACGCCCGCCAGCACGCTCACCTTCATGCACCGAGCCTGAGTCAGGTTCACCACCGTCCGGAGTTCCCCATGCCCGTCGATCTGCGCCAATTGGCCCATGCCGCCACCAACCGCACCATCGTTTTCGACCAACAACCAGACGGCGCCACCACCGCGCACACCGAATCCCGCAGGTCCGGTGGCAACGGTTTGTTCCGGTCCGCCGAAACCAGCACGCGCAACAAGGCGCAGTTTCAGACGCTGCTGGTGCAACTGCGCCAGGATCCCCACATCGGCGCCTCGCATCAGGCCGTGCAGGCGGCGTTCGCGGCCATCGGCCAGCATGCCGACAGTGGCGCGCCCCTGACCACCCGGCTGCTGACCCGCGCCCTGGCGGCCGGCGACCAACATCTGGTGCGGATGGCCCAGGTGCGCGACCGAGCCGCCCGCGACATGGTCCGCTACGCGGCCGAGCAGCTGAGCGACGCCAAGACCTTCGATGCCCTGGTGGCCCAGGCTTCGGAGGGTCAATCACAGGGTTTTGGCGCGCTGCCGCAGGGCCTGCGCGAGGCCATGCGCCACACGGTGCTCGGCGAATGGCGCCGCCTGCAGGAGGAAGACAGCCGCCCGCTCGACGAGCTGGCGCCCAAGGCGCTGCGCCAACAGCTGCAGCAGGCGGTGGCGCGGCAACTGCCGGCGTTGCAGCACATGCACGCCGCCCACCTCGAACGCCCCTGGCAGGACACCCGCCAGCTGATGAGTGGGCTGACGCCGGCGCTGGCGGCCGCGCTGGACAGCGTGCACCGCTTGTCCCAACAGCGCACCGACGCGCGCCTGTCCGCGCTCCCGGGCCAGTCCGAGCAGGTCGCGGCGCAACACGAGCAGGTGCTGCGCGGGCAAATCGACGCCATGGGCAACCAGGCCTTGCTGGGCCTGGTGCGCAACCTCCAGTCCACCGACGCCATCGCCTTCCGCCTGGCGCTGGCCCAGGCCGCGGCCACCCCCGGCCACCTGCACGCCCAGGACCTGCTGGAGATGCTCAACGCCTTCGAAGGCCATGTCCTGGACGCCTTCATCACGCGCAGCACGCAGGCCCAGCCGGTGGCCAACGCCCCCATTGGCGACCTGAGCCCGGGCCAACTCACGGCCCTGGGCGGTCAGTTGGGCCGGGATTTCAAGGCCAGCCTGAACGAGCAAAGCGATCCGTTTCTGGCCGGCGCGCCAGGTGCCGCGCCGCAGCGGCTGGAGCAAAAGGGCGCGAACCACCTGCAGCAGCATCAAATCGACCCCGGCATGCTGAAAAAACTGGTGCAGGCGGCGCCGCTGACCCTGAATTTCGACATCGACATGTTCGACCGGCCGACCCCCCGGCCGGGCCAACCCACCCCGCGCAGCTTCATCCGCGCCGACGGCACGCCCAACACCGACGCCCTGCGCATGAAGAACATCTTCGAGCTGCCGGTGTCGGTCAAGGGGCCAGGCTACCTGCTGCGGCGCGACGCCGTGGAGCGCCACCAGTTCCCGGAGCTGGCACGGCGCGAGGACCGCCACGACCGGCGTGCGCAAGACCGGCCGCTGTACGCGGGGGTCAACGTCGGCGGCGAGCAAAGCGGCGCGGCGGCCAACTACGGCTCGTGTTTCTTCGTGCTGAAGGACGAGGTCAAGCAGCGCGCCCTGTACGCGCCCACCGACACCTTCTTTGCCCACCGGTGGCACATCACGCCAGAGTCGGCCACGCGGTTCCAGCACGAGGTTCGAGGCATGCTGGACGACCCGGCGTCCGAACTTTCCAACCCGCTGCGCGAAGCGGTAAAGAACGACCCGGCCCTGCTGACCGACCTGGAGCAGAAGCTGAAAGGCGCCGTGCGTGCCAACACGAGCGGCTCGGGCCGCGAAGGCCCCATCGAAGACTGGGTGGCCGACAACCTGAAGCAATTGGGGAAAGACCAGCCCTTCAAGGTGTCCATCGACGACCAGGGCGTGCTGCAGGCCGCCGCGATGCGGTGCTTCATCGACCAGGAAGTGCGCAGCAGCACCCTGGAGCACGTCGATCGCCTGTTCCGCGATCTGAACCAGGCCCAATTGGAGATCTTGAAGCAGTTTGGTAAATCGCCGCTGGCGATGAACATCGGCATGCAAGACTACCTTGAAGCCCAGGTCTTCGGCGGCATCGACCTGAACCGCGACGTGGCCGAACTGCACGTCGTGCTGACGAGGAAAGAGGATGAGCTAGAGCGCACGGACGCCCTGAACCTGGCCAACATGGCCCTGGTGGCCGAGGCCATCGGCGCCAAGCTGGTGAAGGTCGACGCCTCCGACGGCCTGGACAAGCTGGCACGGATACTGCCGCCCGACTCTCCGCAGGCGCGGGCCCGCCAGGAGCTGCTGAAGACATAGCGGCTCGCGCGGCGTTGACGGCGGCGGCCTCAGGGCAGCCGGTGGTGCCAGTAGCGCCGCGCCTCGTCGCGTTCGCAGCGCGCGCCCTCGGGGTGCGTACTGCGCCAGTGCATGGCCCCGCAATGGGGCGAGTCGACAACCTTGGTGCCGCGTGCCGCGTAGCGCGCCAGCACGTCGGTGGCCGGGTGGCCGAAGCGGTTGCGGTAGCCGGCCTGGACCAGCGCCAGCCGCGGCTGCACCGCCTCCAGAAAAGGCGCCGAAGACGAGCTGCGGCTGCCGTGGTGCGGCACCAGCAGCAGGTCGGCGCGCAGGTCCTGCCCGCTGGCCAGCAGCGCGCGCTCCTGCGCCGCCTCGATGTCGCCGGCCAGCAAGGCCGTGGCGCCGGCCGAGCGCACGCGCAGCACGCAGCTCAGCGCGTTCGACTTGCGCGCCGTGGCGTAGTCGTCCGGCGCCGGGTGCAACAGCTCGAAATCCACGCCATCCCAGCGCCAGCGCTGGCCGGCCTGGCAGCGCGTGGCCGGGCGCGCGGCGCGCAGCGCGTGCGTGTCCTCCAGCGAGGACAGCAGCGCCGCGCCCGGCTGCATGGCCAGCAGCGCCGCCGCGCCGCCGGTGTGGTCGCTGTCGCGGTGGCTCAGCACCAGCAGGTCCACGCGCTCGCCGCCGGCGCGCAACAGGGGCACCAGCACGCGGTGGCCGGCGTCGCTTTCCAGCGAGTAGCGCGGTCCGGCGTCGTAGACCAGGGTGTGGGTGGCGGTGCGCACCAGCACGGCATTGCCCTGCCCCACGTCGGCCGCCAGCAATTCGAACTGCCCTGGCGCGGGCCGCGCCGGCTGCCACAGCAGCAAGGGCAGCACCAGGGGCAGGCCCGCCGCGCGCAACGGCCAGGGCCAGCGCAGGGCCAGCAGCACGCCACCCAGCACCGCCAGCCCACCCAGCGCCAGCGGCGCCGCCGCCATCGACACGCTGGCCCAGGGCCAGGCCGCCAGGGCTTGCAGCAGCGCCGCCAGCGGCGCCAGCGCCCAGGCCGCGGCGGCCCACAAGGGCGCCCAGAACACACCCAGCAAGGCCAGTGGCGTGACCACCAGGGTCACCCAGGGAATCGCCAGAAGATTGGCCAGAAGGCCCACCACCGAGGCCTGCCCGAACAGCAGCAGCGACAGCGGCGTCAGCGCCAGGGTCACCACCGCCTGCTCGCGCAGCAGGGAAAGAAATCGGCCTCCGAGGATTGTCCGGTGTTCCTGAGCAGCTCCTGAATCGGTAGCAAACAGCACACCCACGGCGACAAAACTGAGCCAGAACCCAGCTTGCAGCAGCGCCCAGGGGTCCCAGGCCAGCACGACGGCGCAGGCCAGCAGCCAGGTCAGCCACCAGGGCCAGCGCAACCCGGCCAGCTTGAGCACGGCCACGCAGGCCAGCATCAGCACCGTGCGCTGCGCCGGCACGCCCCAGCCACTGAACAGCGCGTAGGCCGCCGCCAGCAACACCCCGCCGGCCAAGGCGGCGTGCGGCGCCGGCACGCGCAGGCAAGGGTTGAAGCGCGCCGGCCAGCGCCAGCGCGCCGAGCGCCGCCAGGCGGCACCGACCAGGGCCGCGGCCAGCCAGGCGAACATCGTGATGTGCAGGCCGGAAATGCTCATCAGGTGCGCCACACCGGTGGCGCGGAAGATGTCCCAGTCGGCGCGCTCGATGACCCCCTGGTCGCCGGTGACCAGGGCCGCCACCACGCCGGCGAAGCGCCGCGCCTGGGCGCCGCCGGCCGCGCCCTGGGCCAGGATGGCGTCGCGCACCGCCTGCCGGGCGCGCTCCACCGGGTGCCCCACGGCTTCGGCCAGGCGCTGCGGCGGCGGGTCGTGGGCGCCTTCGCGCACGTAACCGGTGGCGCGCACGCCCTGCTCCCACAACCACAGCTCGTAGTCGAAGCCGTGCGGGTTCAGGTTGCCGTGCGGGGCCTTCAGCCGCACCGTGAAGGCCCAGCGGTCGCCGGCCCGCAGCTCGGCCAGCAGCGGGCGCGTGCTGTCGCTCTCGTCCAGCGTGCTGGCCGAGCCGTACCAGCCCAGCTGCAGGCGCGGCGGCAGCGGCACCGAGGCCTCTTGCACGTCGAAGCGAAAACGCCAGCCCGCTTCGCTGCGCTGCGGCATGCGGCTGACCACGCCAGTGATCCGCAGATCGCGCCCCTCCCACTCGGCGGGCAACACCTGCGCCTGCAAGCACGTGGCGCGCAGGCCGGTGGCGGCAAAGGCGCCGAGCGCACCGGCCAGCAGGCACGCCAGCGCCACCCAGCGGGGCCGCCGCGCCCGCGCCGCCGCCAGCAGCCCGGTCAGCGCACCGGCCGCCCCCAGCACGCCGTAGTCGGCCCCAGACCACAGCCCGGACTGCTGCAACTGAACGGCGGTGCCCAGCACCCAGCCCAGCAGGGCCGCCGGCAGGGCCCAGCCCAGGCGCGGCGCGCGGCCAAATGCGACGGTGGAATCAACCATGGGGGCTGTAACTTCAAATTTGATAGCTACTCAGGATGCATACACGCCGGCAAACACCTCATTTGACCAAGAATATTCGGTTCAGGCCCAAGGCCATGCTGACTTTTTTGGCCCGCATCTTGCTAGGATGAAGCGTACCGGATGGTCCGGTCACCGTCAGGAAGCCCTCATGTCGATTCACGCTGCGCTGCAGCACACCACCCATTACCGCTACGACCGCCCGGTCCAACTGGGCCCGCAGATCGTGCGTCTGCGGCCGGCGCCGCACTGCCGCAGCAAGATCATTTCGTATTCGCTCAAGGTCGAACCCGCGCAACACTTCATCAACTGGCAGCAGGACCCGTTCGCCAACTGGCAGGCGCGGCTGGTGTTCCCCGAGCCGACCAGCGTGTTCAAGGTCAGCGTTGACCTGGTCGCCGAGATGGCGGTGTTCAACCCCTTCGACTTCTTCCTGGAGCCCGAGGCCGAGAACTTCCCCTTCGACTACGCGCCGCTGCTGAAGGAAGAACTCGCCCCCTACCTGGCCAAGGACTCGGCGACGCCGGCCTTCAGCCGCTACCTGCAGGGCATCGAGCGCGGACAGCAGCGCACCATCGACTTCCTGGTCGGCTTGAACCAGCGCCTGCAGGGCGACATCGGCTACCTGATCCGCATGGAGCCTGGCGTGCAGACGCCCGAGGAGACGCTGACCAAGGCCAGCGGCTCCTGCCGCGACTCGGGCTGGCTGCTGGTGCAGCTGCTGCGCCATTGCGGGCTGGCGGCGCGCTTTGTCTCGGGCTACCTGATCCAGCTCAAGGCCGACCAGAAGTCACTGGACGGCCCCAGTGGCACCGAGGTCGACTTCACCGACCTGCACGCCTGGTGCGAGGTTTACCTGCCCGGCGCAGGCTGGATCGGGCTGGACCCGACCTCGGGCCTGCTGGCCGGTGAAGGCCACATTCCCCTGGCCTGCACGCCCCAGCCCTCAGGCGCGGCGCCCATCGAAGGCATGGTGGGCGAGGCCGAGGTGGTGTTCCGCCACGACATGCAGGTCACGCGCATCCACGAGTCGCCGCGCGTCACCCTGCCCTACAGCGATGCGCAATGGAACGCCATCTTGCAGTTGGGCGACGAGGTCGATGCGCGGTTGCAGGCCGACGACGTGCGCCTGACCATGGGCGGCGAGCCCACCTTTGTCGGCATCGACGACCGCGACGGCCCCGAATGGAACACCGCCGCCCTGGGCCCCACCAAGCGCGTGTTTGCGCTTGATCTGCTGCACCGGCTGAAAGACCGCTATGGCCCCAACGGCCTGTTGCACCTGGGCCAGGGCAAGTGGTACCCCGGCGAGCAGCTGCCGCGCTGGGCGCTCAGCCTGTTCTGGCGCCCCGACGGCCAGCCGCTGTGGCGCAACCCGCGCCTGCAGGCCGACGAGCGCGCGCCCCTGCACGCCCAGCCCGCGGACGCCGAGAGCTTCATGCGCGCGCTGGCCCAGCGCCTGGGCCTGGGCACCGAGACCATCCGCGCCGGTTACGAAGACCCGTGGCACTACATCCAGGCCGAGCGGCAACTGCCCATCAACGTCGACCCCTTCGACGCCCGCCTGGCCGACGAGCAGGAGCGCGCCCGACTGCGCCGCGTGTTCACCCAGGGGCTGAACCAGCCCATTGGCTACCTGCTGCCGCTCACCGCCACCTCGCAGCTGGCCAAGCAGCCCGAGTTCATGGCCAACACGCCGCCCGACCAGCGGCCGCGCTGGCTCACCGGCCGCTGGTGGTTCCGCGACGACCGGCTGTACCTGGTGCCGGGCGACTCGCCCATGGGCTGGCGCCTGCCCTTGAACAGCCTGCCCTGGGTCGCCGACGAGGACTTGCCGCGCCAACTCCCCAAGGACCCGTATGCGCCGCAGGACGACACGCTGCCGGACGACGAGCACGGCGCCCCGCCCAGCGGCGCGCACGACCCGGCCGACCGCGCGCCCCAGCGCTTTGAATCGGCCCGCTGGGTGCCGCGCACCGCGCTGTGCGTCGAGGTGCGCGACCCGGTGCGCTCGCACACTGCCGAGCCCGCCCAGCCCGAGATCGAAGGCGACGATGAGGCCGCCCAGGCCCGCCGCGCCGCCCGCAGCGCGCACCAGGCCGCGGTGGCCAAGTACGCACTGAAGGCCGGCCAGTCGAGCATCCTGTACGTCTTCATGCCGCCGCTGGAGGCGCTGGAGGATTACCTGGCCCTGGTCAGCGCCATCGAGGACACGGCCGAGCAACTGCAAATGCCCGTGGTGCTGGAGGGCTACAGCCCGCCGCGCGACCGCCGCGTGCGCATGCTGCAGATCACGCCCGACCCCGGCGTGATCGAGGCCAACATCCAGCCCGCCCACAGCTGGCGCGAGTTGGTGGACAACACCGAGTTTCTGTACCAGCAGGCGTTTGAAAGCCGCCTGTCGGCCGAGAAGTTCATGACCGACGGCCGCCACATGGGCACCGGCGGCGGCAACCACTTCGTGCTGGGCGGCGCCACGCCGGCCGACAGCCCCTTCCTGCGCCGGCCTGAGCTGCTGGCCAGCCTGATCCTGTACTGGCACAACCACCCCAGCCTGAGCTATTTGTTCAGCGGCCTGTTCATCGGCCCCACCAGCCAGGCCCCGCGTGTGGACGAGGCGCGCAACGACCAGTTGTACGAGCTGGAGATTGCGCTGCAAGAAATCCACAAGTTCTCCGATGAAGCCCGGCGCCGCGCCGCCGGGCCGCCCCAAGGCGCGGCAGCCCCCTCGGGGGGCAGCGCACCAGGCGAAGCCGGGGAGCGTGGGGGGATTGATTACATGCCGCCTTGGCTGGTGGACAGGAGCTTGCGCAACATCCTGGTCGACATCACCGGCAACACCCACCGCAGCGAGTTCTGCATCGACAAGCTGTACTCGCCCGACAGCGCCACCGGCCGCCTGGGCCTGCTGGAGATGCGCGCCTTCGAGATGCCGCCCCACGCGCGCATGTCGATTGCCCAGCAACTGCTGATGCGGGCGCTGGTGGCACGCTTCTGGCGCGAGCCTTACCGCGCGCCGGCCGCGCGCTGGGGCACAGCGCTGCACGACCGCTTCATGCTGCCGGCCTATGTGCGGCAGGATTTTGAGGACGTGATCGAGGACATGCGGCGCGCCGGCTTTGCCTTTGACGCGCAGTGGTTCGCGCCGCACTTCGAGTTCCGCTTCCCCATCGTCGGCGACGTCAACGTGCTGGGCATGCAGATCACGCTGCGCAACGCGCTCGAGCCCTGGCATGTGATGGGCGAGGAAAACACCGGCGGCGGCACGGCGCGCTATGTCGATTCGTCGCTGGAACGCCTGCAACTGCATGTGGCCGGCTTCAATGCTGGCCGCTACGCCATCACCTGCAACGGCCAGGCGCTGCCGCTGCAGCCGCTGGGGGCCGAGGGCGAATTTGTCGCCGGCGTGCGCTTCAAGGCCTGGAACCCATGGTCCTCGCTGCACCCGACGATCCAGCCGCACGGGCCGCTGGTGTTCGATGTGCTGGACACCTGGAACGGCCGCTCCGTCGGCGGCTGCCAGTACCACGTGGCCCACCCGGGCGGGCGCAACTACGACACCTTCCCCGTCAACGCCTACGAGGCCGAAAGCCGCCGGCTGGCGCGCTTCTTCCGCACCGGTCATACGGACGGGGCTATGGACGTGCCGCCCGCCACCTTGCACCTGCCGGGTTCGCGCGAGTTTCCTTGCACGCTGGATTTGCGGCGCACCAGTTCGGTGCGGATGCGACAATAAGGGCCGCACAACACCGCAGCGAGGCCGCTTGCTCCTCCCCTCGACCCCATCGCCGCTGCCGCGAGGTCCGTTTCCGTTCGCAGAGCAGGGCCAGTTCGACGAATTGCTGGCCGGCCCCGGCTCCGACCAGCCGGCCGCCACGCGCACCCAGGCACCGGCCTGGAGCCAGTTTTTCGGCCAACTGGGCCCGGACTCCCGCGCCGAGCTGAACCGCCGCGCCGAGCACCTGCGGCGCCAGTTGCGCGACAGCGGTGTCACCTACAACGTCCACGCCGACGAAGCCCATCTCCAGCGGCCCTGGCCGCTGGATCTGTTCCCGCTGCTCATCACCCCGCAGGATTGGGGCCACATCGAAGCCGGGGTGCTGCAGCGCGTGCGCCTGCTCAACGCCGTGATGAACGACGTCTACGGCGAGCGCCGCCTGCTGCAGAACGGCCTGCTGCCGGCGGCCCTGGTGCAGGGCCACCCGGACTACCTGCGCGCCATGCACGGCGTGTCCCCGGTCGGCGGCACGCACCTGCACATCGTGGCCTTCGATCTGGCGCGCGGCCCGCAAGGCTACTGGTGGGTGGTGGCGCAGCGCACGCAGGCGCCCTCGGGCCTGGGTTACCTGCTGGAAAACCGCCTGGCCGTGTCGAGCCAGTTCCCCGAGGCCTTCGACAGCATGAACGTGCGCCGCCTGCCCGAGAGCTACCGGCGCTTCATCGTCGCCCTGAAGGCCATGGCCCCCGGCGGTGCCGATTCGCACATCGCCCTGCTCACCCCCGGCCCGTACAACGAAACCTATTTCGAGCACTCTTACCTGGCGCGCTACCTGGGCGTGACCCTGGTCGAGGGGGGCGATCTGACGGTGCGCGACCAGCGCCTGTACCTGAAGACCCTGCGCGGGCTGCGGCCGGTGCACGGGCTGATCCGGCGCCTCGACGACGCCTTTCTCGACCCGCTGGAGATGCGCCCCGAATCGCGCCTGGGCGTGCCCGGCCTGCTGCAGGCGGTGCGCGCCGGCAACGTGCTGATGGCCAACGCGCCGGGCGCGGGCTTTCTCGAATCGGGCGCCTTGCTCGGCTTTTTGCCGGCGCTGTCGCGCGAGCTGCTGGGCGAGGAGCTGCAACTGCCGGCGCTGCACACCTGGTGGTGCGGCGAGCCGGCCGCCATGGCCGAGGTGCTGCCGCAACTGGGGCGCTGCGTCATCAAGCCGACCTACCCCTGGTCCACCAGCCGCGGCAGTTTCGCGCCCGGCGTGGGGCCACTGATGTCGCCGCAAACGCTCGACTCCTGGCGCGCCAGCGTGCAACGCCGGCCCGAGGAGCACACGGTGCAGGCCTACCTGCCGCCCTCGCGCATGCCGACCTGGGTCGGTCAGGGCGAGCAGGCCCACATCCACCCGCGCGCCGCCATCCTGCGCGTGTTCGCCCTGTCCGACGGCCAGGGCTCATGGCAGGTGCTGCCCGGCGGCATGACGCGCCTGGTCAGCGAAAGCGCGGGCCTGGCCACCATGGCGGTGGGCGGCTCCAGCGCCGACACCTGGGTGTTGGCCGATACCCCGCCGACCGAGGATTCGGCCCTGGACCAGGGCGCCGGCCTGACCGCCATCACGCCCGAATCCGTGGCCCTGGTGCAGCGCGAACGCCTGGTCACCAGCCGCGCGGCGGAAAACCTGTTTTGGCTCGGCCGCTACACCGAGCGCGCCGGCAACAGCGTGCGCCTGGCCCGCATCACGCTGGGCGCGCTGCACGGCGACGAGCAGCCCTCGGTGGCGCTGCTGGCCTGGCTGGAGCAGCTGTGCGAGGCCTCGGGCCTGGTGGACGAGGAGCCGCCCTCGCCCCTGCTCAGGCGCGCCGAGTTCGAGCGGCAGCTTCTGCACCGGCTGGCCGAGCCCGACGCCGGCATCGGCCAGGCCTTGCGCGGCCTGCGCGCGGCGGCCTCGGCGGTGCGCGAGCGCCTGTCCACCGAGCACTGGAACCTGATCAAGGAGGCAGAAACCCACTTTCTGACCGAATGCGAGGCCCTGCGCGCCGCCGGCGCCAGCGACGACGACGACGCCCTGCTGGTGCTGGGGCAGTTGTCCAGCGCGCTGGCCGGGGTGGCCGGCTTGCAGCTCGACCACATGTGGCGCGACGACGGCTGGCGCATGATGTCGGTGGGGCGCCAGATCGAGCGCCTGACCTGGCTCTGCGACGTGCTGTCGCGGGGCTTTTACACCAACGCCGTGCACGACGCGGCCGGCTATGGCGTGGTGCTGGACCTGTTCGACTCGACCATCTCCTTCCATGCCCGCCACCAGCGCAGCCGCGCCATCGCGGCGCTGATCGAGCATGTGGTGCTGAACCACCAGAACCCGCGCTCGGTCGGCTGGGTGATCCAGACCATGGGCCGCCAGCTGGCCAAGCTGCACGCCAGCGAGGCGGGGGACATCGAGGATTTGTCGGCGCGCCTGCTCAGCCCGGCCCCCGAGCTGCTGCCGCGCCTGTGCGAAGCGGACGGCATCGGCGATTTCATCCACCTGCAAGCGTTGCTGGACGAGCAGATGGCGCTCGGCGCGCAGCTGTCCGACGACATCGGCCTGCGCTATTTTTCGCACACTGGCGATGAGCGGCGAAGTCTGATATGACTCCCCCCCAGGCTTCACTCGCTGCGCGATGTTGCGCCTCCCCCCTCAAGGGGGCATCGCCATTGGCCGGGGGGACCCCGGCCAGGGCGATTGCTGGTGCGGCCTGCTCCGCGGCCTTTAGAGCATGAAATGACCCACCCCCAGGCTTCACTCGCTGCGCGATGTTGCGCCTCCCCCCTCAAGGGGGCGACGCCAGTGGGCGGGCCAAGCCCTTCCACGGCGTCTGCTGGGCTGGCCTGCTCCGCGGCCGGAGGGGCGGTTCAGCAGCGTGACGAACTTGAATGCGGAACCGCGGGTGCCCCTCCCGCCGGCGTAGGCCGAGCGCAGCGATGGCCCGTGTTGTCTCGCCATCCCCTCTGGCCGTGCCGAGAAGCGCAGGGCGTGGGGCGGGCCTGGGCAGCGCAGCATGTCCAGGCTTCGTGCACTGACTCGCTGCGGTTGTCCGAGCGGCGTGAGCGCAGCGAACACAGCGAGTTCCGCAGCGCCGCCCCACGACCGAGCATCACAGGTTGCCCGCAGCGAAGCGAAGGGACACGGCCAGCGGGGTCGCCTTTCTTTGGTTCCTTTCTTTGGCAAAGCAAAGAAAGGGACTGCGCCGCCGGGCGCACTTCCCGGCCAGCCGCGCATCCGCCCTTCACCACCTCAAAAAATAAACCAAATAGACCATTGGCCGGCGCCCAATCATCCCGGAAAGCTATCAAATTGAAAGCAATCAAGGCCTGCCGATGAGGTTGCGCATCACCCACGACACGCGCTACGTGTACGCCCCGGCGGTCGAGACCGCCCTGCACATGGCCTACCTGACGCCGCCGCACACGCGGGCGCAGCAGCGCCTGGACGCCGCGCTGGAAGTCTCGCCCACGCCCGTGGTGTTGACCGAAACCGTCGACGTGTACCGCAACGTGCGCGCCTTCTTCGAGATCGACAGCGCGCACGAGCAGTTGCTGGTGCGCGCCAACAGCCTGGTCGACACGCGCTGGCCCGAGCACGTGGCCAGCCAGATCAGTTGGGACGACACGCGCCAGCAGTTCATCTACCGCGCCGGCGCGCACTGGCACCCGGCGGCCGAGTTCATCTACCCCTCGGCCCACGTGCTGCCGGGCGAGGTGTTCGCCGACTACGCGCGCCCCAGTTTCCCGCCCGGCCGGCCGCTGCTGGACGCCGCGCGCGAGCTGATGCAGCGCGTGCACCAGGACTTCACCTACGCCAGCCACAGCACCGAGATCAACACCCCGGCGGCCGAGGCGCTGGCCGAGCGGCGCGGCGTGTGCCAGGATTTCTCGCACGTGATGCTGAGCTGCCTGCGCTCGCTGGGCCTGCCGGCGCGCTACGTGTCCGGCTACCTGCTGACCCAGCCGCCGCCCGGCCAGCCGCGCCTGATCGGCAGCGACGCCTCGCACGCCTGGGTGTCGGTCTTTTTGCCCGACCTGGCCGAGCAGACCGACGGCCACGGCTGGTACGACCTGGACCCGACCAACAACCGCGACGGCTGGGGCACGCCCGGCGAGGACTTCGTGCGCCTGGCCGTGGGGCGCGACTTTGCCGACGTGTCGCCGATGCGCGGCGTGATCCACGGCAGCGGCAGCCACGTGCTGGCCGTGGGCGTTACAGTGCAGCTTTGCGAGGCCGCCTCGTTGGCCGAGGCGCCGCCGATGCCCCTGCCTCCCCTACCCCCAAGCGAGAAGGACCCCCCATGAACGTCTACGACACCCTCGAACAACTCGGCATCACACTGCCGCCCGTGGCCACGCCCGCCGCCGCCTACGTGCCCTTCATGCAGACCGGCAACCTGGTGTTCCTGTCCGGGCACATCGCGCGCCAGAACGGCGCGCCCTGGCTCGGCAAGCTCGGCCACAACCTGAGCACCGAGGACGGCACGCGCGCCGCGCGCGCCGTGGCCATCGACCTGCTGGGCACCCTGCACGCCGCCGTGGGCGACTTGAACCGCGTCACGCGCATCGTCAAGGTGCTGAGCCTGGTCAACTGCCTGCCCAACTACACCGAGCAGCACCTGGTCACCAACGGCTGCTCCGAACTGCTGGGCCAGGTGTTCGGCCCGCGCGGCCAGCACGCGCGCAGCGCCTTTGGCGTGGTGTCGCTGCCGCTGGGCACCTGCGTCGAGATCGAACTGATCGCCGAAGTCGGCTGAGCCAGGCCCCGGGCCGCCCCGCTCAGTGCGGCGGCCGCACCTGGCGCAGCGCCGGAATGGCGCGCACGCCCAGCGCCTGGGCGCCGGCCACCAGCCAAAACAAGGCCGACAGCCCGATCACCGCGCCGACCGAGCCGAACAGCATCGGCATGACGAAGCTCGAAAAGTTGATGGTCATCACGCGCAGCGCCATGGCCTCGCCCTGGCGCGCCGGCGGCGCCACCTGGTGCAGCATACTCAGCACCATCGGCTGCACCGCGCCCAGCGCCAGCCCCAGCACCACCGAGCAGGCGCCCATGCCGAGCGGCCCAGCGGTCAGCGGGTAGAGCAGCAGCATCACCGCCGCCGTCAGCGAGGCGGCGTACATCACCTGCCACTCGGGCACGCGCGCGGCCAGCAGCGGCAGCAGCACCCGCACCAGGGCGGCGGCGATGGCAAAGCTGCCCAGCAGCACGCCGATGGTCGAAGCGGACAGGCCACGCTGGTGCCCCAGCAGCGGCAGCACGAAGGTGTGCACGTCCCAGGCCAGGGCCTGCAGCCAGTTGATCAGCAGCAAGCGCCGCAGCGGCGCCACGCCCAGCAGCTCCCACACCGAGGTGCGCGCGCCCTCGGCCTGGGCCGGCGCGGGTTGGGTCGGCAGCCGGGGCGCGCCGCGCGCCAGCAGCCAGCAGATGAGCGGCAACAGGGCCAGAAAACCGTACGCGGCGCGGTAGCCCAACTCGTCGCCCGGCTGGGGGCCGGCGTGGTCGATCAGCAGCCCCGCCGCCAGCGGCCCCAGAAAGTTGGCCATGGCCGGGGCGATGGCGATCCAGCTGAACACGCGCTTCAAGTCGGCCGTGTCGGTGGCCGCGCGCCCGACGTGGCGCTGCAGCGTGATCTGCGCCGTGCCGGCCGCCGCGCCGGTCAGCAGGCTGGCCACGCACAGCACGCCAAAGTTGGGCCACAGCGCCGCCAGCAGGGTGCCGGCCGTGGCGCTGATCACGGCCAGCGCCAACGGCAGGTGCAGCCCGTGCCGATCCGCCAGGCGCCCGGCCGGCAGCGCCAGCAGCACCGGCGAGAGCGCGAACAGCGCCAGCAGCACGCCGATTTCGGCCGCGCTCTGGCCCAGTTGCAGGGCGCGCAGCGGCGCCGCCAGGCGGGCCCCGGTCATGGCGCTGTGCACGCAAATCTGCGCCAACAGCAGGCGCAGCAGCTCGCGGCCGTTCATGGCGTGCTCATTTCAAGCAAAAAATGACATTGGCCGGCGTCCACACTTCCTGGTCAGCTATGAATTCATGAGCAACCAGGGGGCCACGCTTCATTCGGCGCGCTCGTCCTGGCCCTCGCCCAGCCCGGGCAGCAGGGCCTGGGATTCGTCCTCGGGCAGGGCCTCGACCTTCTTCAGCGCGCGGTTCATCACGTTGCTGCGGGTCTGGGCGCTGTCCAGGGTGTTCAGCACGGTCTGGGTTTGGGTGCGCAGGCGGCCCAGCACATCGCCGAACTTGCCGAACTCGGTCTTCACCGCGCCCAGCACCTGCCAGACCTCGCTGCTGCGCTTTTCCAGCGCCAGGGTTCTGAAGCCCATTTGCAGCGAATTGAGCATGGCCAGCAGCGTGGTCGGCCCGGCCAGGCTGACGCGGTGCTCGCGCTGCAGTGCCTCCATCAGGCCGGGGCGGCGCAGCACCTCGGCGTACAGCCCCTCGGTGGGCAGGAACAGCACGGCGAAGTCGGTGGTGTGCGGCGGCTCGACGTACTTCTCGGCCATGCCGCGCGCTTCCAGGCGGATGCGCTGCTCCAGCGCCTTGGCCGCGCTTTCGGCGCCGGCGGCGTCGGCGCGCTGCTGGGCGTCCAGCAGGCGTTCGTAGTCCTCGTTCGGAAACTTCGCGTCGATCGGCAACCACACCGGCGTGCCGTCGCCGCCGCGCCCGGGCAGGCGGATGGCGAAATCCACCTTCTCGCGGCTGCCCGGCCGGGTGCTGACCTGGGCCGCGTACTGCTCGGGCGAGAACACCTGCTCCAGCAACTGGGCCAGTTGCGCCTCGCCGAACATGCCCCGGGTCTTGACGTTGGACAGCAGGTGCTTGAGGTCCCCCACGCCCTGGGCCAGGGTGTGCATCTCGCCCAGGCCCCGGTGCACCTGCTCCAGCCGCTCGGCGACCTGCTTGAAGCGCTCGCCCAGGCGGGCTTCCAGCGTGGACTGGAGCTTTTCGTCCACGGTGTGGCGCATTTCCTCCAGCTTGGCGGTGTTGGCGGCCTGCAACTGGGCCAGTTGCTGCTCCAGCGTGGCGCGCACCTCCTGCAGGCGGCGCGCGTTCTGCTCGCTCAGGGCCTGCAGCTGCTGGGTGAGGGTTTCCGACAGCGAACCGCGCAACTGCGCCAATTGCTGGGCAAAGGCGTCGATCTGCGCGTTCTGGGTGCGGGTGGCCTCCTGCGCCTGCTGGGTCATCGACAGCCCCAGCGCCTGCAACTGCGCCACCAGGGTGTCGCCCAGCGTGCCACGCAGTTGCGTCAGTTGGGCGGCCAGCGCATCGACCTGGGTGTTCTGCGTGCGCGCCGCCTCGGCGCCCTGGCGCACCACGGCGTCCTGAAACGTGGCCAGCGCCTGCCCCAACTCCTGCCGGCTGCCGCGCGCCTGCTCGCCCACCTCTTGGCGCAGCGCGCGCTCCAGCCGCTCGGTGTGCGGGCCCACGGCCTGGCCCAGGAGCTGCGGCACCTCGCCGCGCGAGGCCACGTCGTCGGGCCGGCGCGGACGGCGCAGCAGCAAGGCCAGCAACAGCGCCAGGTTGACGAGCAGGGCCGCCAGCGCCAGCCAGGGCAGCCAGTCGGGCAAGGGGAAAGCGTTCATTTCACTCCTGAATCAATAGCTGGTGAGGATTTATTGGCGCCGGCCTGCCAGCGATATCGCTCAAAAACCCAGCGCACGGGCGGTGCCCGGCGGGTTGCGGGCCATTGTAGGAGCGGCAGCGCCCCAGCCAGGCCCGTTCCGGCTGGCTAGCCCAGCACCGCTTGCGCCTGCGCCAGCCGCCCCGCGTTGGCCTGCGCCTGGGTGCGCAGGGCATCGCTGGCGCGCGCGTCTTCGGCCACACGGCGCCAGAACACCCCCGCAGCCTCCGCGGCGGGCCACCATGCGGTGCGCTCGGTCGGCAGCGGCAGCGCGGGCTCCAGCAGACCAAGCGGCGGCAGCTCGCCACCAGCCAACGGGGCATGGCGCATGGGCAGCATGTCGTAGGCCGGCGCCAGGCTGAACAAGCCGCCCCGCGGACGCAGGCTGAGGTTGCCCAGGTGCATGTCGCTGTTGCCAATCAGCCGCCCGAACCACCACAGCACCGCCGCCGCGGCTTCGGCCCCTTCAGCCAGCAAACGGGCGCGCGCCAGAGCCGCCATCAGCTCCGGCCAGGGGCGATGCGGTAAACCAAGGAAGGCGGCATTGACGCTTTCCAGGCTGACCAGCGGGCTGCGGCCCCAAAGGCCGTGCCGGTCAAAGCGCTCCACTTCCAGAAACCTGCGCCCAGCGGCGTCCCGCACCCGGCTGTAGGCAGTCGTCACCCCGTGGTCGGCCAGTTGGGTGGCGCACACCTGCAACGCCAGATGTTCGGCCAGCAACAAATCGGCCCAGCGCTGCTCGGCCTGCGTGCCGCCGGCGCCCGAAAACTTGACCAGCACGTGCGGCGTGCGCGCCACCCCACCGGGGCCAGGTTGCTCCGGCGCCGGCACCGCGCGCAAGGCGGCAAACTTGGGAAATTGCCCCGCCGCGCTGGAGCCGGCCCCGCCACCGGCCACGGCCTGATCGGCCAGCGCCGGGTAGCTGTCCGCCAGCGCGTGCTCGGGCAGCTCTTGGGCGGACGGCGCTTGGGCAGCGTCCAGCCGCGCGGCCTGCCAGCGGCGCAGCGCTTCGTCGCCCAGCACCAAATCGCCCACCATGTCGCTGCCGGCGCGGGCCAAGGCGATCAGCACCTCGTCGTCGCCCCAGGCGCGCGGGTCGGGCGGCAATTGCAGGCTGTCCGACACGGCGCGCGCAAACTGCCGTCCCATGTAGCCCTGAGGCCGCATGTCTTGCAGCGGGTACGGCAGCCCCGGCCACACGCCGTCGCGCGACTCGTCCGGCAGCGGCCAACCCACGCCTGCCATCGGCATGACCGTGCCCTGCGGCTCAATCGGCGTGAGCTGGGCAAACGGCTCTGCCCGCCCTTCAGCGTCTACCCGGTAGACCGGCCAATCCGCCACTTGCCCACGCAACGCGCGCCGCCACACGTGCCTGGTGCGCCGCGCGCGCCCCAGGCTGAGCACCTCACCGCGCGCCGCGGCCTCGTTCAACATGCGCCGCACCGTGGGCAGGCTGACGCCCAGGCGCGCCGCCAGATCGGGCGTGCCGATGGCCGGCTGCCGGCGCACGATGTCGGCCAACTGGTCACGGGCCGCCTGAAGCAAAGGACGCATGGCTAGTTTTGACGCGATTAATGATTTGATTTATAAATCAAAAATCATTAAAAACAAAGAGTTATAAGTTTTTAATCTACTGAAATGATTTGATTTTTTTCAGATCATCTGACCCAGCCGAAAGCATAGGCAGCGCGCCGAGACGGTCAGGTAGCGTCCACCCAAGCCATGGGTCCTCCTCAGAGAGGCGGCCACATCAATCCTGAATTAATAGCGAACTACTGTTTATTGGCGCCGGCATAGTGGGTAAAAACCCTGGAAATACGCCCCACCGCCCTGCCCCTCGCGCGGGCCGCCCTCCGCGCCCCAGTTCGGCATGTTTCAGAGCATTCAGAACGCCTTGACCAGATGGCCCTCGGCACGCATCAACCACCCCACTCGACCGGATCCGCAGGGTCGGGGCGGTAGTCGTCGCCCGGCGACGAGGGGCGCGCATCGGGCGCCAGTGTGAATACGCATTCCAGATAAGGCCGCGCCTCGCTCCAGGGCACGCGGGAGCGCCACAAAATGCCCAGCGCGCCCACCACGTCGACCACGTTGGGGTTGGTGCTGGCCAAGTGCCGCTCCAGCGCGGCCATCTTGTCGGCGCCACCGTGCTTGTGCGAATCCTGCTTCGGGTACGAGTGGAACTCGCGAATCTGCCCCGGCGCCGGCCAGCCGGTGCCCGCGCACGTGGCGCCTGGCGTGGGCGTGGCGCGGTCCACGTGGCCAGCGGCAAACGAGTCCTCCACCACGTGCAGCAGGCTACCCAAGGCGATTTTTTGGATGGACTCGGGCTCCCGCACGCCGGGGTTGTCCAGCGCGAACAAGTCCTGAATGCGCCAGCCCCGGTTGTATTTGAAGCGTTCCGCGAACCCCTCAATGGGCAGCCTGGACACCACGCGTTGCGAATTAAAGCCTTGGTCACCGATCGCCGTGCGCCAGGTGAACTCCATCCACGCCATCACGTTGCGCTGAGTGTCCTGCGGAACCTCACCGTCGCTGACGGCCATGGCGTGCAGAAACTGCAGATCACCAAAGTGCGTGCGCACCAGCAGGTTGCCATTGCGTCCGGTCAGCAGCACGCCGCGCGCGGCGGCTTTCTCACCGTGGCTGAACACCCTGCCCCAACACACCGGCTGGGTGTTCATGCGCACGGTCCAGCCTGCCTTGCAGCCCCGATAAACACCACGCCCGGGCAGAAACTTGAACGCCGGGTCATCGTTCCATTGCACGCCGACCAACTGATCGCGGATGTCGATCTCGCAGCCCGGCGACCAACGTTTGTCCCGCGCCTCGGTGTTGGGGCATTGCAGGGCATCCCGAGTGATGCGTTCGTGCACCGCTTCGCCCATCACCGCCACCCCGCCGCCAGCGGCGGCAATGATCTTCGCCTGCACAAAACTGGCATCCGCGGCCGTCAAGCCCCGCTCGGTTGACGTGGCCTGGGGCATCAGCTTCCAGGCCAGCGCAGGCGGCGTCACACCCACAGCCAGCGCCATGCCCAACACCACGGACTGCGTTGCTCGACAAAGGGTGTTCATCGCTTCAGCTCCTTGGGCGCTCCCACCTGCTGCCCCGCCGCGCGCGCCAAATTCAGCGCCAGCAAGCGGCGCAGGATTTCATCGCCCTGCATCTCGGGGGTGTAGTCGGCCCAGCCGTAGGCGGCGGCCACCGCCGCGTCGAGCTGGGCGTGGGCCTGGGCCAGCCAGGCGGGGCGCTGGTTGTAGAGGTTGGTGAGGGTGCGTTTTTGCAGGGCCTTGGCGTCGGTTTCGCTCAGGCCGGGACGCGGCTCGATGCGGTCGGGGTACGGCGATTCGGTCAGGCCCAGGGGCACGACCTCGGGCACGCGCACGGTCCATTCGGGCGGGTTGAGCCAGGCCTGGCGCAGGCTGTCGAGCCGGTGCGCGGCCTCGGCAATGGCGATGGCGTGGGTGCGCACGGCTTCGTTGGAGGTGTCATTAACTCCTGAATTGATAGCTGGTGGCGATTTATCCACGCCGACATCTGCCTGATTTGGCTCTGAATTTACTCCCTGCCCCGCCGCCAGCCCGGACGGGATCAGCGCGCCGCTGGCCAGCGCCTCGGTGCGCTGGTGCGCGGTGTCGGCGGGCGTCAGGCCGGCGGGGAACGGGAACGTCTCGAAGCAGGTGGTGGGGGTGTAGCGCGGGTCGTTGCCGACGCCCAGCCAACTGCCCAAACGCAGCGACCAGAGTTCGTGGAACCGGCTGTGCAGGATGCCGAAGGTGGTGTCGTCGGCGCGGGCGATGGCAATTACGGTCTGATGAGGCCACACCGCAACGGGTTGCCAAACAAAAAAGCGATGCTTTGACACCTGAGAGGTTGCGACGAAACGCGGCAACTTTGCAGTCGCATCTCGCCAACCTCCACCATGCTCCCCATGAATCCACCACCGATCACGACGTACTGGCCTGGGATTTGAAGCCCGTACAGGTTTGACGAATGTTTCTACATGGTGAAACGGGAGTTCGTACAGCGTCGCCGATGGTTGCTCCATTCGATTGAAATCGATCACCCACCGTTGCCTAGAACGACTGGTGATGTCCTTCCCGTTGGTCAGCGGCCTGAGCACTTCGCTGTTGGAACGGCCATGCGGATTCGGTTGACGAAGCCATTGGCGAGCGTCGTCTGCTGGGACGTCGAACGCGCCTATCAATACTGCGCCTTGAAAAGACACATCGTGATTGGCCTGGAGCTTTGCTGGCTGAGCCGCCGTCTCTTCACTGCCGCGCAGGTCTGCCTGGATCGGTAAGGAAGCCGCCCCATTCAATTGCGAGGCCAGTTCCGGACGTCCAAACGCCACCAACGACACCCTCACCGCCGCCCCGTCGTTCACCCAGGGCTCGTCGCTCCAGGCGTCGTAGATGCGGCTGGCCTGCACGATGGCGTCCAGCACCTTGCGGTTGGCGCCGCCGCGGATGGAGTTGGTTGCTACCAAGCCTGCAGCAGTCAGCGCTTTATCCACCAGCGCTGCACGCGATTTGTCGAACCAGTAACAGACAAAATCCGCCCCGCCAGGCACGCGGCCCTGGTAGGTTTGACGCAGGGCCTCGACGTAGGCGTCGCCCAACTCTCGGCGCATCTTCTTGTCGCCAATGAACGGCGGATTCCCCACCACCACGCTGGCCGCCGGCCACGCGGCCTCGGTGGCGTGCCGGGCATCGCCCTCGCCCACCCAGGTGAGCAGGGCGTCGCGGCATTCGATGTGGTCGAGCGGCTCCAGCACGGGGTTGGTCTTGGGCGGGTAGCCGTGGGCGATGCGCCACTGGATCTCGCCGATCCAGATGCTGACGCGGGCCAGCTCGGCGGCGTATTCGTTCAGCTCGATGCCGAGCAGGTTGTGCGGGCCGGTAACCAGGTCCTGCTCGCGGCCCAGCCCCAGGTCGGCGGCCTGGGTGATGCTGAGCAGTTCCACATCCTTGAGGGCCTTGAGGCCGAGGAACAAGAAGTTGCCGCTGCCGCAGGCGGGGTCGAGGATGCGAAAGTCGCTCAACACCTGCAGCCACTGCACGAAGCGGGCGTGGGCCTTTTTGTAGGCGGCGTCGCCGTGTTTCTTGATTTTGGCGGTAAGCCCGCGCAGTTCTTGCGCCACCAGCTCCCATTGTTGTAGCAAGGGGCGGCTGATGACGGGCTCGATGATGCGGCCGATGGTGGCCGGGTCGGTGTAGTGGGCGCCAAGCTGGCTGCGTTTGCCGGGATCGAGCCCGCGCTCGAACAAGGTGCCAAAGATAGAGACGTCGATGGCGGACCAGTTGAGGGCGGCGGCGTTGCGCAGCTCGGTGATGTCGACGATTTCGAGCTGGGGCACGTCGATGTGCTTGAACAGGCCGCCGTTGAACCAGGGGATGTCGTCGGGTCCGTAGAGGCCGCCATCTCGCATGGTGGCAAACAGGTTGCGCAGACCCTTGGTCAGCACGTCGCTGGTGATCTGCTTGTTGCCGACCAGGCGCTCGAACATGCGGCCGGGCAGCAGGCCCACGTCTTCGGCAAAAAAGCAGAACAGGCACTGGGTGAGGAAGTGGGCCACCTGGTCGGGGTGGTGGCCGCGGCGGCGCAGTTGCTCGGCCAGGGTGGCAAAGCTGTGCGCGGCCTTTTCGGTGATGGCGCGGTTGGTGAGCTGGGGGCGAAAGCTGGCGGGGTCAAGCCACAGGCGGCGCAGCAGGCTCAGCTTGTCGGGCTGGTCCAGCTGGTCAAGCCGGACGGTGTGGGTGACGCTGGGGTGGCCATTGAACTGGGTGTGGACGCGGATGGTGAGGCGGTCGCACACCACCAACAGGGGCGGGTTGCTGAGGGCCAGGCTGTACTGCTGCAGTTGGCGCAGGGCGGCGTCGAGGTTCTTGCCGGGGGCCTTGTTCTCCCAGGCGAAGTGGTCGCGGTAGAAGACGTCGGCGTAGCCGCGCGCCTCGCCCAGTTGGAGCGAGCGGCGCTCGAAGACGTATTCGTCGGCGGTGGCACCGCTGCCGGGCTTGGGCACGCCGAGCAGATCGCACAGGTCGAGAAAGTGGCTTTGCGCGCCCTGCTCTTCATTGAGCGCATACGAGGGACCACCTGGGCCCCATTTGGCGATGAATTCAGCAGGGGTCATGCGGCGATTTTTACTACTGTATTGATAGCTTCTAACGCTGGTGGTTATAGCGCCATCGACCGATTTTGCAAGCTAAACCGCGCTGCCTGGACGGCGCTTGGCGGCGGGTTTGGGTCCAGGCTTGGCCCGGGGCTTGGGCTGCAGGCGGGCGACCGACTTGGCCAGGGCCTGCCAGCCGGCTTCGTCCAGGCTGCCGGGCTCGCCGGCCACACCCATCTCGGCCAGCCAGTCCAGCAACTCGGCGCGGTCGGGAAAGTCGGGGTTGTTCCAGTCGTCCCGCAACTGCTCGAAGCCGGGGACGCCGCCGCAGTCCTCGGGCGGGCAACCGCCGCCGGCGCCCGTCAGGCGCGGGCGGGGCTCGGCGTCGGGCTGGATCTGCGCCAAGGTGATGACGTGCTCCCAGTCGTCGCCAAAGTCGTACAGGTAGAGCAGCTTGTCCTTGGGCGCATGCAACAGGCCGTTCAGCGGTTGGCGCGCATCGTCGTTGGAGGGCTCGACGTCGAACAGGTCGCCGTCGCGTGCCGCCGCGGGCTCGAAACGCTGGCCGTTGGGCGCGCCCCAGTAACGCCCGGCGCGGCCGGGGCCGGGCACGGCAAAGCCGTACAGGTGCGCGTCGTGCCAGCCCATGGCGGCCTGGACGACGGCATGCAGCTTGCGCAAGGTGATGGCCGGATCGACCCAGACCTGGCGCCAGATCTTGGGCCGCGCGTCGCGCAGCTCGATGTGCAGCAGGTAGGCGACCGGGCTGCCGGGCGGCGCGGCGGCCGGGCGAGCGGAGGTGCCGCGGCGGGTGGCTTTGGTGGCAGGCTTGGCGGTGGTCATGGGCGGAGGGTGCCGGCGTGTTGAAAGCAAGGCCTAAAGCTATTAATTAGATAGCTGTTCAGGCTGGTGGTTGTAGCCTCAACAGTCGATTTGATGCCTAAAAAATAGTCCTCAACCCTTGCCCAGCACCTCGGGGTTGATGGGTGTGAGTGGCTGGCCGGTGGTGAGGAAGCCGGCCAGGTTGTCGGCCGCCAGCCTGGCCATGGCCAGGCGGGTGGGCACGCTGGCGCTGGCGATGTGGGGGGTGAGCACGACGTTGCGGCAGGCCAGCAGGTCGGGGTGAACCTTCGGTTCGCCCTCGAACACGTCGAGCCCGGCGGCGGCAATACGGCCTTCGCTCAGGGCCCGGGCCAGCGCCACGTCGTCGACGATGCCGCCGCGCGCGATGTTGGTGAGGGTGGCGGTGGGCTTCATCAGGGCCAGCTCGGCGGCGCCGATGGTGTGGTGGGATTCGGGCGTGTAGGGCACGACCAGCACCACGTGGTCGGCGCTTTGCAACAGCGCTTGCTTGCTGACGTAGGTGGCGCCGACGGCGGCTTCGTCCTCGGCGGGTAGGCGCGAACGGTTGTGGTAGATGACCTGCATGCCAAAGCCGTGCGTGCCGCGCCTGGCGATGCCCTGGCCGATGCGGCCCATGCCGATGATGCCCAGGGTGGTGCCGTGGATGTCGCTGCCGGCGAACAGGTCGTAGCGCCAGCGGTCCCATTGGCCGGCGCGCAGCCAATGCTCGCTTTCGGTGACGCGGCGGGCGGCGGCCATCATCAGGGCGAAGCCGAAGTCGGCGGTGGTGTCCGTGAGCACGCCGGGCGCGTTGGTGGCCAGCACGCCGGCGGCGGTCATGGCGGGCACGTCGAAGTTGTTGTAGCCGACGGCCATGTTGGCGCAGATGCGCAGGTCGGGGCAGGCGGCGAGCAAGGCGGCGTCGACGCGCTCGCCGCCGGTGGTCAGCAGGCCCTGCTTGCCCTGCGCGCGGCGGATCAGCTCGTCGCGCGACCAGAGCTGGTCGTCGGGGTTGGCCTCGACGTCGACATGCTCGGCCAGTTGGTCGATCACCTCGGGAAAAATGGCGCGCGTCACGAGAACGCGGGGACGGGAAGCGGGGGCAGAAGTCATTGGCCCATTCTAGGAGCGCACGGGGCAAAGATTGCAAGGTGCGCGCGGCATGAAAATCACCGCTCGCGCGGCGCCAAGGTCACTGCGCGCGCGCCGCGCGCGGGTCGTACGTCCAGCGCCGCAGCTTGGTGGCGGCGATACGTCCGGCCTCGGGGTGGCGCGGGTTGATCAGCAGGTTGCTTTCCTCGGGCACGATGACCGAGGGCACCTCGGCCAGGCAGTTGGCGCCTGCGTGCGCCCAAGCCGTGCCCCAGGCGATGCTGACGCGCCCGGGCGGCAGCGCGTCCCAGCCGACCTGGGTGAGGGCGTCGAACACGGCGCGCGCGGTCCACAGCTCGGTGGGCACATCAAGCCGCACCAGGTAGCGGTTCAGCGGCAGCGCCAGCCCACCGCCCAGGTGCACCACGGTTTCCAGGCAGGCCAGCGCGCGCGACCCGCTGGCGTAGAGCAGCGGCGTGCCGCGTGCATTCCAGCGCCCCCCGCTCAATTGGGCGCCCTTGCCACTCAGGTCGTCGGCGGTGTAGTCGGGGGTATCGGTGGCGATGCGCCAGAAGCTGACGAAAGCGCCGCCAGGCTCAGGCATAGACGCCGGATTTCATTTGCAGCAGCAAGGTGCCCAGGGCTTCGCGGCCGTCGGCGGTGTCGAGCAACTCTTGCGGGCGCAGGCCGCCCAGCGCGGCCACGGGCTCGGCCATCCAGCCGGCGAACCAGCGCGCGGCGTCGAAATCGGGCGCCGGATCGCCCGATTCGCGCACCATGGCATCGACCTGCCCGATCAGGCGCGACAGGCCGACCAGCTTCTCGCTTTCGTCGGACGACAGGGCGCGGCGGGCGGCGATCTTGCGCTCCACCGTGGAGCGGGCCAGGCCGGTGACGCGCATGAACTGCTCGCGCGACAGGCCCATGGCGACGCTCATGTCCTGCACGGTGCGCGCCGGCATGCCCTGCTTGACCAGGTGCACGCGCTCCAGCGGCGACAGGTGGAAAGCCCCGCCACGCGCCGGCACGGGCGCGCGCAACGCATAGACCGCCAGGCGATCCTGTGCGGCGGGCGGGGCATGGGCGGCGGCAAGGTTCACGGCATCATCTCCAATCGAGACAAAATATATACCCGATTGAGATGATGCGCAAGCCGCGCCGGCGCTTACCGGAAGAACAGGAAGGTGACGATCAGGAACAGCGGCACCAGGATGCCGAAGCTCCAGGCCATGTAGCCGAAGAAGCTGGGCATCTTCACGCCGCGGTCCTCGGCGATGGCCTTGACCATCAGGTTGGGGGCGTTGCCGATGTAGGTGTTGGCGCCCATGAAGACGGCGCCGGCGCTGATGGCCGCCAGGGTGGTGGCCAGCGGCCCCATCAGCTGCACCGGATCGCCCCCGGCGGTGTTGAAGAACACCAGGTAGGTGGGCGCGTTGTCCAGAAAGGACGACAGCAGGCCGGTGGCCCAGAAGTACATGGCCGGGTTGTGCGAGCCATCGGCGTTGGTGACGGCGCGCACCACGGCGCCGAACGGGCCGTTGACGCCGGCCTGCAGCATGGCGATGACGGGGATGATGGTCAGGAAGATGCCGGCGAACAGCTTGGCCACTTCCTGCATCGGGCCCCAGCTGAACTGGTTGTTCTGGTGCACGCGCTTGGGCGTGACGATCAGGGACACCACGGTGACCGCCAACAGGCCGACATCGCGCACCAAGCCTTGCAGGGTGACGTGGGTGCCCAGGATGTCGTACACCACGCCGGACTTCCAGATCCCGCTCATCAGCACCAGGCCGACCACCACGGCCAGCAGCACGAAGTTGACGTTGCCGTCGAAGCCGAAGCGGTGGTTGTCCGGGGTGGGGTCGACCGGGGTGACGCCCTCCTTGCGGTACAGGTAGTTGTCGAGCAGGTAAAACAGCACCAGCAGCACGACCATCAAAAATACCGTGTCATGCAGGATGTGCCCGACGGTCCAGAAGAAGGTCACGCCCTTCAGAAAACCCAGGAACAGCGGCGGATCGCCCAACGGCGTGAGCGAGCCGCCGATGTTGCTGACGATGAAGATGAAGAAGATGACCACGTGCGCGTTGTGGCGCCGGTTGTCGTTGGCGCGCAGCAGCGGGCGGATCAGCAGCATCGAGGCCCCGGTGGTGCCCATGAAGCTGGCCAGCAGCCCGCCGACCAGCAGGATGCCGGTGTTCAGCGCCGGCGTGCCGTGCAGGTTGCCGCGGATGTAGATGCCGCCCGAGACCGTGAACAGCGCCGTCAGCAGCAGGATGAAGGGCACGTACTCGGCCAGCAGCGCGTGCACCAGGCCGGCGGCCGCCATGCCGGGACCGAACACGGCGGCAAACGGCACCAGGAACAGCAGCGCCCAAGCCGCCGCGATCTTGCCAAAGTGGTGGTGCCAAAAGCCGGGGCCGACCAGTGGCCAGATGGCGATGGACAGCAGGATGCCGATGAAGGGCACGGCCCACAGCACCGACAGCTGGCCGCCGTCCAGCGTGGCCGCCTGGGCCGGCGCGCCCAAGGCCAGCAACAGCAACGGCAAGGCGCCGGGGCGAAGCAGGCGATGGAGAAAGGCGGTGGGCGGGAAGGCGGTCAGGTGCATGGCGATGGAACGCAAAAGAGTGCGCGAAGCAGGAAAAGGCCGCCGGGCACCAACTGCAAAAGCCCGGCGGAGAATGGACGAACAGTATCGGGGTTTTTAGCGCGGCGCCGGCACGGGCAGGCCGAACACCTGGCGCAGGTAGCTCAGATACCCCTCGTCCTCGACCATGGTCTTGCCGGGGGTGTCGGAAATCTTGGCCACCGGCTGGCCGTTGCAGGCCACCATCTTGAGCACGATCTGCAAGGCCTCGGGGCCCAGGTCGTTGGTCAGGTTGGTGCCGACGCCAAAAGCCAGCTGCGCGCGGCCGTGAAAGCGCTGGAACAGCTCGATGCAGCGCGGAATGGTCAACCCGTCGCTGAAGATCAGCACCTTGCTGCGCGGGTCGCAGCGGTTGGCTTGGTAGTGCTCGATCATGCGTTCGCCCCAGACAAAGGGGTCGCCCGAATCGTGGCGCGCGCCATCGAACAGCTTGCAGAAAT
>JAIUOM010000230.1 GCA_020161215.1 Pseudomonadota bacterium
CGAGTCAGTCCACAAAGCCTGGGCATGCTGCGCTGCCCAGGCCCGCCCCAGCCCCTGCGCTTCTCGGCACGGCCAGAGGGGATCTCGGGAACAACACGGGCCATCGCTGCGCTCGGCCTCGAAATCCGGGTTTCAGCCCAAGGCCGAGCGCAGCGATGGCCCGTGCGTTCCCCCACACCCTTCTGTCTGCGCCGAGGCGCGCAGCGGGCGGGGTGAGCGGGTGCGCCGCAGGACGCACACGCAGCGTGATCTGACTCGCCGCGGTTGTTTGAGCGGAGGGCCGCAGGCACGCAGCGAGTTCTGCGGCGCACCCCGTCCGCGAGCACCGCAGCTTGCCCGCAGCGAAGCGGAGGGTCGCAGACAACAGGGTCGCCTTTCTTTGGTTCCTTTCTTTGGCGAAGCAAAGAAAGGGACTGCGCCGCCGGGCGCACATCCCGGCCAGCGGGCGCCCCCAACCCCACCACCCTAAATTCAACAAAATTGGCGCCAAGTCGGCATGAATAAAGCTACTCCAGCTATCCATCTGATAGCTCCCACCAGCCAAAAACAACCCAGATCAATCCCGCAACCGCTCCCCCACGAAACCCCGCAACATCCCCATCACCGGCGCCTCGGTGCGCCCCGCCAGCCTCACATAGCCGTAGCGCGCCGTGATGCCGAGCGGCCGCGCCATGTCCAGCTCGACCAGCCGCCCCGCCTCCAGCCCCTCGCGCGCCGCCGCAATCACCCCCAGGTACACCGCGTCGGTCTGTGCCATGACCTGCACCAAGCTGCTCACGTCCTCGCAGCGCAGTGCCGCCATCTGGTCGGGGTGCGCCCGTGGCCCGTAGGTCTGCACCAGGGCGCTGGCCACGTCGTTGGACAGCGAGCTGGTCGCCACCGGGTAGCGCAGCACCGCGTCGATGCCCAGCGCCTTCTGGCCCGCCAGCGGGTGGTCGGCGCGGCAGACAAAGCCGCCGCGCAACTCGTTGATGGGTTCGATCACCAGATCCGGCGCCGGGGCGATGCCGCGGATGTCGGTCACCAGGGTGTCCAGATCGCGCTCGCGCAGGCGCTGCAGCTGCAGCTCGGGCGAGCCGCGCGAGATGCTGACCCGCACGCGCGGGTACAGGCCGGCCGCGTGGGCCAGCAGGGGCGTCATCAGCAATGCGCCCGGCCCGGCCCCCAGGCCGACGCGGATGCTGCCCGCATCGCCCTGGCGCAGCAGCTCGGCACTGCGCTGGATCTCGGCCGCCTCCAGCCCGATGCGGCGTGCCCGCGCCGCCACCGCCTGGCCCAGGGGGGTGAGCTCGCTGCGCTTGCCCACGCGGTCGAACAGGGGCGCGCCCAGTTCGGCCTCCAGCGCCTGGATGCTGCGGCTCAGCGCCGACTGCGTGACGTGCAGGCGCTCGGCCGCGCGCGTGAAGGAGCCGATGTCGCCCAGGGTGATGAGGTGTTCCAGTTGGCGCAGGTTCATCTCAATGACTGTAATGAATTATTTTCTTGAAAACAATTCATTGGACACATCAAATGCCACCCTGCATCATGAAACCACCCCGACAACGACACCCTGGAGACCCGCATGATCAACCGCCGACTGAGCCTTGCCACCCTCGCCGCCGCGCTGTGCGCCCCCTTCGCCGTGCTGGCCGACAGCTTTCCGGCCAAGCCGGTATCGATCATGGTGCCCTACCCGGCCGGTGGTCTGTCGGACACCATCGCGCGCCAGGTCAACACGCCGCTGTCGACCCTGCTCAAGCAGCCGGTCCTGGTTGAAAACGTGGGGGGCGCCAGTGGTGCGATTGCAGGCGCCAAGGTGCTGGGCGCGCCGGCCGACGGCTACTACCTGTTCCAGGGCTCGCCCAACGAGCTGATCTTGGCGCCGCTCACCAACGCCGCCATCAAGTTCAAGAGCGAAGACTTCCGCCTGGTGCAGATGGTCGGCGCCACGCCGCTGGTGTTCTTGGTGCGCAAGGATTTGCCGGTGAGCAATGTCGACGAATTCGTGGAGTACGCCCGTGCCCAGGCCAAGGCCGGCAAACCGGTCAGCTACGCCTCGGTCGGCCCGGGCTCGCTGTACCACCTGCTGGGCGCCTACATGGCCAAGACGCTGGGCATCGAGATGCTGCACGTGCCCTACCGTGGCGGCGCGCCGGCCGTGCAGGACTTGCTGGGCGGCCAGGTGGACATGTACCTGGCGCCCTACGGCAAGCACTACAACGAGTTTGACAAGCAGGGCAAGCTGAAAATCCTGGCCCTGTTGAACAAGGACCGCCAGGAAAGCACCAAGCAGTACCCCGCCATCGGCGAAAGCAAGGCGCTGAAGAACTTTGTCTTCAACACCTGGTCGGGCTACTTCGTCAAGAAAGGCACGCCCGAGCCGGTGGTGCAAAAGCTCCACGCCGATCTGACCAAGGTCATGGCCGACCCGGCGGTGGTGAGCAGCCTGGAAGCCAACAGCCTGGTCATCAGCAAGCCCGAGTCGCTGGCCGATCTGGCCAAGACCTACACGGCGGCCACCCAGCAGTACCGCGACATCGCCAAGCAGCTCAACCTGAAGGCGGAGTGAGCCGCCCATGAGCGCCCTGCACCCCCAACTGCAAGCCCAGCACGCCCAGGCCGATGAGTTCATCGGCGTGCGCCGCGACATCCACCGCCACCCCGAGCTGGGCTACAAGGAGTTCCGCACCAGCGACCTGGTGGCCGACAAGCTCACCGCCTGGGGCTATGAGGTCACGCGCGGCATCGGCGGCACCGGCCTGGTGGGCCAGCTCAAGCGCGGCACGGGCACCAAACGCTTAGGGCTGCGCGCCGAGATGGACGCGCTGCCGATCCAGGAGACCACGGGCCTGGACTGGACCAGCCAGCACGCCGGCTGCATGCACGCCTGCGGCCACGACGGCCACACCACCATGCTGCTGGCCGCGGCCAAGAAGATCGCCGAGAACCCGCAGTTCAACGGCACGCTGAACCTGATTTTTCAGCCCGCCGAAGAAGGCCTGGCCGGCGCCCGCCGCATGATGGACGACGGCCTGTTCGAGCGCTTTCCGTGCGACGCCGTGTTTGCCATGCACAACATGCCCGGCCACCCGCAGGGCCACATGCTGTTCCGCGACGGGGCGATGATGGCCTCGTCCGACAACCTGGACATCCTGGTCGAAGGCCGCGGCGGCCACGGCGCCATGCCGCATGAGGCCGCCGACCCGGTCGTGGCCGGCTCGGCCATCGTCATGGGGCTGCAAAGCATCGTGGCGCGCAACGTCGACCCCAAGCAGGTCGCGGTGATCACCGTCGGCGCCTTCCAGGCCGGCGAGGCACGCAACGTCATCGCCCACACCGCCACCCTGCGCCTGAGCGTGCGCACGCTCGACCGCGAGGTGCGCAGCACCGTGCTGCAACGCATCCAGGCGCTGACCGAAGCTACCGCCGTGGCCTACGGCGTCAAGGCCACGGTCACGCGCGTGGGCGGCTACCCGGTGCTGGTCAACACCCCGGCCGAGGCCGAGTTCGCCCGCCAGGTGGCGCTGGAGCTGCTGGGCGAAGACGCCGTGGTGCCCCACGCCGCCCCCATCACCGCCAGCGAAGACTTCGCCTACATGCTGGAAGAAGTGCCCGGCAACTACGCCTTCATCGGCAACGGCGGCGGTGGCGGCGACGGCCCCATCTGCATGGTGCACAACCCCGGCTACGACTTCAACGACGCCAACGTGCCCGTGGGCGCGGCGTACTGGGTGCTGCTGACGGAGCGCTATCTGCGCTGAGCGGCGCGCCCTGACCACCCTTCAAGCCGCGTCTGATGACGCGGCTTTTTCATGGTTCTTTGTAAGCCTTTGGAGCCGCTAGCGCTAGTGATTCTGGCGCGGATAGCTATCCAATTTATAGTAAGGCGGTCTCAACTCCGAAGTGCAACACCGCTGATTGATATTGAGAATCAGCGAATACTGATCAGTGAATGGTAGCTGTTTGCTGTTGTTCGATGGCCTGCATGAGTTGC
>JAIUOM010000030.1 GCA_020161215.1 Pseudomonadota bacterium
AACTCAACCCGATTGAACACGTCTGGGACGAGTTGCGCGAAAAGTTCTTCCACAACCGGGTCTTCAAAAGCCTCGACGCCTTGGAGGATCACTTGGCCATGGCGCTAAAGTCTTTCGAAGAAGACCCGAGTACCGTCGCCTCCATCGTGTCGTGGCCGTGGATCACAGGTGCGTTTTTAAATTCACTTGTGAATTAGAAATGGAATTACTCGATGCTTGATGACGGCATGGGGTTCCGCTTGGTGCCGTGGAAACCAGCAATTGACCAGCGACCGGGACCGCAGATCACAGCGGCAGCACGCGGCTGCGGCGTGTCTTGGCAACTTGGACAAACAAGAGCGCGAGGGGTGTCGCCGCCCATCGACCGGCCCCTGAGCTCACACTTCGCGCGGTGTGACAGAGCTCTTGCCAGATTTCACTCCTGTCTTATAATGAGTGAATACTCATTTATAAGGAGGTGCCTTCAAGTGGCCCGCCCCCGCAGTGAAGAAAAGCAGCAGGCGCTATTGCGTGCCGCCACGGAGATCTTTGCAGAACAGGGGTTGGCCGCGCCCACCGCAGCCATCGCCAAGAAGGCCGGGGTCGCGGAGGGCACACTGTTTCGCTACTTTGAAAACAAGGACGTTTTGCTAAGTGCAGTATGCGACTACCTGCTTGACGAAATGGAGCGTGTTCTCGCCCAGAGCCTAGCGGGATCACCCCCCGGTAAGCGCCAAATTCAGCTTGCCTGGGATGCATACATAGATTGGGCGCAGGCCAATCAGGCTGCGCACTCCGCGGCGAATCAGCTGATCGCTTCCGGAAAAATGTCAGATGAACAGATGGAAAAAAGCATGCGCCTCGGCAACCTCACGATCCCGGATGTCCCGCTGGTCAAGGGGCTCGATTTGGCGCAGACGATCGAGTTCCACGGCACGATCTGCACGGTAACGGCCAATGCAATTATCGACATGGTCGTTCGCAGACCGCACTTGGCGGACATTTACAAACGCGCTGGTTATCAGGCGATGTTGCGGGCTGTTGAACTGCCTGAGGGCCTCTAAGGCCGTTCATTTCAGTCCATTTTTTTCATTCTTATAATGAGTATGTACGCACGCATTTCAAAGGCCGGCCTGCTGACACGGTCAGTCCCCATACCAACCGCGAAGCAGATGCGGCCTTATCCGCGGCCACGCCTGCTCGCGCTCGCTTCTTGTGTTCTTAGCGCGGCGCTGGTTCTCAGCGGTTGCGCAACCAAGTCTGCGTTGGAGCCTCTTTCGGACGACCCCAAGGTTCCGACCCACTGGATAGCGCCCCTGCCTGATTCGAAGCGAATTTCCGATCTGAAGGCGTGGTGGAAGTCCCAGAGCGAGCCGGAGCTGACGATCCTCATTGACGCAGCCAACGCGGTCAGCCCCAACGTCTCGAGTGCTTTGGCACGCATTGAGCAGGCCAAGGCCCTGCAATCGAAGGCACTTTCATCGCTGTTGCCTGGACTTTCCGGGACAGCTTCGACCGCGAGGTCGCGTGCTTCGCTTTACAGCGGGATGTATGTCCAGGACCAAGCAGGGGTGCAAGTCAGTTGGGCACTCGATTTGGCAAGCCTGAGCGGTGCCGAAACTTCGGCGGCCCGTGCGGACCTCGAAAGCGCCCAGGCCCTATGGCATGACGCCCGCACACTGGTAGCGGCGGAAGTCGCCGATCTCTACTACGCATCGCGCACCTGCCAGCGACAAAGCGCGTTCCTCGCCAAGGACGCGGCGTCTCATGAGCAATCCGTGCAGATGATGCAACGCTCTTTGAATGCCGGTATGGCTTCAGAGGGCGACATGGCGGGGGCGCGATACAACGCCGCGGAGGCGATGAACCTATGGCAGCGGCAGCAGGCAATTTGCGACGTGCAGATCAAAGGGTTGGTGGCCCTAACCGGCAAGAGCGAGCCGGTGTTGCGGCAGCTGATGCAATCCGTCTGGGAGCGAGAAAGCGTGCCGACCTCGTTCGCTGTTGAAACCGTGCCCGCTCAAGCGCTTGCTCAGCGTCCAGACGTCTATGTCGCCGAACGCGATGTTCTGCAAGCTCAAGCACGCGTCATGCAAGCGCAAGCGAACCGTCTGCCCCGCCTCAGTCTGGAAGGTTTCATTGGGTGGGGATCTTCAGTCTTTGGTGGCAACAGAAATAGCAACAGCACCTGGACCTTTGGCCCGCTGGCGTTGACCTTGCCAATCTTCGATGCTGGACGCAGGGCTGCCGAACAGCGGGCTGCCGAAGCGGACTTGACGGCGGCAATCAGTGCCTACCATGCCCGCGTGCGTCTGGCTGTGCGTGAAGTCGAGGAGGCATTGGTTCAACTCGACAGTGCGAACAAGCGTTTGACACAAAGCAGCATTGCCGCAGAACAGGCCCGCGTTCGCCTGCAATCCAGTGAGCGACTGCATCAGCAGGGAATGCTCAGTTCATTCGAGCTGGAGGAGCTTCGGCGCCAGGCGCGAACAGCTCAGCTCAACGCGCTTGCTCTCAACCTGGCAGGTCAGCGCGCCTGGACAACGCTCTACCGCGCCGTAGGCGGTGGGTTTAAGAGCTCGTCTGCCCATAGTGAATCCAGGCCATGAAAAAAATGAAATCCCAAAGCTCCCGTTCCCGCACTCGGGCCTTTCAATTGCGCTACACCGCTGCACTGACCATGTCCATGGCTGCGTCACTGGCGGCATGTGGTGCTCCCTCGGACGAATCGAAACCAACGACAAGCAAGCCGGCGCTGACGGTTGCCGTGGCGTCGCCAACGACGCAAACCGTCACCAGCGCCTTGACGGCCAATGGCACCGTCGCGGCTTGGCAGGAAGCCATCATCGGCCCGGAGGCGAATAATTTGCGCGTGGAAGAAGTGTTGGCGCAAGTGGGGGATCGGGTACGCAAAGGGCAGTCACTTGCAAAATTTGCGAGCGACACGATCGCAAACGACCTACGCGTGGCGGAAGCAGCTCTGCGCGAAGCGAAGGCAGCAGCCATCGAGGCTCAAGCAGATGGTGAGCGAGCCAGAAATCTACGCGGCGCTGGCAGTCTGAGTGAGCAGCGCATCCAGCAATTATTGACCCAGGAACAGGCGGCGCGGGCACGCCTTGAATCCGCACAAGCGCAGGTGACTACCCAGAAACTGCGATTGAAACAGACGGTGCTGCGCGCACCTGACGACGGTATCGTTTCAGCTCGCTCGGCAACGATTGGTTCAGTGCCGACGCAAGGCGCCGAGATGTTCCGCTTAATCCGGCAAGGACGATTCGAGTGGCGGCCGGAGTTCTCTGCACAACAACTGGAGCAGATTCGGCAAGGTCAAAAAGTGAAGATCACTTCGCCTAGCGGTAGGACATGGGAAGGCCTGGTGCGTCTTGCCGCACCAACGGTCGATCCGGTCACGCGACGTGGGATTGCCTATGTGGACATCACCCATTCCGACGAGAAGGATTCGACTTCCATTCGGCCCGGAGCCTATTTGAGTGGCGAGATTGCGGTGGGCGACCGACAAGGTATGACCGTGCCGCAATCGGCCATCGTCGCCCGAGATGGCTTTCACCTGGTATTCATCGTGAATGACGACATGCGCGTGAACCAAGCCAAAGTCACAGTAGGCCGCATGTTGGGGGATCAACAGGAGATTCTGTCCGGCCTTCAGGGCAAAGAGCGCATCGTCGCGAGTGGTGGCGCCTTTCTAAACGATGGCGACGTTGTTCAGTTGGCCAACGACTCTGCTGCGCCCAGCAAGTCAGGCCAGCGTTGAGAGGCACGCCATGAATCTCTCTACTTGGTCTATTCGCAGCCCCATTCCGTCCATTCTGCTCTTCTTGGTTTTGAGCATTGCGGGCTTGTATTCCTTCCACTTGATGAAGGTGCAGAGCTTTCCGGACATGGATGTTCCAACGGTATCCGTGTCAGCCTCACTCCCTGGAGCAACGCCTCCTCAGCTCGAAACGGATGTGGCACGCAAGCTGGAGGACTCTATCGCTTCAGTGCAGGGTTTGAAGAATCTGCGTACGACCATCCAGGACGGTTTGGTCGTTGTCATGGCTGAATTCCGGCTGGAAAAACCCGTACAGGAGGCCGTGGACGAAGTACGTTCGGCCGTACAAGGCATTCGCGCAGAATTACCGACGGATCTGCGCGACCCGATAGTCCGCAAGCTCAACATCGTGGGCAAGCCGATCCTGGCGTATTCCGTCAGCTCCAGCAAGATGGACGAAGGCGAACTGTCCTGGTTTGTGGACAACACATTGTCCCGTCGTCTGCGGGGCGTCAACGGCGTGGGGGCCGTCAGTCGCGTAGGCGGTGTGAACCGCGAAATACTGGTGGAGCTCGATCCGGTCAAGCTGGAGGCGATTGGCGCGACTGCGGCCGAGGTCTCTCAACAGTTGCGTGATGTGCAGACCGACTCCGCAGGAGGGCAAGCCGACTTAGGCCAGGGGAAGCAGCCGCTGCGCTTGGTCGCGCGCGTCAAGAATGTTGATGAATTGGCTGAAGTGGAGCTTTCGCTTCCCGGTGGAAAGCGCTTCCGGTTGGGTGACGTGGCCACGCTCAAGGACACCATCGCCGAACGTAGTTCTCTCGCCTTGCTCAACGGCAATGAGGTGGTCGGCTTCGAGATAGCACGTGCTAAAGGCGCTGGCGAAGTCGAGGTGGGCGACAGAGTGGCACAAGCATTGGTGCAACTGCGCACGGAATGGCCTGATTTGCAGATTACCCAGGTTTTCGACTTTGTACAGCCCGCAAAGGAGGAGTTCGAC
Organism: Pseudomonadota bacterium; assembly: GCA_020161215.1. GTDB lineage: Bacteria > Pseudomonadota > Gammaproteobacteria > Burkholderiales > Burkholderiaceae_C > Ottowia. The sequence goes on from JAIUOM010000030.1 coordinate 4,752, forward strand.
GCCTCCATGCACATGCTCTACGAGGGCGCCCTTCTCGCAATTCTGGTTGTGTTTCTGTTCTTGCGCGACATTCGGGCCACCTTGATCTCGGCTGCTGCGCTGCCGCTGTCGATTCTGCCAGCCTTCATTGGCATGGAGCTGATGGACTTCTCGCTCAGTGCGGTGACTTTGCTTGCGCTGTCGCTGGTGATTGGCATCTTGGTAGACGATGCCATTGTGGAAGTCGAGAACATCGAGCGACATATCAGCATGGGAAAAACGCCGTTCCAGGCGGCCATGGATGCCGCGTCGGAAATCGGTCTTGCCGTCGTGGCGACCACTTTTGCCTTGATCGCCGTTTTTCTGCCCACCGCCTTCATGTCCGGCATTGCTGGAAGGTTCTTCAGCCAGTTTGGGTGGACCGCTGCGCTTGCAGTGTTTGCATCGTTAGTCGTTGCGCGCCTGCTGACGCCGATGATGGCGGCCTATCTGATGAAGCCACACGCGCGTCCGCAGCGCGAACCTTTCTGGATGGCGGCTTACTTGCGGGCCTGCAACTGGACGTTGCGGCATCGTTGGATCACGTTGGCCTTGGCCGGCGGGTTTTTTGTCGGCTCCCTGATGTTAATCCCACTACTGCCCCAGGGCTTCTTCCCCTCCGACGACAACTCCCAGACACAGGTAACACTGGAGCTTCAGCCCGGCGCTACGCTGGCGCAGACACGTGCTGTAGCAGAAAGTGCCCGAGATCGCTTGGCGTCGCTCAAGCACATACGCAGCGTCTACACGACGATCGGCGGCGGATCGGCAGGCGGCGATGTCATGGCCGCCGACGGTAAGGCCGAAGTCCGTATTGCAGCCCTTACAGTGCTTTTGGACCCGCGCACGGAGCGACCAAGAAAGCAAGTGATTGAAGGCGAGACTCGTGCCGCGATGGACGGGCTTGCGGGCGTGCGTAGCAAGGTCGGCTTTGGCGGTTCGGGTGAGAAGTATCAGCTTGTATTGACCAGCGAGAATCCTCAGTTGTTAGCCGAAACGGCCGATTCAGTTCTGAAAGATCTACGCCGTCTTCCCGGCCTGGGCAACATTGCTTCCAGTGCGGGCCTCGCGCGCAATGAGATCGTCCTACGACCGAATTTCGCCAGAGCAGCCGATCTGGGGGTTTCGAGTACGGCTATCGCAGATACTTTGCGCGTTGCCACCGTTGGTGACTATGACCAGTTGCTGTCCAAACTCAACCTGGAGCAGCGCCAGATTCCTATCGTAGTCAAGCTGTCGAGGGACATACGCGAAGATCTGGGGCAGCTTGAGCGGTTAACTGTTCCGGGCTCCAAGGGTCCAGTGCTGCTCAACCAGCTCGTTAGCATTGAGCAAGGCAGCGGTCCGGCGCAGGTAAGCCGAATCAATCGGACACGCAGCGTCACCATCGACGTTGAACTGTCGGGCACACAACTGGGCGATCTGACTGCCCAAGTGGCGAAATTGCCGTCGATCCAGAATCTGCCGGTCGGTGTGCGCCAGGTTGCTCAAGGCGATGAAGAGATGATGAATGAGCTGTTTGCCAGTTTTGGCGCAGCCATGGTCGCCGGCGTTCTAGCCATCTATGTCGTGCTGGTTCTGTTGTTCAAGGATTTTCTCCAGCCCATCACGATCCTGGCGGCACTTCCGCTTTCATTGGGCGGTGCGTTCTTAGGGCTGCTGCTGGCAGGTCAGGCCTTTACTTTGTCATCCCTGATCGGGTTGATCATGTTGATGGGTATTGCCACCAAGAACTCGATCCTGCTCGTTGATTATGCGATCGAAGCACGCCGAGGCCAGACCGGCCAGGATGGTGTGGTGATGCACGAGCCCATGAGCCGAACACAAGCACTGATTGATGCGTGCCACAAGCGTTCCCGGCCCGTGATCATGACGACATTGGCGATGGGAGCAGGCATGTTGCCCGTCGCGCTGGGCTTCGGCAATGCCGATCCCAGTTTCCGCAGCCCGATGGCAGTTGCCGTCATCGGTGGGTTGATCACCTCCACGGTGTTGAGCCTGTTGGTCATTCCTGCCGTCTACACCATCGTGGACGATCTTGAAGACTGGCTGCGGAAGCTGCCGAGCTTCTTTCGCAGCGAAAAGCTGAGCTTCAAGAAGAAGGCCGGTTTCGTATTGCTGGGGGTGGTTTTTCTGTACTGGCTTGCATTCCCCATCATTCCCTTCCTCGACATTCCCAACAAGATCGCCATCTTCTCTGCTCTTGTCGTTGTGGGAGAGCTCTTGTTTCTGATCGCAGTCGCCCTTCTGGGAAAAGAGTATTGGCAGGAGATAAAACACTGGGTTCGAGAAAGAATACTCAAGCGACACAGCTAGGGAAGGTCTGCGTAAAGCGACTCCGTGAATCGCCCCTGATTGTTTGCCGCCCAGCGGCCTTCAGATACGACGCGTCCAGCTCAGTGCTGTTGACCATGAGCAACCGGGACGTTCGCGTTGGCGTGTCCTGTTCTGTTCTGTTCTGTTCTGCTTGCGCGAGCCAACATGGGCTTTCGCACGTGTTACCGCGAGACTGTGCTGGGTATAAGGTGGGCGGAAGACTTTCTTCTGCAGAATTTCAAACTAGAAGAATCAAACTCTGGAAAATTCAGAACTCACTGATCCAGTAGGTCGGTTTGTCATGCTTGATTTTCAGCTACCAAGATGTGCGAGTTCAGAGTTGGGTGACGCTCGACAAGAGCTGAGTCTGGAGACGGGCGGCAGTCCGCCGATGGGCGCGGGATCACGCGGCTCTTGATCGGATCGTGCGACGGGGGCCGTGCGGGGTGCGGCCGCGTCCGTGGTGCCTGGCCCTGTCTCGGGTGTTCGACGCTCAAGTGGAGTGCAGCAGGTCATGGCGGAGCGCCGGCTGCCTCGAGGCGAGGAACAACAGGGCCGAGGCGATCACTGGGCCTTGATGCCGGCGGTGCGCACCACGCCCGACCAGTAATCCAGCTGGCTGTCGATCAGCTGACCGAACTCCGCTGGCGTGCCGACTTCGGCCGCGCTCATACCCAGGTCGGTGAGGCGCTGCTGCACCACAGGCAAGGCCAGAACGCGCGTCAGGGAGGCGTTCCACTTGTTGACCACGGCTGCGGGCGTGCCCCTGGGCGCGACAAAACCCTCCCATTCGCGGATGCCAAAACCACTCACCCCGGCTTCGGCCACCGTCGGCACATTGGGCAGGGCGCTGAGGCGGGTTGGGCTGGTGACGGCCAGCGCACGCACCTTGCCGCCGCGCACCATGGGCACGGCCACCGAGCTGGTGGCAAACATCGCGCTCAGCTGGTCGCCCAGCAAGCCCTGAATGGCCTCGGAGGGGCCGCGGAACGGCACGTGCAACATCCGCGTTCGCGTGATCTGACCGAAGGATTCGCCCAGCAAGTGCGCTGGCGACCCCAGCCCCCCGGAGCCGTAGGTGAGCTTGCCCGGCGCCGCACCGGCCCGCTCGATCAGATCCCGAACATCCTTGATCGGCGAGTTGGCAGGCACGACCAGCACGTTGTAGAGCCACGCCGCGTTGCCCAGCGGCGTCAGATCGCGCCGGGTGTCGTAGGGCATGCTGCCGAACAGGGCCGGCAGCACGGTATGGGTCATGAACATCACACCGACGGTGTAGCCGTCCGGGACGGCCTTGGCGACGGTGTCCATCCCGATCATGCCGGTCGCGCCTGGCTTGTTGTCGATCACGACGGACTGCTTCCACTCCTGCTGAAGCTGTTCGCCCACCACGCGGGCCAGCACATCCGGCGGGCTACCCGGAGGCAAGGGCACGACGATGTGAACGGGCCGGCTGGGGTAGTCGGCCTGCGCGCGCAAGGGCAGTGAAATGCCTGCACTGGCCAGACCGACGGCGGCCCCCAGGGTTTGACGGTGGTTGAGCATGGTCATGACCTTTCAGTTTGGCGTGATTGCTGGGCTAGGCGCCGCTTGCCGCCGCGTCGGGACGCGAGGACACAGGCGGGAAAAAGTGCACCCCAAACTCGCTCGCCACCTGGGCCACCTCGCCCGGGCTGGACATGTTGTGGATGCGTTGGTACAGCTCCACCAGGCGGCCAGTCGGCGCGGCCCAGAACAGGGCGGTCACGGCTTTGCCGGAGTTGTTGAAAAACGCATGCGGTATGCCGCGCGGCATGCGCACCAGATCGCCCGTCCCGGCGGAGCTGCGACGGCCGTCCAGCAGCAGGTCGATGCGGCCGTCGAGCACGAAGATGTACTCGTCCTGGTCGGCATGCACGTGCGGCGGGACAAAAGTTTCCTCGGGAAAGGTCGCGTGCCAGGCAAAGCTCTCGTCGGTGATCTGCTTGGGCACGTAGACCTGACCCAGAATGTTCCAGGACACGCCGTCCAGTCCGGCCTGCGCGCGGGTGATGTCGGGAATCTCAGGCATGCTCGTTCTCCTGCTCGGTGGATGAGGCTTGTGTCAGGCGGTCCAAGGTGTCCCGCACCAGCGGGTTGGCGGACGCGAAACGCGGTTTGAAGTGTTCGCGCGCGGTGGCGAGATCGGCTTCGTCCCAGTAGCCGATCAGAATGCCGCCCTCGGTGATGCGCTCTTGCACCTGGATCGACTCGATGGTGCCGTCCGACACGGTGACGCGGTGCCGTGGCTGACGCGCCCACTTGAACAAGGCTTCGTGCAGGCGCGCGCGTGCCGCCACGTGCTCGGGCCGGTCCGATGCGCCCAGGTCGGACAGCTCGTGCGGATCCTGCTGCAAGTCGAACAGCATGGGCCTGAAGGTCTCGAACAGCACGTACTTGTAGCGACCGTCGAAGATCATGCGCATCCACGCGTCGCGCGGCTTCACGGCCAGTGCGATGCGCGAATCCTGGAACGAGAAGTCGTACTCGCACACCACGTGCTGGCGCCAATCCGAAGGCGTGCTCCCAAACAGCAACGGCCGCAGCGATTGCCCATCCAGGATGTGCGGAAGCGGCGCGCCGCCATACACATCCAGGAACGTCGGCGCCAGATCGATTGCCTCCACCAGCCGATCGCAGCGCGTGCCGCGCGTGACGTCGGCCCGCGGATCGGGGTCCGCAATGATGAGCGGGGTGCGGATCACCGGCTCGTGGAACAGGTCCTTTTCGCCCATCCAGTGGTCGCCCAGGTAGTCGCCATGGTCGGCGCAGAACACCACCATGGTGTTGTCAGACAAACCTTGCGCCTGCATGAAGTCAAACAGGCGGCCCAGTTCGTCATCGATCTGTTTTACGAGCGCCATATAGCCCACCATCACCGCGTCGCGCACGCCCGGCTTGGCGAAAGTGCGTGACACGCGGTGCTCGGTCATGGCGCTGAAGACGGGGTGCGCGTCACGCAGCTCGTCCTCGCTGCGGACCACGGGCAGCGCGTCCTCGGCGCGGAACATGCTGGCGTACGGGTCGGGCGCCAGGTAGGGCCAGTGGGGCTTGATGTAGGACAGGTGCAGCAGCCAGGGCTGATCGCCCGCATCGCGCATGAAGTCCATGGCGCGGCGCGTGGTGTAGGCCGTCTCGGAGTGCTCTGCCGGCACCCGCGCGGGCAGGTTGGAATACTTCAGAAACCACCCCGAGCGGATGCTGCCATCGGTATCCAACGCGGAGTTGGCCCAGGCTTCCCAGGGGTTATCACCGCCAAACCCGTTGGCGCGCAGGTAGTCGCTGTAGGCCGGGTCGGGGTCATGCCCTGAATAGGGGTGGATGCCGTCATCGCGCTCATACGGATCGAACCCGCATTCGGCGACACGCACGCCCTCGCGCGAGCCCGGGTCCATGCCGAGCCGGGACATCCCCGAGGTATCAGCGCGCATGTGGGTCTTGCCCACCAGCACCGAGCGCACGCCCAGCGGCCGCAGGTGATCGCCGATGGTCATCTCCCCCGCGCGAATGGGCACGAAGTTCCAGCTGGCGCCGTGCTCGTTGACGTAGCGGCCGGTGTAGTAGCTCATGCGCGAAGGGCCACAGACGGGCGACTGCACGTAGGCGCGATCAAAGATCACGCCGCGCGCAGCCAGTGCATCCAGGTTGGGCGTATGCAGCTTGGGGTGCCCGTAGCAGGACAGGTGGTCTGCGCGCAGCTGGTCGCACATGATGAAGAGAATGTTCTTGGCGCGGGCCACGTTCGTCGTCTCCGGCTGGTTGAGTCGCGATCCTAGGTCGCCGCTCGTGACACCGGGCTCGTATTTCTGGATACTCATAACCCTGAGTTATCACTTCTCCGGAGAACGCCCATGCGACTGATGCATCTGCAACTGCTGCTCTCCATTGCGCAGACCGGCAGCCTGCGCGCGGCAGCCGACGCGCTGCACGTGTCGCAGCCGGCCCTGACCAAGGCCCTGCAGCAACTGGAGGAGGAGTTTGGGACCACTCTGGTTCACCGCTCGCCACGCGGCGCGCGCCTGGCGCAGGCTGGCGAGCTGCTGGCCGCGCGCGCCGCGCTGGCGCTGCGCGAGCTGGACCGCGCACGTGAAGAGGTCGCCTGGCACGTGGAGCGAACCCACGCTTCGCTGGCCATTGGGGTGTCGCCCGCCGCCGCCACGATGCTGGTGCCGTCCACCATCGCCCGCTTCACCGCGCGCTGGCCGTCGGTGCACATCCGCGTGCTGGACACGCTGTATCCGCGCGCCCTCAGCAAGCTGCGCGCTGGCGAGATCGACATCGCCGTCGGGCCGCGGCCCGCCGACGACGGCAGCCACGATGTCCGTGTCGAGCCGCTATTTGCCAGCGAGTCGGTGGTGGTGGCGCGCAAGGGCCACCGCCTGCAGAACGCCCGACGCCTGGCCGCGCTGGTCAACGCGGCCTGGGTCCTGACGGGCCCCACCGGCGGACCGGGTGATCCGGCCAAGCTGGGGCTGTGGCCTTCGGACGGTGCGGCGCGCGCCACGCCGTTGGCGTTCGAGTCCTTTTCCACCCTGCTGGCGGTGGTCAGCGCGTCGGACTATCTGGCCGTGGTGCCGCACGGGTTCTTCGAGTTCTACGGCCCGCGTCTGGGCATCGTGCGACTGCCTCTTCATGACCCCCTGCCGGTGCTGCGCGTGTGCGCCATGTGGCGTGCCGACGCGCCGTTGACGGTACCGGCACAGCGCCTGCTGGAAGCGTTGCTGGAAGAGGCGCGTCGGCTGGGGCCTAGGCCATAAGGAGGACCGTTGCGTGGGTTGGGTGGCCTATGCAACGGTCTTGGTGAACCTCAAGCGGCCGAAACGTTCGCCGCCCGGCACTTGTACATATTGCTGTGCGTCATCGTTTGCACCGTTTCGCCGCGCTGGTTCTTGACGACGCGCTCGAAGGTGACGATGCCCTGGGTGCCGCCGCGCGTGGGCTTCTTGTCGGTGGCGGTGATCAGCACGTGGATGGTGTCACCGGCCTTCACCGGCAGGTGCATGCGCCAGTTGTCCAGGCCGAGCATGGCGATGATCGTGCCATCGTTGATGCCGCTCAGGCACTGCAGGCCGCCGACGATGGCCAGGATCAGCGGCGCGTGGGCGATGGGCTCCCCATAGGGCTGGGTTTTGCAAAACTCGTGGTCGATGTGCGGAGCGTTGAAATCACCCGACAGGCAGGCGAAGTTGACGATGTCGGTCTGGGTGATGGTGCGGCGCGTGGTGACCAGCGTCTTGCCGATCTCGAAATCCTCGAAATACAGGCCGCGCGGCTGAGGGGTGTAGGTGTCGGACATGGGGAAATCCTCCTGGGCTGGCCGTGGCCGGGCCCTGATCAATCAAGCTTGGCGCCCGGTCGGCGGGCCGCCGATGGCCCCGGGCGTGCGCGAAAAACGTGGCGCCGGCGCCGGGTGCAGGACACCGTCGATGGGCACCAGGCTGCGCCGCCCGACCAGGTGCGGGTGGGTCGCCAACTCGCTCAGTTGGAGCACCGGCGAGACGCAGGCCTCGGTGCCGGCGAACACCTGCTCCCAGTGCCCCCGCGTCTGGCTGGCGAAGATGGCGGCAAAGCGCGCCCGCATGGCGGGCCAGGCGGCGCGGTCGTGTTGGGGCGGCAGGGTGCTGGCATCCAGTCCCAGGCCGGCCAGCAGGGCGGCGTAAAAACGCGGCTCGATGGCGCCGACGGCCATGGCCTGGCCGTCGGCGGTGGTGTAGTTGCCGTAGAAGTGCGCGCCGCCGTCCAGGATGTTGCTTTCCCGCTGGTCCTTCCATTCGCCGGCCTGCCAGCGCCCGAGCATGGGTGCCATCAGCAGCAGGGTGCCGTCGACCATCGCGGCGTCCACCACCTGGCCGCGGCCGCTGGCCTGGGTTTCGTGCAGCGCGGCCAGCACGCCGACCAGCAGCAGCATGGCGCCGCCGCCGTAGTCGCCCACGAAGTTGATCGGCGCCACCGGCGGGGCATTGGCCGGCCCGATGGTGTGCAAGGCGCCGGCGGTGGCGATGTAGTTGATGTCGTGGCCCACGCTCTGGGCCAGCGGGCCTTCCTGGCCCCAGCCGGTCATGCGGCCGTAGATCAGGGCCGGGTTGCGCGCCAGGCACACGTCCGGGCCCAGGCCCAGGCGCTCCATCACGCCAGGGCGCAGGCCTTCGAGCAGCACCTGGGCACCCGCCACTTCTTCCAGCACGGTGGCGCGTCCGGCCTCGGTTTTCAGGTCGGCCGTGCACACGCGCTTGCCGCGGCCCACCAATTCAAAACGTGGGTCGCGCTGAACGCCCATGTCGGCGGCCTCGGGGCGGTCGATGCGCAGCACGTCGGCGCCCATGTCGGCCAGCATCATGCCGGCCCAGGGCACCGGGCCGATGGCCTCCATCTCGATCACGCGCACACCCGCCAGCGGGCCGCTCAAGCCGGGGCTCCGGCAAACGTGACCAGGGTGCGGCCCGAGGTGCCGCCCTGCAGTTGGCGCTCGGCCTGCGCCATGAGCTGGTTCAGCGGGATGTGGTGGACGTGCGGCAGCAGCCGTGCCATGTCGGGCTTCCAGTCGCTGCCCAGGCGCTGCCACAGGCGTCTGCGCTGGGGCCACGGCGCGTTGGCGATCACGCCGAACATCTGCAGGCGCCGCATGAAGAAGGGCAGGCCGCTGCCTTCGAAGGTGTTGCCGCCAGCGTTGCCGATCACGGCAATGGCGGCGCTGTCTTTCATCGAGCGCATCAGCCACGACAGCATGGCCCCGCCCACGTTGTCCACGGCGGCCGCGAAGCGGGGTTTTTCAAGCGGGCGCTGCGGCGCATTCAGCACCGCCGCGTCGATGACTTCGGTGGCGCCCAGGGCTTGCAGCACCGGGGCGCGGTCCAGGTTGCGGGTGATGGCCGCCACTTCGTAGCCGGCCCGAGCCAGGATGGCGATGGTCATCATGCCGACCGCGCCGCCAGCGCCCGAAACGGCCACCGGGCCGCTGTCGCGGGCGAGGCCCAGCTCCTCGAAGCGCTCCAGCGCCATCGCGGCGGTGAAGGCCGGCACGCCCAGAATGGCGCATTCCAGGGGCGTCAGGCCGGCCGGCACCTGTTGCAGGTGCGCGGCGGGCACGCGCAGCACCTCGGCAAAGCCGCCGTCGAGGCGAATGCCGGTCTCGTGCCCGTGCACCAGCACCGGGTCGCCGGGGCGAAAGTCGGGGTGGGACGACTCGATCACCTGGCCCACCGCCTCGATGCCGGCAATACGCGGGAAGTCGGTGATGATCTTGGCCTTGCCCAGAATGGCCAGGCAGTCCTTGTAGTTGACCCCGGCATGCAAGGTGCGCACCAGCACCTCGCCGGGCGAGAGCTCGTCAGGAGACAGGCGTTCCAGGGTGGATTGCACGCGGCCGTCGATCAGGCGGCTGCGCAGGGCTTCAAGGGATTCGGGGCGGGCAAGTGTACTCATGGCCTGATCTGACCACGCGGGCCCTTGGCTTGCAACACCGTGTTTCGCTGATCGAAACAACGACTCGACGGCGCGCCGCATCGGGATGGATCATGGGGTCATCAACGCCCGACCGATTCACTTCAACCACGAGAACCCCGCCATGAGCACCACCGCCCAACCCCGCCTGTTTGGCGAGCACTTCCTGCTCGCCCTGACCGCCGACGAACGCGCCACGCTGGAGCGCATGCGCGCGCTGTGCCGCGACCAGTTCGGCCCCAAGGCCGCCGAGGTGGCCCGGCAAGACACCTTCGCCTGGGACACCTTCCGCACCCTGGCGCGCGAAGGCATCGTGGCCACCGCCTTTCCGCGCGACTACGGCGGCAGCGACGCGCGCCAGGTGCTGCGCACCCGCCTGATCGAAGAGGCCGCGCGGGTCTGCAGCACCACCGCTTCGCTGATCACCGGCACCGATCTGTCCACGCGCGCCATCGTGGCCGGCGGCTCCGAGGCGCTCAAGCGCGAGATCGTGCCGCGTCTGCTGACGGGCGAGCTGCAGTCCGCCTTCGGCCTGACCGAACCGGGCGCCGGCTCGGACGTGCGCGGGCTGCGGACCACCTTCCGCCGTGAGGGCGATGGCTATGTCATCAACGGCCGCAAGAAGTTCATCACCCGCGCCAGCACCGCCGACTGGATGGTGATCGTCGGCCGCCGCGAGGACGACGCGGGCACCTTCATGGCCGCCCTGGTGCCGCGTGATGCGCCGGGCCTGAGCATCAGCGCCGAGGACGGCAAGCTGGGCTGGTGGGGCGTGCCGATCTCCTCGCTGGAGCTGCGCGAAGTGCGCGCGCCGATGAGTCATCGCCTGGGTGAAGAGGGCGAGGGCTTCAGCCTGGCGCAGGATGCGCTGCTGCGCGCACGCATCGGCCACGCCGCCATGGCGTTGGGCCGGGCGATGGGCGCGGTGGAAATTGCCGCCACCTACGCCACCGACCGCCAGAGCTTCGGCAAACCGCTGGCCGCGCACCAGGGCGTGCAATGGATGCTGTCGGACATGGTCACGCAGATCGAGGCCGGGCGCGCGTTGCTCAACGTGACGGCCGAGAAATACGACCGGGGCGACGCCGATGTCGCCGTTTACGCCAGCATGGCCAAGCAGCACGCCACCGATCTGGGCATGAAGGTGGCCACAGACGCACTGCAACTCACCGGCGGGCGGGGTTACCTGCAGGATTTTCCGCTGGAGCGTTTCTTCCGCGATGCCAAGCTGAACCAGATTGGCGAGGGCGCCAGCGAGATCCACAAAACCGTGATTGGCCGCGACGTGGCGCGCCGCGCGCCGCTGGCCGAGCGCAACCCGTGCCTGCGGCCGGGTTCGCTGGTTGACTACTGACTGGGCGGCGGGCGCGGGCGCCCGCACCAGGTGCTGGGATCGGTGTTTGGGATGGCGGTTTCCACAATGAAGTGCACGAAGAAGCGGAAGGCTCAGATGAGGCGAGCGAAGATCACCTGTTTGACCTGCCAGTCGATCAAGTGCACCCATGAGCTACACCCATCTGAGCCGAGACGAACGTTATCAAATTCAAAGCTGGCTTGAACTGGGCCTGTCGGTCGCAGACATTGCCCAGCGCCTTGGACGCCACCGCAGCACCATCGCACGCGAGATTGAGCGCAATCGCAGCGCTGATGCCTACCGCGCTGGTGCAGCCCAAGCCCAAGCGCGCGAGCGCCAAAGTTGCCGACGCAATGCCCTGCGCTTGTTGGCGCCAGACTGGGCCCTGGTGATGGCCTACTTGCAACTGGACCTGTCGCCCCAACAGGTGTCCAAGCGCCTGGCGCTGGAGCAGCGCCTGCGCGTGAGCCACAGCTGCATCTACCGGTACCTGCAACGCCCAGGTGTTGCCCCGCCGGTGTTGCGCTGCGCCCGCCGTCGGCGCCCAAGGCCCAGTTCTGGTGCAGGCCTGCTGCCCCAGCGCGTGGGCATTGAGCAGCGCCCAGCCATCGTGCAGCAACGCTCGCGCCGCGGCGACTGGGAGGGCGACACCATCGCCTCGGGCCATCACGGCCTGGCCGGTCTGGTCACGCTGACCGAGCGTTACTCGCGCTACACCTTGGCCGCAGCGGTGCCACGTCGGCAGGCCGAGCCTGTGGCCCAGGCGGTGATTGAGTTGTTGCGTCCGCATCAAGGCAAGCGCCATACCCTGACGTTGGATAACGGCAAGGAGTTTGCCCAGCACGGGTTTGTGCGCCACTGTCTGGGCACGAGGGTGTACTTTGCAGATCCGCACAGCCCTTGGCAGCGCGGGCTCAATGAGAACCACAACGGCTTGCTGCGCTACTACTTCCCCAAGGGCAGTGACCTGGGTCAGTTTAGCCAGCAGCAGGTGCTTGATGCTGTCTACCGGCTGAACCACAGACCCCGTAGATGCCTGGGATGGAGAACCCCTCATGAGGTCTTCCATGGCTTCACAGTCACCCCGCTTACACTCAACGACTGGCGCACTTTAAAGTGAAAACCGCCAGCCGAAACCGGCGATCCTCGGCGCGCAGCCTTCCTGGGCTGCTATCGTAAAATGAGCAACTGGCGGCCTGGGCCGCGGCTCAGGCGGCCGGCATGATGCGCGCCGCGCGCAGCACCGAGGCGGTGCGGCGCAGGCTGCGCAGCACGGCATCCAGGTGCGCGCGGTCGCGCACCGTGACCACGAAGCGCAGGTCCAACGCCTCCTGCGTGGCTTCCTCGGCCATGCCCAGGTGCACGATGTCGGCCTCGGCGGCGGCCATGGCGCTGGCCACGCGCGCCAGCACGCCCTTGCCATTGACCACCGTGACCACCACGCCGACCTCGAACGCCCGCACCGGCTCGTCGGCCCAGGCCACGGTGATGAAGCGTTCCGGGTCTTTCTGCTGCAGGCGGCGGCCCACGGCGCAGTCGTCGGTGTGCACCACCAGGCCCTCGCCGCGGCCCAGGTAGCCGATCACGCCGTCGCCCGGAATCGGCCGGCAGCAGGTGGCGTACTTGATGGTGATGTTCTCGGCGCCGTCCAGGATCACCGCGCCCTGCGACAGGTTTTCGTGCGCGGTGTAGCGCGCCTGCGTGAGCAGCAGCGCGTCGGGCTTGACGCCCTCGGCGGCCAGCAGGGTGACCAGGCGCTTGGCGACCATGCTGGCGCTGCGCTTGCCCAGGCCGATGTCGGTCATCATCTCCTCGCGGCTGCGGTTGCCGGTGAAGCGCAGCAGCTTGTCCCACAGCGGCCGCTCGCTGGTTTCCTGCCCGAGCGGTTGGCCCAGGCCTTCGGCGCGCAAGGCCTGGGCCAGCAGTTTTTCGCCCAGATCGCGCGATTCGTCCTGCGCCAGGTTCTTCAGGTGGTGGCGGATCTTGGAGCGCGCCCGGCCGGTGCGCACGAAGCCCAGCCAGGCCGGATTGGGGCTGGACACGGGCGCCGTGACGACCTCGACCACGTCGCCGTTGTGCAGCTCGGTGCGCAGCGGCACCTGCTCGCCGTTGACCTTGGCCGCCACCGTGTGGTCGCCCACGTTGCTGTGGATGGCGTAGGCGAAATCCACCGTGGTGGCGCCCTGCGGCAAGGCCATGATCTGGCCCTTGGGGGTGAACACGTAGATCGAGTCGGGCGACAGATCGACCTTGATGTGTTCCCAGAACTCGGTGGCGTCGCGGGTTTCGTTCTGGATGTCGAGCAGCGACTGCAGCCACTGCGTGCCCAATTGGTCGCCCGGCCCGCTGCCACTGCCGTTGATCTTGTACAGCCAGTGCGCGGCCACGCCGGCTTCGGCCACCATGTCCATGGCCTCGGTGCGGATCTGGAATTCGATGTTGATGCTGGCCGGCCCGACCAAGGTGGTGTGCAGCGACTGGTAGCCGTTCACCTTGGGCATGGCGATGTAGTCCTTGAAGCGGCCCGGCACCGGCTTGTACAGCTGGTGCAGCAGGCCCAGCGCGGTGTAGCAGCTCAGGATGTTCTGCAGCACCACGCGCACGCCGTACAGGTCGCTGACCTGGGCGAAGGACAGGCGTTTTTCGTCCATCTTCAGGTAGATGGAGTACAGCGTTTTCTCGCGGCCGATGATGCGCGCCTCCAGGCCGGCGTCGGCCAGGGTGGTCTGCACGTCCTGCTGGACTTTCTGGATCAGATCGCGCCGGCGGTGCCGCGCCTTGCCCAGGGCCTTGGCCAGCACGCTGTAGCGCCAGGGCTTCAGGTGGCGGAACGCCAAATCCTGCAGCTCGCGGTAGGTCTGGTTCAGGCCCAGGCGGTGCGCGATGGGGGCGTAGATTTCCAGCGTTTCGGTCGAGATGCGGCCCCATTTGCTGCGCGGCATGTCGTCCATGGTGCGCATGTTGTGCAGCCGGTCGGCCAGCTTGACCAGGATCACGCGCACGTCGCGCGCCATGGCCAGCAGCATCTTGCGGAAGGATTCGGCCTGGCCTTCCTCGCGCGTGGAAAACTGCAGTTTGTCCAGCTTGGTCAGGCCGTCGACCATGTCGGCGACCTGGGGGCCGAACTTGTCCAGCAAATCGGCCTTGGTGACGCCGCAGTCCTCCAGCGTGTCGTGCAGCAGCGCCGACATCAGGGCATGGGCGTCGAGCTTCCATTCCGCGACCTGCGCGGCCACCGAGATCGGGTGGGTGATGTAGGGCTCGCCGCTGTGGCGCATCTGGCCCAGGTGGGCGGCGTCGGCGAAGCGGTAGGCCTGGCGCACCAGTTCGGTGTCGGCGGCGTCCAGGTAGTCGAGCTTGGCTTCGAGCGCGGCAAAGCTGGCTGCGGCCGCGTTGGCGGCAGCCAGGGGGGTGTCAACCGCGGGCAGGGCCGAATTCATAGCCCCCGAATTTAACGCCGACCGACCAGTTTTGTATTAAGAACGTAAAAAAGGCGTCCAATGGACGCCTTTTTTGCTGGGTGCGGCGGCGGCGCGGTGGGGCTTTAGGGCACCTTTTTGAGCATCTCCAGCCCGACCTTGCCGGCGGCGATCTCGCGCAGCGCCGTGACGCCCGGCTTGTTGCGGGTTTCAATGCGCGGCGTGTGGCCTTGGCTCAGCATGCGGGCGCGGTAGGTGGCCGCCAGCACCAGCTGAAAACGGTTGGGAATTTGCTCAAGGCAGTCTTCGACGGTGATGCGGGCCATGGCGAAGCCTAAAAGTAAAGGGGGTCAGAGGATGTCGAGGGCCTGGAAGGTCTCGGCGCGGGCGCGAGCCTGAGCCGAAAACTTCAGGCGCTGGGCGTGCACTATGGCTTTCAGATCGAAAAGCGCGCGCTCAAATACTTCATTGATTATAACGTAGTCGAAGTGGCGGGCCTGGGCCAGTTCCTCGCGTGCGTTGGCCAGGCGCAGCTCGATCACCTCGGGGCTGTCCTCGCCGCGGCGGGTCAGGCGCGCGCGCAGCTCGTCCCAGCTGGGTGGCAGCACGAACACCAGGATGGCGTTGGCAAAACGCTGCTTGATCTGCAGCGCGCCCTGCCAGTCGATCTCCAGCACCACGTCGTGGCCCTCGGCGATGCGCTGCTCGATGGCCTGGCGCGAAGTGCCGTAGCGGTTGCCGTGCACGTGGGCCCATTCGACAAAGCCGTCCTCGGCCACCATGGCGTCGAAGGTCGGGTGGCCGATGAAGTGGTATTCGCGGCCATCTTTTTCTTGCCCGCGCGGCTCGCGCGTGGTGTGCGAGACGGACGGGCGCACCAGGGCGTCGACCTCCATCAGCGCCTTCACCAGGCTGGACTTGCCGGCCCCACTGGGCGCGGCGACGACGAACAGATTTCCGGGGTAATCCATGGCGTGGACAGAAACGAAAAGTGCGGGCAATTTTATCGAGCCTCGGGGAGGCGTCTGGCTTGAGGCCAGAATCGGGCATGACCGAAGTCGCTGCATTTCCCACCGAAGTCCAGGTGTTTGGCCCGGTGCGCGTGCACCTGGGCCGCCAATCGGGCAAGTACCCGGACGGCAACCAGGTGATCGTGCAGGGCGCCGACACCCGCGTGGCCTTCGACACGCCGCTGGTGTCGCGTCACATCGGCGCCGAGCTGAACGGGGTGGATTTGATTGTGCTCGGCCACGTGCACGAGGACCACATGGTCTCGCTTGGGCGCCTGACGGGCGCGCGCGTGCAGGTGCACAGCGCCGACCTGGCCGCCGCGCAGTCCTGGGACGGGCTGGCGCGCCACTACGGCTACGCGCCGCCGGTGCTGGCCGCCGTGCGCCAGATGATCGAGCGCGATTTCAGCTACGCGCCCCGGCCCGACGCCAGCGCCTACGCCGACGGCACGCTCTGGGAGCTGGGCGGCGGCGTGCGCGTGCGCGCCCACCACCTGCCCGGGCACACGGCCGGGCACTGCGCGCTGGTCGAGGAAAGCACGGGCGTGGCGTTCATCGGCGACATCGACCTGACGGGTTTTGGGCCGTACTACGGCGATGCCACCTCCGACCTGGCGCAGTTCCAGGCCAGCCTGCGCCGGATCCGGGACATCGAGGCGCGCGTCTGGGTCACCTCGCACCACCGGGGTGTGCTGACCGAGCGGGCCGCCTTCGTGCAGGCGCTGGAGCGTTTTGCCGGCAAGATCGACGAGCGCGACGCCAAGCTGCTGGGCTACCTGCGCGAACGCCCGCACACCCTGGACGCGCTGGTGGCGCGGCGTCTGCTGTACCCGGTGGGTGTCGAGCTGCCTTACGTGGAAAGCGCCGAGCGGCGCAGTATTGCGCTGCACCTGCAGGCGCTGCGGCAGCGCGGCGCGGTGCGCCAGGAGGCGGACGGCAGCTACGCGCTGGGATGAGCGCTGGCCGAGGTGGCCCGGCGCGGCCGCCGGCGCCTCAATCCGCCCGCCCAAACACCAGCAGCAGGTTGTTGGCCGGCAGCGCGTGGCGCTGGCGCAGCGTTAGGCCGGCGTGCCGGGCCTCGGCGGCCACGTCGGCCAGCCGGCGGATGCCCCAGGCCGGGTCGCGGGCGCGCAGGTCGGCGTCAAAAGCCAGGTTGCCGGGGGCGGTGGGGACATCGTCCTCCAGGTATGGCCCGTAGGTCAGCAGCCAGCCGCCGGGCGCCAGGTGGCGCGCGGCGCCGTGCATCAGGCCGGCGCAGGTGGCCCAGGGGCTGATGTGCAGCAGGTTGGCGCAGAACACCAGGTCGAACGGCGTCTGGAACGGCACGCCCTCGCTCGGCCAGGCGGCGTCTAGCACGTCCAGCCGGCGCGGCGCCAGCACGTTGCCGACGCCCGCCTGGTCTGCCCGGCCGGCGATGGCGCCAAACAGCCGGTCGCTGACGTCGCTGGGCTGCCAGGTCCAGCCGGGCAGGGCGGCGGCGAAATGCGCCGCGTGCTGGCCGGTGCCGCTGGCGATCTCCAGCGCGTGGCCGCGGGCCGACAGCAGCGCCCGCAGTTCGGCCAGGATCGGCCCGGCGTTGCGCTCGGCGGCGGCGCTGTGGGGCAGGGGTGAGTCCGAGGTTTTCAATGTTTTTGCCCATTGGCCGGCGTGGAATCTTCCAGATGCGCTATCAAAATAGGAATTACGTGCGACAGGCCGGAGGGTGGCCAGGCACCTCGCCGCGCGCCACGCAAGGGGTGGTGATGGTCTTGGGCGGCGCCTCGGGCGCGATGCGCTCGCGCACCACGATGCCGCTGCCGTCGGCCGGGGCCGGCTTGGCGGCCATGGCGTCGATGCCGGCGCCGAGCGCCTTGCCGGTCAGCGTGACCCCGGTGGACACCACCGCGCCGGTCACCGAAATGGCCGCGCCAGCGGTGGCGCTGGCCACGGCGCAGCCGCCGAGGGCGCCGCAGGCCAGCAAGGCCAGGGCGGTGCGGCCGCGCGGCGCGCTCATGTGGGGGCCGTCACACCGCCGGCGCGCACCTGAGCGGCGATGTCCAGCGCGCGCAGGCGCAGCGCCGGGTCGTAGACGTCACAGGTGAACATCATTTCGTCGCAGGCGGTCTCGCGCGCCAGCGCCTGCAGGCCCTCGCGCACCGTGTCCGGGCCGCCGATCACGGCGCAGGCCAGGAAGTTGGCGATGCCGGCGCGCTCCTGCGGGTTCAGCTGGGCCAGAAAATCCTCTTCGGGCGGCGCCAGCAGGCCGCGCTCGCCGCGCAGGATGCCCAGCACGCGCCGAAAGATGCTGCTGGCCAGGAACTGGGCCTCGGCGTCGGTTGGCGCGGCCACCAGGGGCACGCCGATGATGACGTAGGGCTTGGGGCATTGCGCCGACGGCTTGAACGCGCCGCGGTACACCTGCAGCGCCTGCATCAGCATGGCCGGGGCGAAATGCGAGGCAAAGGCGTAGGGCAGGCCGCGCTCGGCCGCCAGTTGGGCCGAGAACAGGCTGGAGCCCAGCAGCCAGATCGGCACCTGGGTGCCGGCGCCCGGCGTGGCCACCAGGCGCTGGCCCGGCGTGGGCTCGGCCAGCAGGCGCTGCAGTTCGGCCACGTCGCGCGGAAAGTCGTCCACCGATTCGATGCGGTCGCGCCGCAGCGCGCGCATGGTCATCGGGTCGGTGCCGGGCGCGCGGCCCAGCCCCAGGTCGATGCGGCCGGGGTACAGCTCGGCCAGGGTGCCGAAGGCCTCGGCCACCACCAGCGGCGCGTGGTTGGGCAGCATCACGCCGCCGGAGCCGACGCGGATGCGCTCGGTGCCGCCGGCGATGTGGCCGACCAGCACCGCCGTGGCCGAGGAGGCGATACCGCCCAGGTTGTGGTGCTCGGCCAGCCAGTAGCGTGCGAAGCCCAGTTGCTCGGCGTGCCGGGCGGTGCGCAGCGACACGGCCAGCGCGTCGGCCACGCTGTGGCCCTCGCGCACCGGCACCAGGTCGAGCATGGAGAAAGCGATGTGTTGCAAAGGCAGGGTCATGGGGTGATTGTGGCCAATCGGCGCCGGCTTTGCCATGCCCGGCGTTCAAGCCCCGGCTGCGGCCGGGGCGGGTTCGGCCACCCCGCGCCGCTGCACGCCCGGCGCCACGAAGTTGCCGGCGCCCAGGTGGTGCAGGGTGCGCCAGTCCGGTGGGGTGTCGTCGACGTGGCGGAACCTGCCGTTGACGAAAGCCCGCTCGTCGGCCCAGGCGGCCAGCACTTCGGCCACGAATAAGTCGTGCGCCTGCTGCACCCGCGGCTCGGGGACGACGCGGCATTCCAGCCAGCCGATGCAGCCGGCCACCAGGGGCGCGTCGATGCGGGAAGCGGGAAAGTGGGCGATGCCGAAGGCACTGAACTTGTCCTGCCCCGGCACCTCGCGGCCGCCGACGTGGCCCACGGTGGTGACCAGGTCGATCTGGCCGGCACAGGGCACGGCGATGGCGAAATGGCCGCTGGCGTCGAGCAACTCGCGCGTCAGCGTGGCTTTGTCCACGCACACCGCCACCTTGGCCGGCAGGTAATCCAGTGCCATGTTCCAGGCGCAGGCCATGACGTCGCGGCGGTCGCCGTGCTGGGTGCTGATAAGGATCGAGGCGCCGGTGTTGAGCAGCCGGTAGGCCTGGCGCAGTTCGACGGCGTGGACGGTGGAGGGCAGGACGCTGGACATGGCCGGCAGTGTAGGGCGCGGGCCGATAAGATGCGCGGCCAGAGTCCCGAACGCCCAGCGTCCACGCCCATGACCCAGCCCGACCCCGTCCTCGAAGTGCTGCCCCGCGATCTGTCGGCCTACCGCGCTGGCAACACCGGCATCGACTACGTGCACCGCTTCGACAGCGGCCGGCCCGGCCCGCACGTGCTGATCAACGCGCTGACGCACGGCAACGAAATCTGCGGCATGGTGGCGGCCACGCACCTGCTCGACCAGGGCGTGCGCCCGACGGTCGGCACGCTGACGGTGAGTTTCGCCCACGTCGAGGCCTACCACGCCTTTCGCCCCGAGGCGCCGTTCGACAACCGCCAGCTGGTGCACAACCTGAACCGCATCTGGTCCGACGAATGGCTGGACGGGCCCGAGGACAGCCCCGAGCTGCGGCGCGCGCGAGAGTTGCGGCCGGTGGTGGCCGCGGCCGACCACATTCTTGATATCCATTCCACCAGCCAGGCTGTGGCGCCGTTCTGGGTCTACCCGGGTTTCGAGCGCAACGCGCGCGCGGCGCTGGCCATCGGCGCGCTGGACCGGGTGACGGTGCACCTGCAAATGCCCGAGGGTCTGGGCAGCGGCACGCCGCTGATCCAGCACGGCCGGCATGGCCAACCCGACGCGGGCGCCGGCGTGGCCCTGGTGGCCGAGTGCGGCCAGCACTTCCTGCAAGCCACGGCGGAGGTGGCCACCGCCGTGACGCTGGACTTTCTGGCCTATTTTGGCCTGATCGCCCCGCCTGGGCACGCGCTCCCGCCGGCCGCGCGCCAGCGCCGCTTCGAGCTGCTGCGTACCTGCATGGTGCAGACGCCGGAATTTCGCTTCGCGCGGCCGCTGGTTGGTTTCGAGACTTTCGCCCAGGGCGAGCTGATCGCCACCGACGGCGCGGCCGGCGAGCTTCGCGCGCCGTGCGACGACTGCACCGTGCTGATGCCCACGCGGGCGCCCATCGTGGGCCGCGAGGCGGTGTACCTGACCCAGCCATTGCCCGGCTGAGGCCACCGGCCTGGCCGCGCCCAGGCCTTGGGTGATACGGTACAGTCGATCAAGCGGCTGAAAAATCCCCGCCGGACCCGAAGATCGGGTTCAATTTCCCCCCTTGGCCTTCATGCGACCGATCAGCACCCAAAATCTCCTGCTCAAGCGCAGCAAGCAGGAGGTGGTATTTCTCGCTTCGCCGATGATCGAGCGGTGCGTGGATGTGGCCGCCAAGTCCCTGGAGGAGGGTGAACGCCGAACCGGCTCGGTCGCCGTGCGGCAGCAGATGGCCGAGGCGCATCTGGCGCTGCTGAAGTACCGCGCGAGCTGGCAGTCGCGCTTTCCGGGGCTGCTGGCCGACGCCATCGACGAGGCCTTGAGCGAGGCCAGCGAGGGCGTCGAGAGGCGGGCGCCGCCTGTCGGCGAGGACGCGCCGGTGCTGGCCATCATGGACGACGCCGAGGTCTCCCGGTTCGTCGAGCTGTCGCGCCTGCAGCAGGCCATGATGCCGGTGGTCGAGCACAGCCTGGCCCGGCTCGATTCGCTGATGAGTTCGGTCATGGGCTTGCCGGTGGTGCGGGCCGATCTCAATCCGCTGCGCCCCGACGTGATGTGCAAGGCGCTGCTGCGGCTGTTCGACGCGCAGCCGATCGAGCCGCACGAGCACATGCACTGGACGCGGCACATCGCCAAGCCCTTTGCCAAGGAGCTGGAGCAGCTCTACCAGACGGTGATCAAGCTGCTGGAGGAGCAGGGCGTCGAGGAAGCGCGCTACCGGCTGCGTTTGAGCGAGGGCGGTGGTGGCGTTGCGGGCGCCGGCGGTGCCGGGGCGAGCGGGCGCGAGACGGCGCCCGTGGCCGGTGGTGGCGGCGGCGGCGGTGGCCCGGGTGGCTTTGGCCCCGGCGGGCCGGTGGCCGGCGCCGTGGGTGCCTTGGGCGACGATGCCGACGCGCTGCGTCAGCGCCGCGCGCCGTTGCCGCCGATGGCCGAGCTGGCGCGGTCCACGCCCGATGCCTCGCGCGCCGTGCTGCGCGATTTTCTGTACCGTCCGCAATGGATCGCCCAGTACGACGAGCCGTTGCCGGCGGGGTTCTACGACGCGGCGCACCAGCAACTGACCGAACTGGCGGCCTGGGCCGAGCCGGCCTACGACGCCGCGGCACGGGCCGACCTGGAGGCCGCCGAGCGGCGCCAGAGCGTGGTCGACCGCGCGCCGCGCCCGGTCGAGGTCGGCATGGCGCTGCCGCCCGAGCAGTGGGCCGAGCAGGCCTCGGCCCGCACCCGCACCCGCACCCTGCTGGAGCTGAAAACCCAGGCGCGCCAGATCAGCCAGGTGCTGGGCCTGGACGCCGTGCGCACCCTGGTCGGCCAGGTGGCCGCCGACGAGCGCGTGCTGGCGCCCGTGCGCGAGGCCGTGGTGGCCCTGGAGCCGGCGCTGTTGCGCCTGGCCGTGCAGGACCCGCGCTTCCTGGGCAACGATCAGCATCCGGCGCGCCGCCTGATCGAGGGCGTGGCGCAGCGCAGCTTCCGGTACAACGACGTCTACGCGCCCGAGTTCGAGCAGTTCATGGCGCCGGTGCGCGAGGCGGTGCGCGAGCTGGACGCCGACACGGCGATCGACGCCACCGCCTTCGAAACCCGATGGCAGGGGCTGCAGTCCAACTGGGCGGCGCAGGATGCCGGCGAGGAGCAGGCGCGCGAGAAGGGCCTGCGCTCGATGCGCTTCGCCCAGGAGCGCCAGGCCCTGGCCGACAAGATCGCCTGGGAGTTCAGCTTGCGCTCGGACTTGCAGGGCGTGCCCGGGGTGGTGGTGGATTTCCTGTTCCGCGACTGGTCGCTGGTCATCGCGCACGCCCAGCTCACCTCCGACACCGGCAGCCAGCTCGACCCCGGGGGGTACCTGGCGGTGGTCACCGATCTGCTGTGGAGCGTCAAGCGCGATGCGGTGCTCAAGCAGCCAGCGCGCCTGTTCGAGATTCTGCCGGGCATGATCCAGAAGCTGCGCCAGGGCCTGGACATGCTGGGCATGGACCCGGGCGAGGCCGAGGTGTTCTTCGAGGCCCTGATGCGCTACCACAACCCGGTGCTGCGCCTGCGCCGGCTGCGCAGCGCGCGCGACGCCATGGTTTCGGGGATGGGCGGCTTGGGCGGCGACAGCGGCGGGGTGCCGCTGGACATGCCGGTGGACACCGAGCCGCTGCCCCTGGAGCGTCTGAAGCCGCGCGCCGCCGAGCAGCCCTGGTTGGGTCGCCACGACCTGGTGGCCACCGGGTTTCACGACGAGGTCGCCAGCGCGCACGGGGCGCTGTCTGGTCACGCGCCGCTGGACAGCCGGGCCGGTTTCGTCGATTCCGAGCTGGCCGCCGAGGTCACCGAGGTGGCCTCCCTGCCCGCCCCCAGTCCGGCCGCCGACACGGTGGCGCCAGCCGCCCCGGTGGCTCCGGTCGAGAGCGAGGACGACGCCCGCGAGCGTGCGCGCCGGCAGACCGCCGCGCTGCGCACCGGCGACTGGGTGGATCTGCACGTGGGCGGCAAGTGGCGGCGTGCCGAGCTGAGCTGGACCAGCGACAACGGCGCGCTGTTCATGTTCCTCAGCCGTGGCGGCCGGGCGCACAGCATGACCAAGCGCACCTGCGAGCGCCTGATGCGCGTGCGCCACCTGCGGCCGGTGCACAACGGCGCGGTGGTCGAGCGCGCGATGCGCCAGATCGCCCAGGGCCCGGCGCCCGCGGCCGACCTGAGCGTGGCCTGAAGCCGCCGTTCGGCGGGGGTTTTCCAGCCGGCCTTGCGCGCGCTACCATTGGCGCATGACCGCGGTTCCCGACACCCTGGATTTCGACGTAGGCTCCCAACCCACGGCCACCATCGTGGTGCTGCACGGGCTGGGCGCGAACGGGGGCGACTTTGTTCCCTTCGTGCAGGACGTGGACCTGGGGCCGGTCGGCGCGGTGCGCTGGGTGTTCCCGAACGCGCCGCTGCTGCCGGTGACGCTGAATGGTGGCTACGTCATGCCGGCGTGGTTCGACATCCGGCCCGATCGCTCCGACGAGGACGTGGCCGGGCTGGCGCGTTCGCAAGCGTCCATCGAGGCGCTGCTGGCGCGCGAAGTGGCGCGCGGCGTGCCGGCGCGGCGCATCGTGCTGGGCGGTTTCTCGCAAGGCTGCGCCCTGGCGCTGCTGACCGGGCTGCGTTACCCGCGGCGCCTGGCGGGGGTGTTCGGCCTGTCCGGCTACCTGCCGCGGGCCGGTGCCCTGGCGGCCGAGCGCAGCGCCGCCAACGCCGACGTGCCGGTGTTCCTGGCCCATGGCCGCGAGGACGAGATGGTGGTGCTGCCGCGCGCCATCGCCTCACGCGACGTGCTGCTGGCCCAGGGCTACCCGGTGCAATGGCACGACTACCCGATCGGCCACTCGGTCTGCCCGACCGAGGTGGCGGACCTGCGCACCTGGTTGCGCCAGGTGCTGGCGCGCTGACCGGGCCAGGCCGCCCGGCCATCCGGCCCCAATTTCAAGCCTTTCATGGCCTTGGTCGGCGTCTGATCTTCTTGGGTTGCTATCAATTTTGATGTGGTGATGAATCCACCAGGCTGGCCCCGTGCCCGGTGGTTTTGGGCGATCATTTTGGGCCGAAGCCGGCGCCCAGCAATCCAAGGCAGCTATCGAAAAAGTAGTCTGTGGGTGGTTCAACGGGCGGTCTGCGCCGTGGCGCCGCGCTCGCGCAGCAGCCGCAGGCCCACCAGCACGTAGCGTGTCTCGGGCGTGTTCCAGTTGCGGAACGCCACCCGCGCGTACAGCGGCCAGGTGTGCCAGGAGCCGCCCCGGCGCACGCGCACGTTGCCGCTGGTCGGGCCCGGCGGATCGTTGGTGGGCGACTCGGCGTAGTAGTGCTCGCCGTACCAGTCGGCGCACCATTCCCAGGCGTTGCCGATCATGTCGTACAGACCAAAGGCGTTGGGTGCGTAACTGCCCACCGGGGCGGTGAACGGGGCGCCGTCGCTGCCGTGGCCGGCCTGCTCGCGCCAGCGCGGCCAGCGCAGCGCGGTTTCTCGGTCGAAGGTGTTGGCGCTGCCCATCAGCACGTCCGGGTCGTCGCCGGCCGGGTAGCGGGTGCGGGTGCCGCCGCGCGCGGCGTACTCCCATTCGGCCTCGGTGGGCAGGCGGTAGGTGACGCCCTCGCGCTGACTCAGCCACTGGGCCATGGCCATGGCGTCGTTCCAGGTGACGTTGACCACCGGGTGCTCGTCGGTCTGGGCAAAGCCGGTGTTTTGCCACGAGTAGCGCGGATCACGCCCCTCGAACAAATCCCCGCGCCGGGTGCGCGAAGGCTCGTAGTTGGGGTTGAAGCCGTACGCGCCCGAGCCATCGCGGATCGACTCCGGCACGTAGCCGGAGGCCTGCAGAAAGCGCTGGAACTGCCCCACCGTGACCTCGGTGGCGCCGAGCCAGAAGGCGCGTGTGATGCGCACCCGGTGCACCGGGCGCTCGTCGGTCAAATCGGTCAGGCGCTTGGGGTCGGCGTACGGAAAGGCCTGCGCCAGGGCCTGGGGCGATTCGTCGCTGCCCATCAGGAATTCGCCGGCCGGCACCCGCACGAAGCGGATGCCCAGGCTGTCGGTGAACGGCGCGTCGGGCGCCGCGGGCTGGGCCCGCGGGGTGGTGAGGGGAGGGGGCGCCAGCGGCGGTGCGGCGCAGGCGGCCAGCAGCAGCGCGCCGAGCACGGCCGCCACACAAGGGCCATGCGGCCAGGTCATACGCGGTTTGGACATGATTTTGGGATGCTGGCAGCGCGCCTTGCTGCTGTCAACGCAGAGAAACGCCAAGCGCCAGGCCTTGAGTGGGTTGAGGTTAATCGCCGAGGAACAGGGCCGGATCGACCGAAGCCCGGTTCAAGGACACCGTCCAGTGCAGGTGCGGACCGGTCACGCGGCCGGTGGCGCCGACCGCGCCCAGGCGCTCGCCGGCCGCCAGGCGCTGGCCTTCGCGCACATCGATGCGGCTCAGGTGGCACATCATCGACAGCAGGCCGCCGCCGTGGTCCAGCCACACCGTGTGGCCGTTGAAGAAGTAGTCGCCGGTGTCGAGCACGGTGGCCGGCAGGGGCGCGACCACGGGCGTGCCCGAGGGGGCCGCGATGTCCATGCCGCTGTGCGGGTTGCGCGGCTGGCCGTTGAAGAAGCGGCGCAGCCCGAACGAGCTGGAGCGGCGCCCCGGCGTGGGCTGGCGCATGCGCAGCTCGCCGGCCGGCGGCGCGCTGAAGGTGGCGATCACCGCCTGCTGGTGGGCGCGCTCACGTTCGTGGCGCGCCAGGTCCTCGGGCGACAGATCGACGGTGCGCGGCGAAACCTTCAGGTGCTGTTCGGTGTAGCGCTTGGGCGCGATGGCGTAGGCGAGCCGGCGCTCGGCCTCGCCATCGGCCTGCACGCGCACGTTGGCCGTGCCCGGCGCGGCCGACAGCGGAATGCCGACCAGTGCCGTCCAGACGATGGCGTCCCCGGTCACCAGCAGCGGCGACTCGTCGGCGAAGGCGCGCGGCCGCTCGGCGGACGGCCCCAGCTGCAGGCGCGCCACGCCACCGGGCACCCGGGCTTCGCGCGGCCACAGGCGCGGGGCCTCCGGCTCGGGTGCGGCCCAGGCGCGCGGCAGGGCCAGCGCGGCCAGTGTGCCCAGCAGGCCGGAGCGTCGCCCTGGCGAGGGCAGCGGCGTGTGACGAGGCAATGTATTTGTCCGTAAAATCATGCAGAAAAAGAACAGCAGGGCGGCGGGTCGGGTGTTTCAACTGGTCGGATTGTCTTGCGGAAATCTCGGGGAAAACCCTCAAACTTGACGTGCGTCAAGTGCGATAGGGGGTGACATGGGGATACTGCCAGACATCGACTGATACTTATTTTCGGAGGTGTGACCATGGCTATCCTGAACTGGGTTCCCGAGCTGGAGACCGGTATTGCCGAGATCGACACCCAGCACAAACGCATTCTCGACTACATCAACCGGCTCTATGAGCTGCGCCAGACCCACGACCGCGCGGGCCTGGGCGAGGTGATCAGCGAAATGGTGGACTACACCATGTCGCACTTCGCGTTCGAGGAAAGCATGATCGAGAGCGCCGGCTACATGTTCGCCGGCCCCCACAAGCGCGTGCACGAGCTGTTCACGCGCAAGGTGGCCGAGATGCAAAGCCGCTTCGACGCCGGGGAGGACGTGGCCACCGAGCTGCACGGCATGCTCTCGCGCTGGCTGTTCAACCACATCCGCAACGAAGACCACGGCTACATCGACACCGTGCAGACCTACTTGCGCATGACGGCCGGTCACCGGGATTCGGAGAAAAAGCAGCTGAAGGACGAAGTGCTGCGCGAACTGGAATCCCGTTCGCAAAAGAAAGGCTGGTTCAGCCGGCTTTTCGGCTGAACGGCCCACCGGGCGCTTCTGTCTGGTCGGCAAGCCGCCGTTCGGCTTGGGGCCATGGCGATGCCCCTCAGTTGGCGGCCGTCAGGCCGCTGCGAAAGTGCTTGCGCATGCCTTGGGCGGCGCGCGCGCCGTCGCGCGCCCGCAGCGCCGCCATCAGCTCGCGGTGCTCGGTCAGGGATTCCTCCAGCCGGCCCGCCTTCAGCAGCGAATGCTGGCGGTGCAGCTTCATCACCTTGCGCAAATCCTGCACCACCTGCAGGCGCCACTTGTTGTCGGCCAGCTCCAGCAGGCGCAGGTGAAAGGCTTCGTTGATGGCGAAAAAGCGCTCGGCGTCGCCGACCGCCGCCTCCAGGTCGGCGTGCAGGGCCGTCAGTTCGGCCAACTGCGCCGCGCTGGCCTGGCAGGCCACCACCTCGACGGCGTCGGTCTCCAGCAAGGTCAACAGGTGGTAGACGTCGGCCAAGTCCTTGCTCGACGCCTCGGTCACGAAGGCGCCGCGCCGCACCTTCATGGTCACCAAGCCCTCGGCGGCCAGTACCTTCAGCGCCTCGCGCAAGGGCGTGCGGCTGATGCCCAGCTCCTGGGCGATGCGCAGCTCGTCGATCCAGTCGCCAGGCGTCAGTTCACGGTTGAAGATGCGCTGTCGCAGGCGCTCGGCAACCTCTTCGTACAGCGCACGCGGTGTGAGGCGAACGACGTTGTTCATCGAGTTTAAGAAAAATTTTTAACCGATTGTACGTCGGGGAATGGATTTTGAATTAATAATTACGGAATTCAGGTGGCAGCCAGCCATCGGGTGAGCACGGGACTGACCGCGCCGGTTGCCGGTGGCGCGGGCGAGATCGGACCGAGGCCCGCGTCCACTTGGCGAACGGCCGAGTGACGTGCATGCTTTCCCGCTGGTCGAGCGCTCCCGCGCGGCAGGGTGGCCGGGCCAACAGTGGCCGGCGCACGCCTGACGCGGCAGGCGTGCCGGCACACCGGTCACTTGAGCCCCTTTTTTGTCCCACATCGTCCCCGCGAGCCACACACATGAGCACCCAAGGCCCCGAATTCAAACCCTCCACCCTGGCCGACTGGCAAAAGGCCGCACAAAAATCCGCTCCCGGCGGCAACGTCGATGGCCTGAATTGGGTGACGCCCGACGGCATCACGGTCAAGCCGCTGTACACGGCCGAAGACACGCAGAACCTGCCTTACGCCAACACGCTGCCGGGCTTCGAGCCCTTTTTGCGCGGCCCGCAGGCCACCATGTACGCGGTGCGGCCCTGGACGATCCGCCAGTACGCGGGTTTTTCGACGGCTGAAGAATCCAACGCCTTCTACCGCAGGGCGCTGGCCGCCGGCGGGCAGGGCGTGTCGGTGGCGTTTGACCTGGCCACGCACCGTGGCTACGACTCAGACCACCCGCGCGTGACGGGCGACGTGGGCAAGGCCGGCGTGGCCATTGACTCGGTGGAGGACATGAAGATCCTCTTCGACGGCATTCCGCTCGACAAGGTCAGCGTCAGCATGACCATGAACGGCGCCGTGCTGCCCATCCTGGCCGGCTACATCGTGGCAGCCGAAGAGCAGGGCGTGAAGCCGGACCAGTTGGCCGGGACCATCCAGAACGACATCCTCAAGGAGTTCATGGTCCGCAACACCTACATCTACCCGCCCGAGCCGTCGATCAAGATCATCGGCGACATCATCGAGTACACGGCGCAGCACATGCCCAAGTTCAACTCGATCAGCATCAGCGGCTACCACATGCAGGAAGCCGGCGCCAACCAGGCGCTGGAGATGGCCTTCACCCTGGCCGACGGCAAGGAGTACGTGAAGACCGCTCTCGCCAAGGGCCTGGACGTGGACGTATTTGCCGGGCGCCTGTCGTTCTTCTGGGCGGTGGGCATGAACTTCTACCTGGAGATCGCCAAGATGCGCGCCGCGCGCCTCTTGTGGTGCCGCATCATGAAGGAGTTCAAGCCCAAGAACCCCAAGAGCCTGATGCTGCGCACGCACAGCCAGACCAGCGGCTGGAGCCTGACCGAGCAGGACCCCTACAACAACGTGGTGCGCACCACCATCGAGGCCATGGCGGCGGTGTTTGGCGGCACGCAAAGCCTGCACACCAACGCGCTGGACGAAGCCATTGCG
Source organism: Pseudomonadota bacterium (assembly GCA_020161215.1). GTDB lineage: Bacteria > Pseudomonadota > Gammaproteobacteria > Burkholderiales > Burkholderiaceae_C > Ottowia. The sequence goes on from JAIUOM010000030.1 coordinate 33,565, forward strand.
CTGCCCACCGAGTTCTCGTCCCGCATCGCACGCAACACGCAGCTCATCATTCAGGAAGAGACCCACATCACCAACGTGGTCGATCCCTGGGCCGGCAGCTACATGATGGAAAAGCTGACCCAGGACATGGCCGACGCCGCCTGGGCCCTCATCGAAGAGGTCGAGGCCATGGGGGGCATGACCAAGGCGGTCGATAGCGGTTGGGCCAAGCTCAAGATCGAAGCCGCTGCCGCTGAAAAGCAGGCGCGCATCGACTCGGGCCGCGATGTGATCGTGGGCGTCAACAAGTACAAACTGAAGAACGAAGACCCGGTTGAAATCCTGGAGGTCGACAACGTCAAGGTGCGCGAATCGCAGATTGCCCGCCTGAAGAATATCAAGTCAAAACGTGATCAGGGCGGCGTGGATAAATCGCTTGCTGCTATCACTGAAATAGCAAAATCCGGCCAGGGCAACCTGCTGGCCGCCGCCGTCGATGCCATCCGTGCCCGCGCCACCGTGGGCGAAGTGAGCGATGCCATGGAAAAAGTCTTTGGGCGCCACCGCGCCGACACGCAGAAGGTGACCGGTGTCTACGCCGCCGCCTACGACTCGGCCGAGGGCTGGGACAAACTCAAAATCGAGATCGCCGAGTTCGCCGAACAGCAAGGCCGCCGGCCCCGCGTGATGGTCGCCAAACTGGGCCAGGACGGCCACGACCGCGGCGCCAAGGTGGTGGCCACGGCCTTTGCCGACCTGGGCTTTGACGTGGACATCGGCAGCCTGTTCCAGACGCCCGAGGAGTGCGCCCGCCAGGCCATCGAGAACGACGTGCACGCCGTGGGCGTCAGCACCCTGGCGGCTGGCCATAAAACCCTGGTGCCGGCGATCATTGCCGAGTTGAAGAAGCAGGGCGCCGACGACATCGTTGTCTTCGTCGGCGGCGTGATCCCGCGCCAGGACTACGACTTTCTGTACCAAGCCGGCGTCAAGGGCATCTACGGCCCCGGCACGCCGATCCCGGCCAGCGCCAAGGATGTGCTGGAGCAGATCAAGGTCAGTTTGACCGTTTAAGATGAGATATATACCATTGGTATATATTTTTATTTGGAACTTGCCATGTCTGACCTCGCCATTGCCAAGGTGTTCATGAACGGTCGCAGCCAGGCCGTGCGCCTGCCCAAGGAGTTTCGCTTCGACACCGACGAAGTCACGGTGGAACGTCAGGGCGAATCGATCATCTTGCGTCCGCGCCACCGGACGCAGGCCGAATGGTGGGCGGCGCTTGAGCAGGTGCTGGGCCAGTTCGAAGGCATGCCGGATGAGATCCAGCGCGACAAGACGCCACCGCGCGACGTCGATTTCGATTGAGTCATGCCGCGCTATTACCTTGACACCAACATATGCGTTTACGCCTGGCACCGCCAGGATATGCGCGTGCTGACGCGCATGCGGGCGGTGGATCACGACAGCCTGGTCATTTCGGCCCTGGTGGCGGCCGAGTTGGCCAGCGGCGTGATGCACAGCGCCCGGGTGGAGCACAACCGCGCCATGCTGGAGCGGGCGCTGGCGCTGCACCACGTTGAGCCGTGGGGCGCTGAAGCCATCTGGTTGTACGGTCAGCACTGGGCGCGACTGCGCCAGGCGGGCACGCCGATTGGCGCCATCGATCTGCTGATCGGCTGCCAGGTCTTGGCCGACCCGGACGGTGTCCTGGTCACGCACAACGTCGGCGAGTTCAAGCGCATCGACGGCTTGCGCATCGAAGATTGGACCGCCGCGTGAATCTGCTGGACCCCATCACCGGCGCCCCTGGGCCCGCCCAACGCCGCGCCATGGCCAAGGCCATCACCCTGCTCGAATCCACCCGCGCCGACCACCGCGTGCAGGCCGACGAGTTGCTCACGCAGTTGTTGCCGCACACCGGCAAGGCGCTGCGCTTGGGCATCAGCGGCGTGCCGGGTGTCGGCAAATCCACCTTCATCGAGGCGCTGGGCCTGTACCTCATCGCCCTGGGCCACCGCGTGGCGGTACTGGCCGTGGACCCGTCCAGCACCGTCTCGGGCGGCTCCATCCTGGGCGACAAGACGCGCATGGAGCGCCTGTCGCTGGAGCAGGCCGCCTACATCCGCCCCAGCCCCAGCAGCGGCACCCTGGGCGGCGTGGCCGAGAAGACGCGCGAAGCCATGCTGGTGTGCGAGGCCGCGGGCTACGACGTCGTGCTGGTCGAGACCGTGGGCGTGGGCCAGAGCGAAACCGCCGTCAGCGGCATGACCGACATGTTCGTGCTGCTGCAACTGCCCAACGCCGGCGACGACCTGCAGGCCATCAAGAAGGGCGTGATGGAGCTGGCCGACCTGGTGGTCATCAACAAGGCCGACATCGACCCTGCGGCGGCCACCCGGGCGCGCGCGCAGATCCAGTCGGCGCTGCGCATCTTCGGGCTGCATGGCAACCCGGATCATGCGCATCACGATCAAAAAATCTGGCACCCCGAGGTGATCCAGATCAGCGGCCTCAAGGGCCAGGGACTCGACACCTTCTGGGACTGCATCACCCGCTTTCGCGACCTGCAGACCGCCAACGGCCGCCTGGCCGCGCGGCGCGAACGCCAGGCGCTGGCCTGGATGTGGTCGCTGATCGACGCCGGGCTGAAAACCGCTTTCCGTGCCCATCCCCAGGTGCGCCACGAACTGGCCGACACCGCCGCGCGCGTGGGGCAGGGCGAATTGCCGGCCTCGGCCGCGGCACGCCAGTTGCTGGCCGCCGCCGGCCTGCGGGATGCGGCAGCACGCAAGGTTTCTGCGCCATGACCGCCGCCGCACTCACCCCCGACGAACTGGCGCGCATCGCACGCTCGCCCGGCTGGCGCGAGCACCGGGTGGAGGTGTTCGACACCGCGGCCGGCCGCGTCATCGTCAAGGGCCACCGGCCGCTGCGCAGCCCGACGCGGCACCGCGTGCTGAACGCGCTGGCCAAACTGGTGGGCGTGCCGATTCTGCGCGCCGTGCCGGTGCATGGCGGGGCCGAGTCGCAGGCGGTGGAAGCGCGCCGCCTGCAGGCCTTGGGCGCCACCGGCGCGCGCGTGCCCGAGCTGCTGCACGTGGCGCCCGACCACTTTGTCATGAGCTGGCTGGGTGCCAACCAACTGGCCAATTTGCTGCACCAGCGCCATCCGGCGGCCTTCGAGCTGTGGCGCGAGGGCGGCGAAGCCCTGGTGCGGGTGCACGCCGCCGGCCAGTACCTGAGCCAGTGCTTTGGCCGCAACATGATCGTCGACGACCGCAGCGAGCCGCCGCGCTTCACCGGCATGATCGACTTCGAGGACGATCCGCTCGAAGTCATGAGCCTGCCCGAGGCCCAGGTGCGCGACTGGCTGATCTACCTGCAAAGCACGCTGTGGGATCTGCACGTGCCGGTGGCCACCCTGGATGCCGCGCTCGACGCCTTGATGGGCGCCGAACTCCCCGAGGTGCGCGCCTTGTTCGCCACCGCCAGCGACCGCCTGGGCTGGTTGCGCCACCTGCCGCAAAGCCGCACCTTCGGCCGCGACACCATGGCCGTGCAGGCCGTGGCCGCCACGGCCCACCGATGGCGTGCGCGTCACCCCGGCGCCGCCACGCCTTCCCTTTCTTCTCCCCAACCTCCTTCAGCAAGATGAAACAAATCCTTGAACAACTGGAAAGCAAGCGCGCCGCCGCCCGACTCGGCGGTGGCGAAAAGCGCATCGCGGCGCAACATGCCAAGGGCAAGCTCACCGCGCGCGAGCGCATCGAGGTGCTGCTGGACGCCGGCAGCTTCGAGGAATGGGACATGTTCGTCGAGCACCGCTGTGCCGACTTCGGCATGGACGCCACCCACATCCCCGGAGACGGCGTGGTCACCGGC
>JAIUOM010000231.1 GCA_020161215.1 Pseudomonadota bacterium
TCCCGAAGCCCGGCGGCGTGCCGACGCCTACCCGCACCAGCTTTCCGGCGGCCAGCGCCAGCGCGCCATGATCGCCATGGCCCTGGCCTGCGCGCCCAAGCTGCTGCTGGCCGACGAGCCCACCACCGCGCTCGACGTCAGCCTGCGCGGTCAGATTCTCGATCTGCTCGGCGATCTGCAGCGCGAAAACGGCATGGCCGTGCTGATGATCACGCACGACCTGAACCTGGTGCGGCGTTTCGCCGACCGGGTGGCGGTGATGCAGCGCGGGCGTTTGGTGGAGCAGGGCGCCACCGCGGAGATTTTTGCCGCGCCGCGGCACGCCTACACCCAAAAGCTCATGGCCAGCAAGCCCGAGCGCGACCTGGTCGACACCCCACCCACCCCCGGCGCCACGCCGGCCTTGGGCGCCCGCGGGCTGCGCGTGGCCTACCCGACCCCGCTGCCGGGCCTGCGCGGCTGGTTTCGCAAGGGCCAGTTCGTGGCCCTGCAGGGCGCCGATTTCAGCCTGCCACCCGGCCGGACCTTGGGCGTGATCGGCGAATCCGGCTCCGGCAAATCGACCCTGGCCCAGGCCGCCCTGGGCCTGCTGCCGCGCCCGCTGGTGACGGGCGAGGTCAGCGTGGCCGGCAGGCATTGGCAGCTGCGCCCAACCGCCGACAAGCCGCTGCGGCGCGTGGCCCAGGTGGTGTTCCAGGACCCGTTCTCGTCGCTGTCGCCGCGCATGACGGTGGAGGAAATCGTTGGCGAAGGCCTGCTCGTGCACGCGCCCGAGCTGCCGGCCAGCGAGCGCGCCACGCGGGTGCGCCAGGCCCTGGCCGATGTCGGGCTCGAAGAGACCCGGTTTCCTGGCCTGCTGGCGCGCTACCCGCACGAGTTCTCTGGCGGCCAGCGCCAGCGCATCGCCCTGGCCCGCGCGTTGATCGTCGGGCCCGAGCTGCTGGTGCTCGACGAGCCCACCAGCGCCCTCGATGTCACCATCCAGAAACAGGTGCTGGCCCTGCTGCAGCGCTTACAAAAGGAGCGGGGCCTGGCCTACCTGCTCATCACCCACGACGTGGACGTGGTGCGCGCCATGGCGCACGACGTCATCGTGCTCAAGGACGGCGCGGTGGTGGAGGGCGGCAGCGCCAGCCAGGTGCTGGGCGCGCCACGGCACCCGTACACGCAAAAGCTGCTGGCGGCGGCCTGAGCCGCGGCGCACCGAAATGGCGCGCAAAGGGCTGTAGAAACCTTGACGCCCCGGCGCCCACGGCCAAGCCGCGCGCCAAGCCGTGGCGCGCACGATGCGGGCCGGCGCCGGACCGCCGTCAGCGCGCCCGACGCACGTAGAGCGTTGTCGGCACGGTGTTTTTCGTGCTAAAATCAGCAGGATCGACGACCAAGTGGGCGGCCTTGCTTCCGCCCATTTTTTTTGCCTGGTGCCAAATGGCTACTGTAGGGCGAAACGTCTTCAGGGGTATTTCCCGCTGGCATTTTTAGGACAACGTGGCACTGCAACAGACGATCGACGACACCGTGCGGGGTTTGGGTTATGAGCTGGTGGAGCTGGAGCGCTCCGCCGGCGGCTTGCTGCGCGTGACGATCGATTGGCCCTGGGCGCCCGGCGAGCCGACCGAGCGCCTGGTGACGGTGGATGATTGCGAGCGCGTCACGCGCCAGCTGCAGTACGCGCTGGAAGTGGACGGCGCCGATTACCGTCGGCTGGAAGTGTCGTCTCCCGGCATCGACCGTCCGCTGCGCGATGCGCGGGATTTCGAGCGTTTCGAAGGCCAGGAGGTCGATCTGGTGCTGAAGGCGCCGATCGGTGCGGCCGGTGTCGGCCAGGTGGCGGCCAACCGCAAGAAATTTCGCGGCACGCTGCAGCGCGGCAAGGGCGGTGGCTGGCGCATTGTCTGGCGCGATGCGCCGGTGGCCAAGCCCGGCCAGCGCGTCAGCGCCAAGCGCGCCGCGGCGGTGCCCGAGCAGGCGCTGGATTTTCAGCTCGATGAGCTGCAGTCGGCGCGCCTGGCGCCGGTGGTGGATTTCAAGGGCCGTAGGCCCCATATGGAAACGGGTAACGAGCAGGCGGAATAAGGCCAGATTGGCGATCCGCCTGGGAGCATTGGAGCTTTTGAAATCATGAATCGCGAACTGTTGATGCTGGTTGAGGCCATCTCGCGCGAAAAAAGCGTCGAGCGCGACGTGGTGTTTGGCGCCGTTGAGGCGGCCCTGGCACAAGCCGCCAAGAAGCTCTACGAGGGCGAGGTGGACATGCGCGTGGCCATCGACCGCGACACCGGCGAGTACGAAACCTTCCGCCGCTGGCACGTCGTGCCCGACGAGGCCGGCCTGCAGCTGCCCGACCAGGAAATCCTGCTGTTCGAGGCCAAGGAGCAGATCCCCGACATCGAGCTGGACGAGTACATCGAGGAGCCGGTCGACTCCGTGCCCATTGGCCGCATTGGCGCCATGGCGGCCAAACAGGTGATTCTGCAGAAGATCCGCGACGCCGAGCGCGAGATGCTGCTGAACGACTTCATGAGCCGCGGCGAGAAGATCTTCACCGGCACCGTCAAGCGCATGGACAAGGGCGACATCCTGGTCGAATCCGGCCGGGTCGAAGGCCGCCTGCGCCGCAGCGAGATGATCCCCAAGGAAAACCTGCGCAACGGCGACCGTGTGCGCGCCATGATCATGGAGGTCGACCTGACCTTGCGCGGCGCGCCCATTCTGCTGTCGCGCTCGGCGCCCGAGTTCATGATCGAGCTGTTCCGCCAGGAAGTGCCCGAGATCGAGCAAGGCCTGCTGGAGATCAAATCCTGCGCCCGTGACCCCGGCAGCCGCGCCAAGATCGCCGTGCTGAGCCACGACAAGCGGGTCGACCCCATCGGCACCTGCGTGGGTGTGCGCGGCACGCGTGTGAACGCCGTCACCAACGAGCTGGCGGGCGAGCGCGTGGACATCGTGCTGTGGTCCGAGGACCCGGCGCAGTTCGTCATCGGCGCGCTGGCACCGGCCAACGTCTCGTCCATCGTGGTCGATGAAGAAAAGCACGCCATGGACGTGGTGGTGGACGAGGAAAACCTCGCCATCGCCATCGGCCGCGGCGGCCAGAACGTGCGCCTGGCTTCCGACCTCACGGGCTGGAAGATCAACATCATGGACGCCCAGGAGTCGGCCGAGAAGCAGGCCGAGGAAACCGGCACCACGCGCAAGCTGTTCATGGAAAAGCTGGACGTGGACGAGGAAATCGCCGACATCCTGATCGAGGAAGGTTTCACCAACCTCGAAGAGGTGGCCTATGTGCCGATCCAGGAGATGCTCGACATCGAGAGCTTCGACGAGGACACGGTCAACGAGCTGCGCGCCCGCGCCAAGGACGCGCTGCTCACCATGGAAATCGCCCATGAGGAAAGCGTGGAAGAGGTTTCGCAGGATTTGCGCGACCTCGAAGGGCTGACCCCGGAGCTGATTTCCAAGCTCGCCGACGCTGGCGTGCAAACCCGCGACGATCTGGCCGACTTGGCCGTGGACGAATTGACTGACATCACCGGGCAATCCGAGGAGGATGCCCGGGCCCTGATCCTGAAAGCGCGCGAGCACTGGTTCGTGGATCAAGAGTAAGGATCATGGAGACAGGCGCCGAATATGACGAACACCACCGTTGCCGAATTCGCAAACGAACTCAAACGCCCCACTGACACGCTGCTGGAGCAGCTCGAAGCCGCGGGCGTGACCAAGAAGTCGGCTTCCGACGCGCTGACCGACAGCGACAAGCAGAAGCTGCTCAACTACCTGCAGACCAGCCACGGAACTGGCGCGGGGCGCAAGAAGATCACGCTGACCAAGAAGACCACCAGCGAGATCAAGCAGGCCGACGCCACCGGCAAGGCGCGCACCATTCAGGTGGAAGTGCGCAAGAAGCGCACCTTCATCAAGCGCGACGAGGAGCAGGTCAGCGCCCCCGT
>JAIUOM010000031.1 GCA_020161215.1 Pseudomonadota bacterium
AAGCATGGAGACGAAGCGATGATTGGTCGATACGTCAAAAGCCAAGGAGGTCACTATGAGAAGCTTCATTCAGATCATCAACTTGGGCTGTTCTGATACCCCGCAGCTTGCTGCGGGGTAGTTCATTCAATTTCAGATTATCCAAGAGAAATTGATTTAGATTGATTATTTTATTTTTTTCGCATTCGGTGACATCTGCTCAAAATTTTTATCATTATTGTGTGTGGCCTTTTGATATGTTCTAGATGTTTGGTTGTGGCGTGGCTTTGCAAAGTAGTGAAGAAAATCATGCAAGGTTGCCCACGATTTCCTGGATTTTGATTTTATTCATCATGCAACAGGAGAGTATCAAAAATGGCTGTTTCAACGGTTAATTTCTCTGAACTGATCAAGGCCGTGTTCGTGGTCCGCGTGCCCGCCGCCGCGCAGGTTCAGCACCTGGTGGAGGAAGCGCGGCGCCTGGGCCTGCAGGTCGAGATCAGCGCCGATTTTCAGCGCGACGTGAGCGAGGATTCCGACGTCGGCAGCTATGTGATCGAGATCGACGACACCGCGCAGCACGGCAACGACGCGCTGCATCTGGCCGAACGGATCGCCGCGACAGGGCGCAAGACCCCGATCTGGGCGCTGGCCGACAACACCCCGGTCGGTGCCGTGGACCGCTTCGACCTGATGGCCAGCACCGAGGGCTTCATTTACCTGGGACAGCAAACCCCGGCGTACTACGCCAAGCAAATCGCCAGCCGGCTGCAGGATTACGGGCTTTCCCTGCTGCCGCCCTTTTTCGGTCGTTTGCTGACCTACGATTACGAAGGCAATATCGCATTCGATTGCCCAGGTCATCAGGGCGGGCAGTTTTACCGAAAATCACCCGTCGGCCAGCTGTTCTTCAAGCATTTTGGCGAAGGCATTTTCCGCAACGACCTGTGCAACGCCGACGTGGCGCTGGGCGATTTGCTGATCCACGAGGGCGCCGCCGTGGAGGCGCAGAAGTTCGCCGCCCAGGTGTTCGGGGCCGACAAAACCTATTTCGTGCTGAACGGCACCAGCACCTCGAACCGCATCGTCACCAACGCGCTGCTCAAGCCCGACGACCTGGTGCTGTTCGACCGCAACAACCACAAATCCAACCACCAGGGCGGGCTGGTGATGTCGGGTGCGCTGCCGGTGTACCTGCCGACCGCGCGCAATCCGTTCGGCATGGTCGGCGCCATGGACTGGGACGGCTTTGACGAAGCCCGGTTGCGCGAGCAGATTCGCCAGCACCCGCTGGTCAAGGACAAATCCCGGGCCGACGCCAAGCGGCCGTTCCGGTTGGCCATCATCCAGCTGGCGACCTACGACGGCACGGTTTACAACGCCGAGCGGGTGCTGGAGAAAATTGGCCACCTGTGCGATTACGTGCTCTGGGACGAGGCATGGATCGGCTACAACGCGTTTCACCCCTTGTTTGCCGGCCACAGCCCGATGCGCATCGAAAACCTGGGGCCGGAAATGCCGGGTCTGTTTTCCACCCAGTCGGTGCACAAGCAACTGGCGGGTTTCTCGCAGGCTTCGCAAATCCACAAGAAAGACCAGCATATTCGGGATGAAAACCGTTGGGTGAGCCACAAGCGCTTCAATGAGGCCTACCTTTTGCACGTGTCGACGTCGCCGTTTTACCCCTTGTTTGCCTCACTGGACGTGAACGCCAAGATTCACGAAGGCAAGAATGGCGAGGTGATGTGGGACGAGTGCATCGCCCTGGGCGTGGAGGCGCGCAAGAAATTTCGGGAAATCGGTGCCTATTACCAAAAAGCCGGGGCCAGCGCCGAGGAAAAATGGTTCTTCGATCCCTTCGTGCCGGACAAGGTCAGTATCAAGAACTCGGTTCACCACAAGGACGTGGAGCACATCGCCTGGGAGAAAATCCCCACCGAGGTGATCACCCAGGAGCAGCAATGCTGGGTGTTCGACCCCAAGGCCAAATGGCACGGCTACCGGAACTACGCCGAAGGCTATGCCATGGTCGATCCGAACAAGCTGACGCTGCTGACACCGGGCATCGACCGGCGCACCTCCAACTACCTCGATTTCGGCATTCCGGCCACCGTGGTGGCGAACTTCCTGCGCGAGCACCACATCGTGCCCGAGAAGTGCGACCTGAACAGCATCCTGTTCTTGATGACGCCGGCCGAGGACGAAAGCAAAATCAACACCTTGATCAGCCAACTGCTGCGCTTCAAGGCCCTGTGGGACCGCGACGCACCGCTGCAGGACGTGCTGCCGACCATCGCCAGCAGCTTTCCCGAGCGCTACGCCGGCTACAGCCTGCGCCAAGTCTGCAAGGAAATGCACGACTTTTACCGCCAGGCGAACATCAAGGACTTGCAGCGCGACTGTTTCCGCGCCGAGCATTTCCCCGAGCAGGCCATGAAGGTGTGCGACGCCTACCATGCGCTGGTGGCCAACGAGGTGGACTACCTGCCGCTGACCGAAATCAAGGGCCGCATCGCCGCCACGTTGGCGCTGATCTACCCGCCGGGCATCGGTGTGGTGGTGCCGGGCGAGCGCTGGGACGAGCGCGCGCAGCCGATGCTGGACTATTTCCTGGCCTTCGAGGATTCGTTCAACCGTTTCCCGGGTTTCAGCTACGAGGTGCAGGGCGTCTACCAGGAGCAGGTGGACGGCAAGATCCGCTTTTACACCTACGCCGTGCGCGAATGAGTGGCGCCGGCGCCCTGGCCGGCTGTTGTTGAGGCGGCACGGCATGCCGCCTGCGGCGTGACTTTTGTGGGCTGGGCGGCGTGCCCGTGGCGGGTTGCCCGCCCCACGCCGTTAGCATCCGGGTCTTTGATGTGTGTGCAACAAGGATCCGCCATGACCGCCTCTCTCGTCGATGACCTGCTCAGCCAACTGCAGGGCGCCCCCGTGAACCAGATGGCCCAGCAACTGGGTACCGACCCGACCACGACGTCCGACGCCATTTCGGCCGCGCTGCCCATGATCGTCGGCGCACTGGGCCGCAACGCCCAGCAACCCGGCGGCGCCGATGCCTTGCTGGGCGCGCTGCAACGCGACCACGGCGGGCAGGGCGCGGTCGATCTGGGCGGCTTGCTGGGCGCGGTGCTGGGTGGCGGGGGCGGCGGCGCACCCGCGGGCATGGGTGCCGGGGCAGGTGGCCTGGGCGATCTGCTGGGCAGTGTGCTGGGGGGTGCCCTGGGTGGCGCCAGCGGCGGCATGCCGGCCAACCGCCAGCTCGATGCCGGGGGCATCCTGGGGCACATCTTTGGCGGCGCCCAGGGCCGGGCCGAGGCCGGCTTGGAGCAGGGCACGAACCTGAACGGCGGCCAGGCGGCGGCCTTGCTCAAGATGCTGGCGCCCATCGTCATGTCCTACCTGGCTCAGCACGTCAACGCCCGCGGCATGGACGCCGGCGGTCTGGGCAGCGCCCTTGGGCAAGAGCGCGCCCGCGTGCAGCAGCAGGGTGGCCTGGGCGGTGGCCTGCTGAACGCCGTGCTGGATCAGGACGGCGACGGCCAGGTCGGCCTGAACGATCTGCTGCGCATGGGCGGCAGCCTGCTGGGCGGGCGACGCTGAGGCCGTTGCGGCGCGCGATCAGGCGGGCGTTGCGCGCCGGTAGTGCACGAAGGCCAGCGCCAGCCCGTTGGCGGCGGTGATCGGCCGACGCGCCACCTCGCGCCACTCGGGGCCCAGGGAGGGGGCGAAGGCATCGCCGTCGAACGCGGCGTCGATCTCGGTCACCACCAACTCGTCGGCCAAGGGCAGGGCCTGGGCATAAATCTGGGCACCGCCAATCACCCAGACGCGGTTTTCTTTCTCACATTTTTGTAGCGCGTCTGGAAGGCTGGACGCCGACCAAGCCCCATTTTGATGCCAATCGGCCTGCCGGGTCACGACCAGGTTGCGGCGGCCGGGCAGCGGCCGAAAGCGCGGCGGCAAGGATTCCCAGGTGCGCCGGCCCATGATCACCGGGTGGTTCATCGTGGTGCGCTTGAAATGCGCCAGATCTTCCGGCAGATGCCAGGGCATGACCCCGTTCTTGCCGATGACACGGCCCTGCGCCTGGGCCCAGATCAGGCCCAAACGGGGCGGGCCGTCATGCTCCCCCGATGCGCCAGGGGCGCTGTCCTCGGGCGACGGGCTCTGCGTACTCATCGCCGCAACAGCCGCTGCACGGCGGCCGTGACCTTGCCGGCGTCGATGCGGGCCTCGGCCTCCAGCGAGGCGGCGTAGCCCACCGGAATGCGTGGCGCGCCCAGGCGTGCCACCTTGGCGTCGGTGTGTTCGGCGACCGTGGCGGCGATTTCGGCGCCAAAACCGGCCACCTGAATGGCCTCGTGCACCACCAGCAGGCGGCCGGTCTTGGCCACGCTGGCCAGCACCGTGTCCTTGTCCCAGGGCCACAGCGTGCGCAGGTCGATCACTTCGGCGTTGACACCCTGGCCGGCCAGTTGCTCGGCGGCGGCCAGGCAGGTGTGGAGCTGGCGCGACCACGACACCAGGGTGACATCGCCGCCCGCGCGCGCCACGCGGGCCTGGCCCAGGGGCACCACGGCGCCGGGCGTGACGTCACCGGTGGTTGGCCACAGCTCCTTGTGCTCCATGTACACCACCGGGTCGCCCGAGGCCAGCGCGGCCAGCAGCAAGCCGTGGTTGTCGGCCGGCGTGGCCGGCGCCACCACCACCAGGCCCGGAATATGGGCAAACCAGGCTTCCAGCGACTGGCTGTGCTGCGCCGCCGACGCCGACCAGATGCCGATGGGCATGCGCAACACCATGGGCACCCGACCCTGGCCGCCGAACATGTAGCGGTTCTTGGCGGCCTGGTTCACCACCTCGTCGATGGCGCACAGGGCAAAGTCGACCACCCGCAGTTCCACCACCGGCCGGCAGCCGGCCAGCGCCATGCCGACGGCGGCGCCGACGATGGTGCTTTCCGAGATCGGGGTGTCGATGACGCGGTCCGGCCCGAAGCGTTGCACCAGCGGCTGCCCCTCGGCATCGCGGTACTGGCCGAACACGCCGCCGCGACCCAGGTCTTCGCCCAGGGCGAGGACGGTGGGGTCGGCGTCCATGGCTTGCGACAGCGCCAGTGCCGCCGCTTGCGCGTAAGTCAGTTGAAGCGCCGCGCTCATGCCCAGACCCCCGCGCCCGTGTTTTGTATGTCGGTGTATGCGGCGCCCGGGTCGGGTGGCGGCGCGGCGGTGGCGGTGGCCACGGCGGCATCGATCTCGGCCCGTGCCTCGCGCTCGATGCGTTCCACCTCGGCGGTCTGGCCCTGTTCGACCAATTGGGCGCGGGCTCGGCCGATGCCGTCGCGCGCCAGCGCGGCGGCCACGGCCGCCGGGTCGCGGTACAGGCCCGGATCGACCGAGACGTGGCCCTTGTGCCGGTCGGTCAAGGCGTGCAGCAGGCGCGGACCGCTGCCGGCGCGGATCTCGCGGATCAGCTCGCCCGCGGCCTGGGACACCGCCTGCACGTCGGTCCCATCGACCTGCAGCGCCGCGATGCCCAGCGCCGCCGCGCGCGCGCTGGCGCCGGGGCCGGCGGTCATGGCGCGGCTGTCGGTGGTGGCCGAGATGCGGTTGTCCTCGCACACGAACAGTACCGGCAACTGGTACACCATGGCCCAGTTCAACGCTTCCATGAACGGGCCGCGGTTGATGGCGCCGTCGCCGAAAAAGCACACGGCGATGGCGTCCACCCCGCGCATTTTCAAACCCTGGGCGGCGCCCACGGCGATCGGCAGGCCGGCCGCCACCACGCCGTTGGCACCCAGCATGCCGACGGAGAAGTCGGCGATGTGCATGGAGCCGCCCTTGCCGCCGTTGTAGCCGCTGGCGCGGCCGAACAGCTCGCACATCATCTTGGTGGGATCGGCGCCCTTGGCCAGGGTGTGGCCATGGCCGCGGTGGGTCGAGGTGAGCAGGTCGGCGGCCTTCAGGTGCGCGCACACGCCGGCGGCCACGGCTTCCTGGCCGGTCGACAGGTGCAACGGGCCGCGCACCAGCGCCGGCTGGGCCGAGGCCTCCTTGCCCCAGGCGGCCACGCCGCCCTGGCTGGCGACTTCGGCGGCGTCCTCAAAGCTGCGGATACGCACCATGCCGCGGTACAGGGACAGCAGCGGAACGGGAGAAAGCGGGCTGGAAGCTGGCATGCGAGGCAGGGGAGGGGATGGTCGGGGGAGGGGATAGCGTAACCCGATTCAGCGCCGCGCCTCGGCGCACCGGCTACCCGGGCGGCAGGGCCCGGTGCACCAGTTCGGCCATGGCCCGCGCGTCCTCGCCGGAGCGCGCGCGCAGGCCAGTCACCGTGCCCAGGCGGTCGGGCAGGGCTTCATCCTGGCTGGCCTTCAATTTGCCTTCCACCCGCTGGATACCGATTTCAATACCGACGATGCCGCGCAGCATCTTCTCGAGGTAGTCGGCGGGCGCATCGCTGACGGCCCAGGGCACCGGCCGGTCCGCCTCCTGGGCGGCGGTCAGCCGGGTCAACATGTTCAGCAGCCAGGCGGGGTCGTCGATGGCGCGCGCCACGCCATGGACATGGGTCACCTGGTAATTCCAGGTCGGCACCACCTTGCCGTGTTCGGCCTTGGTCGGGTACCAGCCGGGGGTGATGTAGGCCTGCGGCCCCTGGAACATAACCACCGAATCCGTGCCCGAGCCCAGGCCGCGCCACACCGGATTGGCGCGCGACACGTGGCCGATCAGCGAGCCCTTGGGCCGCTTGCCCGGCGTCAGAAGAAACGGAATGTGGTTGGCGACCAGGGCGCCGTTGATCTGGCAGACCCAGGCGCCCAGCGGGCGCGCTGCGATCAGCGCGAAGGCGGCCTCGGGGTCGGGCAGGCGGTGAAATTTGGAGAGGTACATGGCGGCAAGTCTCGGGTGATAGGCAGAGGGTGGTTCAGGCGCCGTTCCAGCCCAGCCGCAGCAATTGCGCCGCCAGCACCAGCATGGTCAGGCCGATCAGGCCATCCAACCAGCGCCAGGCGGCTGGCCGGGCGAACCAGGGCGCCAGCCAGCGCGCCCCATAGCCCAGCCCGCCGAACCAGAGCAGACTGGACAAGCAGGCGCCGGCCACGAACCCACCGCGCAACGGTGCCGGCTGCTGCGCGCCGATGCTGCCGACCAGCAGCACCGTGTCCAGGTAAACATGGGGGTTGAGCAGGGTGAATGCGGCGGCCTGGGCCAGGGCGGCGTGCCGACCGAGGTGGGTCGCTGGACCGCCGGCCGCCAGCAGTTGCTGCGGCCGACCGGCGCGGTGCAGGGCGCGCAGACCATACACCGCCAGAAAAGCCGCGCCGCCCAGGGCCAGCGCGCGCGCCAGTTCGGGCCGACTGCCCAGGGCCTGGGCCATGCCCAGCACGCCGGCGCAGATCAGCAGCGCGTCGGCCAGGGCACAAAACAGCACCACCGTGCCGACATGCTCGCGGCGCAGGCCTTGGCGCAGCACAAACGCGTTTTGCGCGCCAATCGCCACGATCAGCCCCAGCCCAAGGGCCAGGCCTTGGGCGAAAGCCGGGAGAAGGAGGGTTGCCGACACAGACATGGCGTCAGCTTGCCAGTCTGTGCAGATAAAGACAAACTATCTTCTCTAATTCAAATGAAGACAAACTGAATTCATGTTTGGCGATGCGACTTTGCCGCAGACCGGTCAGGCGCCTCGACCGAAGGGCAGTGGCGTTCAGTTTGTGCTTCTCACCCAACACCCTCTCCCTCAGCTTCCAGATGTGGCCCAAATCCACACCACTTCACGTGTGCACATCGGCGAGCCAGGCGAACGAACGGGCGCTTGCCCTGGCGGGCAGAGTAAAATAAGCGCCCAGACAGGCGTGGTCACTTCATCGGGTGGTCGCGCCCCGTACCTCATCTACCCCTGAACAAGAGCGAGAAAGGCACCCCGGTTATGACACCGCGAACTAGCACCTCGACCATGAATCTTTAGGCGAAAGAGGCGCTGGTCCGCGCGCTTCTAGCGCGGGCAGCTATCAAATTTGTACTGAAACAGCGCGGATCCCGCGCTGTTTTGTTTTGGCGAACAAGGAAACTCGAAGATGACGCAAACGGCTCAACTCCAGGCTCAGGCGGTGCGCGTGACGCTGCCCGACGGCTCGCAGCGCGAGTTTGCCGGCCCGGTCACGGTGGCCGAGCTGGCCCAGTCGATTGGCGCCGGCCTGGCCAAGGCGGCGCTGGGCGGCAAGGTGGACGGCAAGTTGGTCGACACCAGCTTCAGCATCGACCACGACGCGCCGGTGTCCATCGTCACCGCCAAAGATGCGGATGGGCTGGAGATGATCCGCCACTCCACGGCGCACCTGCTGGCCTATGCGGTGAAAGAGCTGTTCCCCGAGGCGCAGGTCACCATCGGCCCGGTGATCGAGAACGGCTTTTACTACGACTTCAGCTACAAGCGCCCGTTCACGCCCGAGGACCTGGTCGCCATCGAGAAAAAGATGGAAGAACTGGCCGCCAAGGACGAGCCCGTGGTGCGCCGCGTGCTGCCGCGCGATGAAGCGGTGGCGTACTTCAAGGGCCTGGGCGAGCACTACAAGGCTGAGATCATTGCCAGCATCCCCAGCAACGAGGATGTGTCGCTGTACCGCGAAGGCGCCTTCGAGGACCTGTGCCGCGGCCCGCACGTGCCCAGCACCGGCAAGCTGAAGTTCTTCAAGCTGATGAAGGTGGCCGGTGCCTACTGGCGCGGCGACCACCGCAACGAGATGCTGCAGCGCATCTACGGCACGGCCTGGGCCAGCAAGGACGAGCTGAAGAACTACCTGACCATGCTGGAAGAGGCCGAAAAGCGCGACCACCGCAAGCTGGGCCGCGAGCTGGACCTGTTCCACATCGACGAGCACTCGCCCGGCACCGTGTTCTGGCACCCCAAGGGCTGGACGCTGTGGCAGGAGGTGGAGCAGTACATGCGCCGCGTCTACCGCGACAACGGCTACCAGGAGGTCAAGGGCCCGCAACTGCTGGACCAGGGCCTGTGGGAGAAGACCGGCCACTGGGACAAGTACCGCGACAACATGTTCACCACCGAGAGCGAAAAGCGCGACTACGCACTCAAGCCGATGAACTGCCCGGGCCACATCCTGATCTTCAAGCAGGGCGTCAAGAGCTACCGCGACCTGCCGCTGCGCTACGGCGAGTTTGGCGCCTGCCACCGCAACGAGCCCACGGGCGGCCTGCACGGCATCATGCGCGTGCGCGCCTTCACGCAGGACGACGGTCACATCTTCTGCACCGAAGACCAGATCCTGCCCGAGTGCACGGCCTACACGGCCCTGCTGCAGAAGGTCTACAAGGATTTTGGTTTTACCGACATCATCTACAAGGTGGCCACGCGGCCGGCGCAGCGTATTGGTTCGGACGAAAGTTGGGACAAGGCCGAGAACGCGCTGATCGAGAGTCTGCGCGCCTCGGGCTGCGAATTCGAGCTTGCCCCGGGCGACGGCGCCTTCTACGGCCCCAAGATCGAATACACGCTGAAAGACGCCATTGGCCGCCAATGGCAGTGCGGCACCATGCAGGTCGACTTCTCGATGGCCGAGCGCCTGGACGCCGAATACGTGGGCGAGGACGGTGCGCGCCACCGCCCGGTCATGCTGCACCGCGCCATCGTCGGCAGCCTGGAGCGCTTCATCGGCATTTTGATCGAGCAGTACGCTGGCGCGCTGCCGGTTTGGCTCGCTCCGGTGCAGGTGGTGGTCACCGGCATCACCGATGCGCAGGCCGATTACGTCCAGGACGTGGCGAAAACGCTGCGAAATCAAGGGCTTAGAGTGCACACTGATCTGCGCAACGAGAAAATTACGTATAAAATACGGGAGCATTCGTTGCAAAAGCCGCCTTATATCCTGGTCGCAGGTGACAAGGAGAGGGCGGCGGGCGCCGTCGCAGTGCGCGCGCGGGGTAACCAAGACCTCGGCGTGATGTCCCTCGACACGTTTGCACAACGCATCGTCGACGACATCGCGTCTAAAGCCTGATTGGCAACCCATCACCGCTTTAGTCCGCATGGGCAGGGCGGTATTCGCTATTTTAAATATAGCATTTTGATTTGAGGAATCGTTACCATCGCTACCAATTTCCGTGATCGCCGCCACCGTGAAGAGCGTGCGCACCGTCTGAACCGAGAAATCCAAGCGCCCGAAGTGCGCCTCAACGGCCCTGAGAACGAGCCGTTGGGCATCGTCCCGATCCAGGAAGCCCTGCGCATGGCGGGCGAGTTGGACGTGGACCTGGTGGAAATCGTCGCCACCGCGACTCCGCCGGTCTGTCGCCTGATGGACTACGGCAAGTTCAAGTACCTTGAACAGAAGAAGGCGGCCGAGGCCAAGGCCAAACAGACGGTCATCGAGATCAAGGAAGTGAAGTTCCGCCCTGGTACCGATGATGGGGACTACAACATCAAGATGCGCAACATCCGCCGGTTTCTGGCGGATGGCGACAAGGTCAAGGTCACGTTGCGCTTTCGCGGCCGCGAGATCACGCACCAGGAGCTGGGCCTGGCCCTGCTCAACCGCATCCGCGACGAGCTGGCCGAGATCATTCTGGTCGAGCAGTTCCCGAAGCTGGAAGGCCGCCAGATGATCATGATGATCGCACCGGCGCGCAAGAAGGCGGGTGGCGGCGGTGGTGGCGCAGCCAAGCCGGCCGAGCAGCCTGCGTCAGCAGCCTGAAGCGACGGTTGTAGTGAGAAATTTGCCGGGTTCGCCCGGCGAACCGGCAGGTTGAAAGGCCTGCCAACCAAGAAGTGGCTCGGGGCCCATTCAAGGGCGCAAAGTAGTTTTGCGCACGCCTCGCGAGCACAAATAAATGGAGCATTTCAAATGCCCAAGATGAAAACCAAGAGCAGCGCGAAAAAACGTTTTCGCGTCCGTCCCGGTGGCTCCGTCAAGCGCGGTCAAGCCTTCAAGCGTCACATCCTGACCAAGAAGACCACCAAAAACAAACGCCACCTGCGCGGTGCGGTGAATGTGCATGAGACCAATATGGGTCACATGGCGCAGATGCTGCCCTTCGCTGGCCTTTGATCAACTGACGGACAAGGAGAACTAATATGCCTCGCGTCAAACGTGGTGTGACCGCCCGTGCTCGTCACAAGAAAGTGCTGGCCCTGGCCAAGGGTTTCCGTGGCCGCCGCAAGAACGTCTACCGCATCGCCAAACAGGCGGTGATGAAGGCGGGCCAGTACGCCTACCGTGACCGCCGTAACAAAAAGCGCGACTTCCGTCGTCTGTGGATTGCCCGTATCAACGCCGCCGTGCGTGAGCTGGGCATGACCTACAGCCAGTTCATCAACGGCATGAACAAGGCCGGCATCGCCCTGGACCGCAAGGTACTGGCCGATATCGCCGTGCACGACAAGGCCGCTTTTGCCGGTATCGTGGAGCAGGCCAAGGCCAAGCTGGCTTGATTCCGGCGCCGCCGTGCGGGGCGCTGCTCCGCAGCCATCCGCACGGCCGGTGATTCAAGGGATTGGGGCTGTTTGGCCTTCAATCCCTTTTTCTTTTTTTTAGAAGTCGTGGTTTTGTACCGATGAATACCGCCGCCGCCATTTCTTCCGAGGACCTGCACGATCTGGTGCTCGGCGCGACCGACCACTTCGCCCAGGCGCGTACCCCCGCGGATCTGGAGAATGCCAAGGCGCAGTACCTGGGCAAAGCCGGCCGCTTGACCGAGCTGATGAAGGGCATGGCAGCCCTCAGCGTGGACGAGAAGAAAACCCGCGGCGCGGCCATCAACCAGGCCAAGCAGGCCATCGAGGCGGCATTGAACGTGCGGCGCCAGGCGCTGGCCGATGCCGAGTTGGAGCGCCAGCTGCATACCGAGGCCTTGGATGTGACCTTGCCCGGTCGCCAGCGCGGGTCCGGCGGCTTGCACCCCATCAGCCTGGCGTGGCAACGCATCGAGCAGATCTTTGGCAGCATGGGCTTCGATGTGGGCGATGGGCCCGAAATCGAGAACGATTGGTACAACTTCACCGCGCTGAACAATCCGCCTAACCACCCGGCCCGCTCGATGCAGGACACCTTCTACGTCGACATGAACGACGAGGACGGCCATCCCTACTGCCTGCGCACGCACACCAGTCCGATGCAGATTCGCTACGCCACGGCGCACGCCAAGCGGCATGCGGCGGCGTTGGCGCGCGGCGAGATGAGCGAAATTCGGGTCATCGTGCCCGGCCGCACCTACCGCGTCGACAACGACGCCACCCATTCGCCCATGTTCCACCAGGTCGAGGGCCTGTGGCTGGGTGAGAACGTGAGCTTCAAGGATTTGAAGGTCACGTACCTGAACTTCTGCAAGGCCTTTTTCGAGGCCGATGACTTGGTGCTGCGCTTTCGGCCCAGCTATTTTCCCTTTACCGAGCCCAGCGCCGAGATCGACATTCAGTTCCAGAACGGCCCGCTGGCCGGGCGCTGGCTGGAGGTGTCGGGTTCTGGCCAGGTGCACCCGCAGGTGGTGCGCAACATGGGGCTTGATCCCGAGCGCTTCATCGGCTTCGCCTTTGGCTCCGGCATCGACCGCCTGGCCATGCTGCGCTACGGCGTGAACGATTTGCGCCTGTTTTTCGACGGCGATATCCGTTTTCTGAGCCAATTCCGCTGACCTTGGCCCGCTTGCGCCGACACGCCCATCCCCAAGCCCAACGCTGAATCCGAGACATGCAATTTCCCGAATCCTGGCTGCGCGAATTCTGCAATCCGCCGATCGACACCGAACAACTGGCCGACACCCTGACCATGGCTGGTTTCGAGGTCGAGGAGATGCATCCGGTGGCGCCGCCCTTCACGCAGATCGTGGTGGGTGAAATCCGGCAGGCCGAGCAGCATCCCAACGCCGACCGCCTGCGCGTGTGCCAGGTGGACGTGGGGCAGGGGGCGCTGCTGAACATCGTGTGTGGGGCGCCGAACGCGCGCGTGGGTATCAAGGTGCCCTGCGCGCTGGTGGGGGCCGAACTGCCGCCGGGCGAGGACGGCAAGCCGTTCAAGATCAAACTGGGCAAGCTGCGTGGCGTCGAGAGCCAGGGCATGCTGTGCTCGGCGCGTGAGCTGGGCCTGTCCGAGGACCACGCCGGCCTGCTTGAACTGTCTGGCAATCCGACGCCGGGCGCCGATATTCGCCAGGTGATGAACCTCGACGACACCGTCTTCACGCTCAAGCTCACGCCCAACCTGGGCCATGCGCTCAGTGTCCACGGCATCGCCCGCGAACTGTCCGCCCTCACGGGTGCGCCGCTGAACACACCGACCTGCCCGCCGGTGGCCGTGGGCGTGCCCGACGTGTTGCCCGTCAAGGTGAGTGCACCCGATCTGTGCGGGCGTTTTTCCGGGCGCGTGATCCGTGGCGTCAACACCCAGGCCACCACGCCGACCTGGATGGTCGATCGGCTGGCGCGCTGTGGCCAGCGTAGCGTCACGGCCCTGGTGGACATCTCCAACTACGTGATGTTCGAGTACGGCCGACCCACGCACATCTTCGATCTCGACAAAATTCACGGCGGTCTCGACGTGCGTTGGGCCCAGCCTGGCGAGCAGCTGAAACTGCTGAACGGCAACACCGTCACCGTCGATGAAACCGTCGGCGTGATCGCCGACAAGCGCGAGGTCGAATCCCTGGCCGGCATCATGGGTGGCGACGCCACGGCGGTGTCGGACGACACGCGCAACGTCTACGTCGAGGCCGCCTTCTGGTGGCCCGATGCCGTGGCAGGGCGCTCACGCCGTTTCAATTTTTCCACCGACGCCGGGCACCGCTTCGAGCGCGGCGTGGATCCGGCCCTCACCGTGGACCACATCGAGCACATCAGCCGGCTCGTCATCGACATTTGTGGCACGCCCGATACGCTGTGCGGCCCGATGGACGACCAGCAGCCGAACATGCCGCAGCCGGTCCAGATCACCCTGCGCGTGGCGCGTGCCGTCAAGGTGCTGGGCATGCCGCTGACGCCGGCGCAGTGCGCCGACGTGTTCCGCCGTCTGGGTCTGCCGTTCACCGAAGGCCAGGGCACGCTGACCGTGACCCCGCCGGCCTACCGGTTCGATCTGCGTATCGAGGAAGACCTGATCGAGGAAGTGGCCCGTGTCATCGGCTACCAGCAGCTGCCGGAAACCCCGCCGTTGGCGCCGATCGTGCCGCGCACGCGGGCCGAGGCGCATCGCGACCGCTTCAGCGTGCGCCATGCCATGGCCGCGTTGGGCTACCTGGAAACCATCAATTTCAGCTTTGTGGACGAAGCTTGGGAGCGCGACCTGGCCGGCAACACCGACCCGGTGCGCCTGCTCAACCCCATTGCCAGCCAGATGAGTGTGATGCGTTCCTCGCTGTTGGGTTCGCTGTTGCAGGTTGTCAAACACAACGTCGATCGCCGCGCGGACCAGATGCGCGTGTTCGAGGTGGGGCGCGTGTTTAGCCGCGATCCCTCGGTGACGGTCAGCGACAGCACGGTGCAAGGCGTATCTCAGCCCATGCGCGTGGCTGGGGCGGTGTTTGGCTCGGCTCATCGCCAGGGGTGGCAGGGCAAGCAGGCGCCGGTGGATTTTTACGATGTGAAAGGCGATGTCGAGGCCCTGCTCAGCCCGCGCCAGCCGACGTTCGAGCGTGCCGAACATCCGGCGCTGCATCCTGGCCGCTCAGCGCGTGTGCTGCTGAATGGTCAAGCGATTGGCGTGGTTGGGGAGCTGCACCCGCGCTGGCGCCAAGCCTGGGAACTGCCGCAGGCGCCGGTACTGTTCGAGTTGGATCTGGACGCGGTGCTGACCGGTAGCCTGCCCCAGGCCCGGCCCGTGCCTCGCCAGCAGCCGGCCGAGCGCGACGTGGCCGTGGTCGTGTCCGAGGGCGTCACCCATGCGCAGCTGATGGCGGCCGTGCATGGCGCGCCCACCGGTGGCCTGTTGCGCGATGCCGCTTTGTTTGACATCTACCGTCCCAAGCCTGGCTCAGGCGGAGCGGGTGGTGGCATCGCCGTCGGCGAAAAGAGCCTGGCCGTGCGCCTGGTGTTGGGCAGCGACACCGAAACCTTGACCGACGAGCGTATCGATGTCGCCGTCAAGGCCGTGGTCGACCGCCTGCAGGAAGAACTCGGCGCGCGCCTGCGCGCTTGAGCCGGATCACGATGAACGGGGATCACCGCGCCATGTCCGACACAACCGCCACACCGACTTTCCTGGAGTTGCCGGTCGACAGCCTGGAGACCTCCGCGCTGACCAAGGCACAATTGGCAGAAATGCTGTTCGAGCAGATCGGCCTGAACAAGCGTGAGTCCAAGGACATGGTCGATGCCTTTTTCGACTTGATGAGTGAGCGGTTGATCGCCGGCGATGAGGTCAAACTGTCGGGTTTTGGCAACTTCCAGATGCGCATCAAGGCCCCGCGGCCCGGGCGCAACCCGCGAACTGGCGAGCTGATTCCGATTGCTGCCCGGCGTGTGGTCACGTTCCACGCCAGCCAGAAGCTCAAGGTCCAGATTCAGGATGAAAGTCCGTCCGATCAGGTCACCGACATCGGTACACCCGATCACATCGCCGCGCCTTAGCTGGCGTGCCAAGGCCGGCCTGCCGCCCCGCGTTTCGGGGGGAAGGGGGTACGCCCACGCCATTGGTGCTGGCGGGCTGGGCGAACTTGCGCTAATCTAGCAAATTGCTCGCGCAAGATATTGATTTAAATGGAGAAAAGTCTCCCTGCCATCCCGGCCAAGCGGTACTTCACCATCGGTGAGGTCGGCGACCTATGCGGCGTCAAGCCTCATGTGCTGCGCTATTGGGAGCAGGAGTTCACGCAACTGCGCCCGATGAAGCGGCGCGGCAATCGGCGCTACTACCAGCACCACGAGGTGCTGATGATCCGCCGCATCCGAGAATTGCTGTACGACCAGGGTTTCACCATCAACGGTGCTCGCGTCAAGCTACAGGAAATGGCGCAGCACGAGCGCGACCGTCAGCGGGCCGGCGAGGTCATGCTGACCGGCGTGGACGATTTCGATACCCCCGAGTCAGAAGGGGTGCCCAGTGAATTCGGCGACTCCGCCCAGCTTGACGACGACGTCTGTCCCGAGCAGCTGCGCGCGGTGGAGCGCGAGCTGAAGGAAATTCGCGATTTACTGACCGTCTCGCAATGGCACGATGCGCGCACGCTATAATGCAAGGCTTGTCGGCGTGTAGCGCAGCCTGGTAGCGCACTTGCATGGGGTGCAAGGGGTCGCGAGTTCGAATCCCGCCACGCCGACCAAATTACAATTTCATAGAGTTTCAAGCCATCTCAAAAAGCCCGTATCTCCTAGAGAGCGGGCTTTTTTCTTGCCCCTTACCGTCTCACGCCGTAGCATCACATACCGACATTTCTGCCGGTATTGCCGCCGGTATCGGCATACCTGCAGGTTTCGATACCGGCAGCTGGGGGCGACGTGGTTCTGAAAGACACTTTTGTTCGGCAGGTCAAGCACACTGGCCAGAAGGGGATCGACAAACATTTCGATGGCGACGGCCTGTATCTCGCTGTGACGCCGGCAGGCGGTAGGCTGTGGCGCTTTGACTTTCGGTTTTGCGGTAAGGGGCAGACGCTCTCAATCGGCAGGTATCCCGATGTTTCTCTTGCTGATGCGCGCAGGAGGCTGAGCGAGGCCAGGCAGTTGCTGGCCCAGGGCGTGAATCCTTGCGCGGCCAAGCAGGCCGACCGTCAGGCCAAGATGGCCGCCGCAGCGAACACCGTGGAAGCAATGGCGAGAGACTGGCTGGACACGCGCAAGGATGGGTGGAGTCAGTCGCACTACATCCGCGAGTCGCGCAACGTGACCAAGGACCTGCTGCCGTATCTCGGGAGGCGCCCGATTGGCGAGGTAGAGCCCCCGGAACTACTGGCTGTAGTGCGGAGAGTGGAGGCGCGAGGTGCGCTGGACGTCGCCCACCGCGTGCTGATCACGGCGCGTGGGATCTGGCAGCATGCGATTGCTCACGGTTACGCCGCGCGGGATATCACTCAGGACATCAACAGGGCGCTCAGGCCTCGTACCAAATCAAACTACCCCGCGATCACCGATCCGGCAGGGCTGAGCGAGTTGCTGAGAGCGTGTGACGCCTATAAGGGTGGTCCTGTGGTGCGAGCGGCCTTGGCTATCGCGCCGATTCTGTTTCAACGCCCGGGCAACCTCCGCATGATGCGCTGGGCAGACCTCGACCTGGACGGCGGACTTTGGCTGATTCCGAGCGAGCACATGAAGCGCTCCCTGCAGAACAAGAAAGACGGTAGCGCTCATATCGTGCCCCTGCCTCGGCAGGTAGTGCACATCTTGCGCGAGCTGGAGCCCTTGACCGGGGCTCGCGAGTATGTGTTTCCAGGCTTCCGAGATCCACGGCGGCCCATGTCAGAGGCGGCTGTGACAGCCGCTCTGCACGGGCTAGGGTACCAAGGCCGGCACTCGTGGCACGGCTACCGGGCGACAGGACGGACGTTGCTGCGCGAAGTCTTCAAGGCCGACATCGACGTGGTCGAAGTCCAATTGGCGCATCGGAGGCAGATTCTTCACGGCGGAGCCTACGACCGAGCGCAGTTCGTGGATGAGCGCGTTGTGCTTTTGCAGCGTTGGGCAGACTACCTAGACCGGCTTCGCACCGGCGCGGAGGTGATTCCGATAAGCCGGACAGGGTAGGGCACTGCATGCTCATGCGTACTAGCCCTGAAACGGGCTAGGTCGGCGTACAGCGCATCCTACTAGGCGTCTTGGCTTCTGGATAGTTTTAAACGCGCCTGCTCAAGTGGGTCGGGCCCCTTGAGCCACTGCTCTCTCACGACACCACCGTCGTCTAAGGGCACCACTCGCTCAGTACCCTTCGGCATCGATACCCGAGGTTTTGGCTTGTCGCCAGGCGAAGACGCTAGCTCATAGGTTCCTTGCCTAACGCGCCGCACAACTTTCGTAATTCGAAGCACCCTCAATCTGTCATCCACCGTGGTGGCCGGCAACTTCACGTTCGCCAGCAAAGCTGACCGTGTGACAGGCCGCACCTCTCCATTTCGCAGGTAGTACAGGCGACGTATCGCCTCCAACACCATCAAAAGCGTTACCCCCTGAGGCAAGCGTTTTCGTGGCGTTTTTCGGGGTCGTTTCGGGATCAAATCTCAATAACAAATTATCTCAATTACCCCAGTATAGACTCATTCAATAGGAAATTGCCTATCTAAATCTCAAAAATCGCCCCCCTTTAGGGCTGCGAGATTTGGATGCCGCTTGAGACCATTGGCGCTGTTGCAACACACATTCATTTGGCGTGCGACGGGATGGCAGATCACCACCCCCGAACCAGCCGCAGACATGAGTAAAGACAGCGATGACCAGCGATCCACTCGGCGGGCAACCGTCCACCACAAAGATTGATTCGCACTGTGCCCCGGCGACCTCCGGGCAGCCATTCGCGTCATTTGATGCGCTTCCAGACTCCGGCTTGGTACGTCTGCGCCAATTGGTGCGTGACCCCAATCGTCCTGATGAGGTGCCGGTGATCCCGTGTAGCGCGGCTACTTGGTGGCGCTGGGTTGCTACCGGCGCTGCGCCAGCACCACTGAAACTGGGTCCAAAAACGACAGCTTGGCGGGTTGTCGACATCCGGGCATGGCTGCGTTCTCAGCATCTTGTAGGGGCGAACAAATGAGCCATGACGTTTCAACCAAGGACACCGTTTTTGCCGCCGTCAGGGAGCTGCGCGCCCTGGAGCAGATCGCTACACGCGAGAGGGTCCGGGACGTAACCAACCTGCGTCAGACCATCGTGGATGACCGCTTGCGGGAGCTGGCGGACGAGGGTGTGCTTCGCCGGCTGGCGCGCGGCGTGTACGAAGTGGTGGCCACTTTCCCGCCGGCGCGGATCATGAGCTGCACGGAACTGGACGACGGCCGCGTGAAGTTGGACATCGGCGACGACGTACTGACGCTAACACCTGCCGAGGCCCGGAAGTTGGCGCGCGGATTGACGGGATTTACGCGCGATTTGTTGGCTATCGAGGCGAACCGCCAAGTCTCAGATCTGATCGATCGGATCCACGCCGAAGTTATCGGGTTGGTCGCCAAGCGCACCGCTCGGGAAGGTGGGGCCGCGCCATGACGCCAAAAAGAAAGCCCGCCGCCGGTTGGTTCCCGGCGACAGGCGAGACCTTCGAATGCGACTTCAATGGCGGCGCCAGTTTGACAAACAACGCGGTCGCTACCAAACCCCAATGCGGGTCGGCTGGAGGTGCAGCATGACGCGCCGAGCCACCAGCCCCAAGGACACCGGCACCGCAGCGCAGGAGCAGCGGATTCTGGAGGCACTGCGCGCCGGACCGAAAACCACCGACAACCTGCGCGCCCTGGGCTGCTATCAAACCTCCGCCAGAATCTTCGGTCTGCGCGCCAGGGGCTTCGTGATCGAAACCGCGCTGTACGACGGCTGGGCCGCCGATGGCTACTCGCATCGCCGGCTGGCGCGATACGAGCTGGTGAGCGAGCCGGCGCCCACGGATCTGGCTGCAGCCGAGCAGGGGGGTGCGTGATGTTCCTCCGACTCGTCCACAGCGCCGCCGCTGCCAGCGATCAGGCCGCGCCATTCCGATCCCGCATCGCGGGTGCTTGTACCTGCGGTCCGGGCCGTCTGCCGAGCCGGCGACTCATGTGCCTTACGTGTGCCGGTGGAGATCGGTACGCCCGAGAAGTTGAAGTCCGCCAGGCTTTCGAGCGCAAGCGCGTTCAGGGGGGGTGGCCGTGAACATGGAAGTCATCCAGCACCAGTCCGACGACGCAAAGCGGTTTTCATCCTTGCGCGCTCACTTGGCCCTGCGTGGCCACCAGCTCCTGCAGGTAGATCGGCGTCCCAAGGCTGACACGTTCATCGTCACGGCCTGGGGGCACAGCCGCGAGTTTAAGAAGCTCGATCAGGTTGCAGCCTTCCTCGAAATAGTGGGAGGGCCGCGGCTATGAGCATTCGTGTTTCTGACCTCATTTGGCGCAACTACGGCGGCCCAGGTGGCAGCGAAATGGTGATCATGCTCGCGATGGCTGATTGGTGCGACGACCAAGGTCGCTGCTACCCGTCAATGGCAACGATCGCCCGCAAAGCACGAATCCAGGAGCGCCAAGCCAAGCGAATCGTGCACTCGTTGATCAACGGAGGTTGGGTACGGGTCACTGGGAACGCCAACGGCGGCGCGCCTGGGTCCACAAGACACTATCAGCTCGCGCTTGATCGGCTGCAGACGGGTGACATAGATGGCACCCCTACGGGTGTCGCGGATGACACGGGTGTCACCAGAGACACGGGTGTCATGGGAGGTATAGAGGGGTGTCATGGGAGGTCAAAAAGGGGTGTCGCCGGTGACACTCAATACGTCATAGAACCGTCACTACACGTCAAGAGAGGCGCGAACCGTGCTTCGCCCGGCTCGCCACCCTCGGTCCTGAAGTCCAAACCTAAAGACCGAGGGCAGACCTTTGCTGAGTACCTGAAGCGATGCCGCGAGGCTGGCGTGAAGCCCATCCCCGAGGCGCATCCGATTCGCTGCTACGCGGCCGACGTTGGGCTGGACGACGAGATGCTGGAAATTGCCTGGCTCACCTTCAAGGATCGTCACCTCACCGATCCTGGCAGGCGCAGCAAGCAGCAGAAGGACTGGCCGGCGACGTTCGCCAATTCCGTCAAGGCACGCTGGTACGCCCTCTGGGTTGTCGGGCAAGACGGCAAGCCCACATGGTCCAGCAACGGATTGCAGGCGCGCGCAGCTGTCGAGGCGCAGGCATCGCGCGACGCGGAGATGGCCAATGGGTGACATGAGCATTCCGCAGTTGGCGGTCCCGCCTCACTCCGTTGAGTCTGAATCCAGCGTGCTAGGCGGTTTGCTGCTCGACAACGGTGCGTGGGATCGCGTGGGCGATCTACTGGTCGACAGCGACTTCTACCGCTACGAACATCGGCTGGTATTCGGCGCCTGCGCCAAGCTCATCAACGAGAGCAAACCCGCGGATGTCGTCACCGTGCATGCGGAGCTTGAGGCTCAGGGCAAGGCCGACGAAGTGGGGGGCCTCGACTACCTCAACTCGCTGGCGCAGTACGTGCCCAGCTCCTGGAACATCCGCCGATACGCCGAGATCGTGCGTGAGCGCTCAGTGCTGCGTCAGATCGTCACCGCGTCTGATCAGGCGCGCCAGCTGGCATTCGGGCTGGACACGCCCGCGGCGCAAGCGATCGAGCAGGCGATGGCGCTGTTCAGCCGGATCGAGGTTCGCCACGGCACACGCGAACCCAAACGGGTGGACGCACTGGCCACGGCGTTCATCGATCGTCTGCAAGATCTCGCTGATGGCCGTGTCGCGCCGGGCATCAGCACCGGCATCCCGACTATCGATGATTGCCTGGGCGGCGGCTTCAAGCCCGGGCGGCAGATCGTCATCGCGGCGCGCCCGAGCGTGGGGAAATCTTCGCTCGCCTTACAGCTGGCCGCGACCGTCGCAACGAATGGCGCGCCGGCATTAGTTCTCAGCCAGGAAATGAGCGATGCCGAGCTGATGGACCGTCTGGTCGCTTACCTAGGCCGCGTTGACCTTGGCGCCGTCACCACCGGCCGACTTGACAACTATCAATGGCCGCGCGTCACCGAAGCCATTGAGCGCATGCGGAGTCTGCCGCTGCACATCCACGCCGAGTCAGCGCTGAGCCTGGCTGCAATTCGTTCCCTCGTCCGCCGGGCCGTGCGCCAACACGGTGTTCGGGTCATCGTGCTGGATTACCTTCAGCTCTGCGCGGCCAGCAACGAGCGCGGCGCCAGCAACCGGCACCACCAGATCGAGGAGCTGAGCAGGGGCCTCAAGGCACTGGCCATGGAGCAGGGCGTCACCATGATCGTGCTGTCGCAGCTCAATCGCCAGGTGGAGCAGCGCGCGACCAATCGGCCGGTGCTGGCCGATCTGAAGGAGAGTGGCAGCATCGAGGAGGACGCAGACGGCGTGATCCTGCTCAGCCGCGACGGCGCATCGGCGAGCGGTACGACGCTTATCCACGCGGAGATCGCCAAGTCGCGCGGCGGTCGGACGGGTTTCTCCCATCTTGCTTTCGAGGGCGCTGTTCAGCACTGGTCCGAGACAACCGAACGACCTGAAGCGCCGTACACGCCGGCTCGACGCCGGCACACCGAAGACATATGACAGGCCTGTCGCCCGCACGAATGCCGCTGCGGCTTTCTGTAGCTACGCAGGAGGCGTTTTTCTCGGCGCTTGGGGGGTTGGGTGGTAGCCCACACTAAAAACGGCGCTATGGGCTGATTTCGAGCTTTGGGCGAGTCGGAACTGCGTCATGACAATTTCATGGCGAAAGTACCCAAAGTCCTGGGCGAAGAACATGCCCTAAAGTTTAAGGACATGCTTTCTGTGACGGTTGGCAACGGTGCAACCCGCCAATCTCCGATCTACCGCTTCCCCAAGCGTGAAGCCTGCCTGATGGCAATGAGCTACAGCTACGAACTTCAAGCCAAGGTGTTCGACCGCATGACCATGCTGGAGGCTCAGGCCGAGGCGCTGGGGCGGTTCAACTTGCCAAAGACCTATTCCGAGGCGATGCGCCTGGCAGCCGACGAAATGGAAAAACGGGAAGAGCTTCAAGGCCAACTCGCCATTGCTGCACCGAAGGCTGAGATTTGCGACCGTATCGCCGACGCCGAAGGCAGCATCTCGATTCGCGAGGCGGCCAACACACTCCGGGTGCCAGAGCGCAAATTCGTGATGTGGCTTCAGCAGAACGACTGGGTGTACCGACGATCTGGGCACAAGTCGCTGCTGGGCTACGCGGAGAAGGTCAAAGCTGGGCACATCTTCCTGAAGCAAACACCCATCAGGGATGTTCACACTGGCGAAGAGCGCCTGAGCGAGCAAGTCCGTATTACGCCACTGGGCCTGACGGTCTTGGCAAAGAGACGGGCGACGGCCCTGGTGGTAGCAGCATGAGTGCGCTTGTTCTGGCCACCTACAACGGTCAGGAAGTCACCTTCACAGACGATGGCTGGTTCAATGCAACCGAGGCTGCGGCCAAATTCGGAAAACGACCGGTGGATTGGCTCAAGCTTCCGGAGACGAAGCGATACATCGCAGCTTTGGCGGATAGGACCAAAGTGAAAGAATCTCACTTTGCCCGTGCTCGCCGAGGCGGACGGCGCGGAGAGCCTGGGCCGTTTGCTCCTCTCAAATACCGGGAAAACTGGTATTTGGAAAAGGACCAGGCGCGGCAACGCGGGCGGCACATGGTTACACCCGAAGCTTGGAATCCGTTTTGCCCAGCAGCTCCAGAAAACTCCAGTTTCGAGAACGGTCGCAGAAGGCCGGGCGGCGGCTCAGGAGCGAATGGGTGTTTCCGTCGACCGCGTGGTGCAGGCGCGATAGGCAATTGTCCAACGCCAACGCCAATGCCACGGACAAGCGGCTGTCCGCAGGCACGCGGACCGCACCTGGTGGTGGAGCAGTCGACCAGAGCCCTGGCGCCGCGCCAACCGCCGCTGGGTTCTTCCCTCAATACCAGACAGAGGGTTCAGGTTGGCGCACATCGAGCGTGCTGTGCGGCACGGGTGAGGATGTCGCCGACCGGCGGCGGCAAGGGCAGTACGCGCGCGGATGTGGGATGTGGCGCAAGCGTTGCAAAAGGCTGGCGCGCTTAGTGGCAAGCAGCGGGTATTCGGGCTGGGGGACAGGTCTGCCGAGGTGGTGTACTCAACCATCGCGACGAAGCCGGCCCAGGGTATGCCGGTGCAGCGCGCGCAGGAGATTGCGGATCGCGTCACGCGCGATCTGGGGGTAGGTTCGATAGCCGGGTTGCATGTGGTCCGGGAGCCTGCTGAGGCTGGTTTTCGGGTTCCGGCTACCGTAGTTCCACAAGGTGCCACTCGCGACGGGCAGGCCTACATCTTTGGCGACGGCCTGCATGACGACACGGACGCATTCAAGGTCGTCGTCCACGAGTTGTTTCATCTCGGCCTCAGCAAATCGGTGGAGCAGGAAGCATACACCCGCACGATGCTGAGCTTCCTGACCGATCCGCTGGTGCGCCAGTATGCGCAGCGCTGGAAGGCGTCGGGCGATGGCCAGGCCAGGAAGGGCTCGATGCCGGTGAACAACTGGCAGGCGCTGGCGGTGGAGGAGGCGCTGGCGGACATCGCCGAGCAGATGCATGCCGAGGGCGGCGGCGCCGGTACCAAGTTCCAGTCCTGGGCGGCCCGCATGCTGAGCCGGTTCGCCAATCTGGCGCAACGCATGGGTCTGCCGGGGGTGGCCGAGAAGTTGCGCGCGATGACGCGCACCGAGGCCGAGCGCTTCATCCAGGACATGCTGATGCGCTCGGGCAGCGCCGACCCGGTGCGGTTGCGGGATACGCGGTTCAGCAGCAGCCCATCCACCAAGGCCACCTACGAGTCGCGCATCGATGCGCTGTTCGCGGGCGAAAAAGCCAAGACCGGCACCAAGGTGCTGGACCGCTCGGACGTGATGGGGCTGCTGGGCTACCCGGATGTGCCGCTGATCCTGAACGAATCGCATCTGCGTGACGGCATGACGAGCCACCCCGAGATGACGGCCAAGGCCTGGAAGCGTGTGCCGGAGTGGATCGACAACCCGGCGGCGGCGTACACCGATCCACGTAACCCTGGGCGCCTGACATTGGTGGCTCCGCAAACGCTGGCCGGTTACCCGGTGATCATGGCAATCGAGCCCAACCCAGGGTCTCAGCAACGAGGGAAGGGCGGGGAGGTTCCCGCTGAAAGCCTGTTGGTGACTGTCTACGCCAAGACGACAGGCGGGCTGCCGGCCGCAGGGCTGTTGAATTCCGCCGGCCGCCTGAAGTACGTTGACACGAAAAACGCCCCCGAGATTTGGCAGAGCGCTGGAGGCCAATTCCCCAGGCAGTCTGCCCTATCTCAGGGGCGCCACAAGATTTTAACCGAAAAGCACCTTGCCGGGTGGCGGTGTGCCAACGACCCGGCATTCAGTCGTGGGGGCGATGGCACTCCAATCTACGTCAGAAACAAAGAAGCCCTCGAACAAGCGAGGGCTTCGGCTGAGGCGGCTCCGGGCCTAATTCCCTTGCACCGTGACTCCAACAGCCCAGCCAGGGTACTCACCCGGGCGGATGTGGTCAAGAGCCTGGGCGCACGGCGGCGCGCGGATAGCCCGGCATTCTTTCGCGCCGAGAACGACGGCACCGAGATGCTGATCTCGCTGAAGGGAGGCAAAAACAACGTCTCCTTCACATTCCGGACAGTCTGCGGCACAATGGCTTCGGCGCTGAAAGGCGCTGGTGCTAGTCACACCATTTCCGAAGCGGTTGCCACCCCCACCGACGAGCGGGGTTTTGTCATGCCCAAATTCCGCGTACACGCATCTTGTGTGTGCCTTCACGATTTCGGGCGTGGGAGCGCCCATCCGCAAGGACGGCGGCACGGCTTCGGACGTGTGACTACACCCACGCCCACCCGAGGCGCTAGTCACGCCCAAGGTGGTTTCTTCTGTTCCCGTAGGAGCCGAAACCATGCAACCCAATTCTCGACGTGTGCAAATCGCTATTCAATCAATAGCAGATCGATCTACTTCCGCCATTCCAGTGGCCAACCCCGTCAGCCTGGACGATTGCCGTGTGCAGAACTGGCAACCCGGAATCATGGCTCTCATGAACCCGGACGCCAGCCAACATACCCAACTGGCTTGGCTGCACGGGCAGGTCGGGGAAATCAACGATTTGCTGTGGGGCTACATCTGCGCTCCGGAGGAAGGCCGGATGATGGAGATGGCGGATGCGCTGTGCTGCCACATCGAAATGAAGACAACCGTGATGGTGCGGCTACTTGAACGGCTGTGCGAGCAGACTGCCGATGCACAGAAGGGGCGGCCATGAACACGCACCACGGCCACACCCAAGCGCAGGTACCCAATGTGCACGAACTGGCGCGCGACGACGCCCGATGCGGGTATTCGCAGGACACGGCGCGCGCGGCGCGCATGGTGCGCGTTATCAAAGCTTGCGCGACGGTACTTTTCGCCGAGCGTGAAGAATCTCTAGAGCTGGGCGCCTATCTCCGGAGCGGCCTGATCGAGGCTATCGATGAGCTGACGCATGAGGTCGGGTGTGAGTTGGACGCCCTGAGCGAGGCCATCATTGCCGGAAAGAAACTCTGGTAGTGATGTTCAGGCCCGCCCGCAACGGTCAGATGCTCCTATGCAACTGAGACGCCCCAAATCCGCCCGCCAGCCCGCCCAAAGCGGGCTTTTTTACGTCTTGGCCGCCTTCAGCGACCTTATAAAACTTGACACTTGAGAGCAGCACAAGTCGATTCCGTATCGACTTTCGGCGCCTCGTGTGAGATGCCCGGCGGGGTGCCGGAACGGCGGCACTAGGTGATGCTTCGGCACAGAGAACCCCCTTTAGGGCTTGGACTTCAGGCGCCACAAACGGACTATTGCGGTCATGAAGCCCGAATTTCTGCAACCCGCCGCCGTGGCTGCCGAATGCGGCGTGAGCCGGCGCACGGTTCACCGCCGCATGCGCGATGACCCGGATTTCCCGAAGCCAATTCGACTGACCGCGCGAATGCTGCTGTTCAAGCGCTCCGAGCTGGACGCTTATTTCGAACTGAAGCGCCAAACCCAACCCACTGGAGAACAATCCGATGTTCGAATTCGAAAAGAAACTATCAACCATTGAGCAGCAGCACCGCGCCGACGAGGAGCGCCGTCGGCTGGGCGGTGCGGTCCGTGCGTTTCCGCCGAGCAGGCCGGCACCGACACCGGAGCAACTGACCGAGGCCGCACGCCAGCAGAAAGCGCGCGAATTGCCGGAAGCGATGTTTGCCGGCGACGAGCAATTGCAGCGCCTTCGCGCCGAGTACGAGACGCGGCGGGCGATTCGCGCCAATCTGCGGGGCAACCTGAAATTCCTGGAGAGCGCCCAGCAAGCGCAGACGACCAGGGTTCGGCAGGCTGAGCTGGCGGTGCCGTGGCTGGTCTTGGCCGACGTTCACCATGGCGACGGCGAATTCAGCGCTACCCGCCAGGCGCTGGCCGCTCTCGGGTCGGACAAAGTCCTGCTGCAGGCCATCAAGGACGCAATGCCACTGGTGAGTCAACGGCCCGACGCGGCTTGGCGGATCGACAACGCCGTGAATGAAGCGCGCGCGGCCTTCGACACCCGCCTGATGGAACTGCGACTGGCCCACGTTGACGGCCAAAACGATCAAGGAGAACGGACATGAAGGCACGCGGATTTGACCCAACTTGGCGCCGGCCCAGTGGCAGCCGGGCGCGAGGTTTCGCCGCTGGCGGCATGGTGCGCGGGCCTGGCACCGGCACCTCGGACGACGTTCGGGCCACAGTGCCCGAGGGCAGCTACATCATGCCCGCCGATTCCACCGCCGCGCTGGGCTCCGAGGCGCTGGCCGAGTTGGGTCAGGCACGGGGCTTCCCGCTGGCACAACGCAACCCCGCACCCTCGGCGCCCTCCGCACGCGGATTTCATCCGGGCGCCAAGGCCGTACCGGTGAATCTGAGCAATGGCGAGTACCAGATGCCGCCCGAGCAAGTGCATGCCGTCGGTGTGCAGGCCCTCAATCAGATCAAGGGCGCCACGCACACGCCGTTCACCCGAGGATTCCCAGTCAGAAGCAAGCCCGCACAGCAGCCCGATGACCAACGACTGTTCTTTGCCGACGGCGGCGTGGTCGACGACGAGTTGCGTGCGGATCCAGAGGCCGTCGCTGCCAGCGCCCCGCCGCAGGTTGCCCAGGGCGTGTACCAGCACGGCCGAGGGCAGTACAGCGACAGTCCAACCGGAATGGGGTTCTCGCCTGGCTTCACCGGCCAGCCGAGCGCGCAGGCCATGTCCATGATGGATGCCGTGGCGGGGCGTAGCATGCCGGGGTCGCCGGCGGCGCGCGGTTTCTCGCCGGATTCGTCGGCGAGCACCCCGCCATCGGCAAGTGGTGCGCCGGGCACGCGTGGCTTCCAGCCCGCAGCTCAGCCCCAAGCGCCCAGCGCTGGCGCCCCATCGGCGCGCGGATTTCCGCCTGCCGTCCAGGCGCAGAACAACGGCATCGACTCCGGCGCGGCATCCGCGCAGCGCGTGGCCGACATCTACAAGAGCATGGCGCAGCAGCAAACGCCCCAGATGCAGGCCCCCCAGGTGCTGCACAGCGGCAACGACTGGCAGGCCCGCAACGACCTGCGCAGCGCCAGCATCAGCGCCGGCAGCATGACCAATCAGCCAGGGTACGGCGGGGTCGTGACCCGGCGCGGGGTGGTCGGCGGCGCGCCGGCTGACAACGAAGCGCGGCGAACGCACGCCAATTTGCTGACCGCAGACCAGGCTGCGCGAGGAGCCCAGTCTGGCATGCACCAGGAGGCCATGCGCCAGAACGGCGGGCTGCAGCGCGAAGCCTTGCAGCAGCAGGGCGCGAATCAGCGTGGCATGTGGCAGGCCATCCAGGATCAGCAGCGCCTTGGCCTTGACCAGCAGCGGCTGGGCGTGGAGCAGCGCCGGGCAGATAGCTCAATCGCGGCGCAGGACGTTGAGATGCGCGGCGCGCAGCGTCAACAACAACTTCTGGACCGGTTCATCGATCCGCGATCCACTCCGGAGCAGCGCGCGGTTTCCGAGCAGGCACTGAGGTTGTTCAAGGGCGGTGGATCACGCGCCGGTCAACCTACCCAGCTACCGACCTCTGCCCTCAAGTTGCAGTTGGAGGAGCTGGACGCGCTGGGCATTTCCTCGGGGATTGATGCGGACCTGGGCGCCATCAACGAGCAGTTGAGCAGCGGCCGATTGAACCTGGGGCCCCTCCGCAATCTGTGGAATCGTGGCCGCAACGCCTTTGGCTCCAGCACCGAAGAAAGCCGGAACCTGGCGACGTTCGACGCCACGCTGGAAAAACTGCGTAACGACTCGCTACGACTGAACAAGGGTGTTCAGACAGAGGGAGACGCCCAGCGCGCCTGGAACGAGGTTCTGAAAAGCACCAGTGACCCCGCCCTGGTGCGTCAGCGTCTGGGGGAGGTGCAGCGCATCAACCAGCGAGCAGCCGGCCTGCGCGGGGCAAATGTCAGTCAGTTGCGTCAGAACTTCGGAGCGGAGCCGTTGGATACCGCGCAATACCGCAACGTGGCATCGGCAATTGGCGAGCAGTCACCCAGCTACGCGCCGGCGCGGTCGCAAGCGGAGTGGTCACAACTGCCGTCGGGCACGCTCTACACCGCCCCGGATGGCAGCTTGCGGAGAAAGAAATGAGTTGGTTCCAAGACGATGAGGTGGTGCAGGCTGCGCCACCGGCCAGCGGTCCTCCACCGACGGCACGG
Source organism: Pseudomonadota bacterium (assembly GCA_020161215.1). Lineage (GTDB taxonomy): Bacteria > Pseudomonadota > Gammaproteobacteria > Burkholderiales > Burkholderiaceae_C > Ottowia. The sequence continues at coordinate 29,352 of JAIUOM010000031.1, forward strand.
GCCAGCAGTTCCAATGCGGGTGGTTGGTGGGATGCCGATGAAGTGGTCAGCGCGGCGCCACCGGCGCAGAAGGAAGTCCGATCAGCTATTGAAAATAGAGCGTCAAAGAGCCGAATCGCAAGCTCAGACGAAGGGAATCATCAGCAAATCGGCGACGGTGGAAATCTCATAAAACCTGATACCTCACCCGAGCGCGGCGTATTCAATGGGCTGTCTCGGCAGGTCGGTCTGACCGCCCGCCACGGTCTGGAAGGGCTCGGGCAGGCCGCCGAGATCGTCACCGAACCGGTGCGCCGACTGGTGACCGATCCCGTTGTTCGCGCGCTGGGTGCGCAGTCGCAGAGCATGCCCGCCGGCAAACTGGCCGAACGGTTCGCTGACACTCTGGGTTTGCCGACGCCGGAGAGCGCCCAAGAGCGCGTTGTCGGGGATGCTGCGCGTTTCATGGCCGGTGGGGCTGGTATCGCTGGCGCATCAGGCAGGGTGGCGCGGGCTGTGGCACCGGTTGCCCAGCAGACATTGGGCCAGGTGGTGCCACAAGCCAGCAAGGGCACATTGCAGGCGGCGGCCGAAACTATGGCCCTAAATCCGGGCGCCCAGATCAGCGGCGCGGCCAGCGCAGGCGCTGCATCGGGCTTGGCGCGTGAAGCGGAGGGCGACAGTCTGGCGCAGGGCGCAGCCGGCTTGGCCGGGGGGCTGGTCGGTGGCTTGGCCGGGGGCATGCTGACGCGTGGCCAGAACGTTACGGGCGCAGCTCGACAGGTAGATGATCAGCTTGAACAAAGCCTGGGCCGTGCTGGCGTGGATTGGCAGAAATTGCCCGACGCCGTTCGCAATAGCCTTCGCGCCGAAGCCGAACAGGCCATGAAGGGGCGCACCTTGCTGGACGGTGATGCACTGGCCCGGCTGGCTGAATTTCGCCGTGTGGGTGCCACACCGACCCGTGGCACGCTGTCGCTTGACCCGGCGCAGATCACGCGGGAACAGAATCTGGCCCGCATGGGGGCCAATTCGAGTGACACCGGCTTGCATGGTCTGGCCAAGATTCAGAACGAGAACAACAGGGCGTTGATCGACGGACTGAACCGGCTTGGGGCCGATGCTCCGGATGATGCTCACACCACCGGCGAGCGGATGATGGCTGCCCTGCAGCGTGGCCTGGATGTCGAGAAGGCGAATGTCGACACCCTGTACAGCCAGGCCCGTGATAGCGCCGGCCGAAGCATGCCCATGGATGGCCACGCCTTCACCACGCAGGCCAGTCGCCTATTGGACGACGCCCTGCTCGGTGGTGCGTTGCCGCCGTCGGTGGAGCAACATCTGAACCGCATCGCCAAGGGCGAAGTGCCGTTCACCGTGGACTACGCCGAACAGCTCAAGACGGCTATGGGCAAGCTGCAGCGCGCCTCCAACGACGGTCAGACGCGCATGGCGCTGGGGGTGGTTCGCCAAGCGCTGGATGACACACCGCTGGTGGGCAGCATTGGCCCCGAAGCCGGTAAGCAAGCCGTTTCAGCGTTCAACCGGGCGCGGCTAGCGAACCGTTCGATGATGAAGCGAATCGAACGGGTGCCGGGGCTGTCTGCGGTCTATGAGGGCAAAGCCACCCCCGATGATTTCGTGCAGAAGTACGTGATCAACCGTGGCGCCAAGGCGGCCGACACACAGCGGTTGGCCGACGAGCTGCGCCGCATCGATCCGGATGCCTTGGAGACTGTGCGCGGCAGCATCGCTCAGCACTTGAAGACGGCGGCCATCGGCGCAGCAGCAGATGAAACCGGCCGATTCAGCGCCAGTGGCTACAACCGTGCTTTGATGGCTCTTGGGCCGCGCAAGCTGGCGCAGTTTTTTGACGCGGAGGAGATCGCCCAACTGAAGGCCGTCGGCAAGGTGGCACAGTACACCACGGCCCAGCCGGCGGGATCTGCGGTGAACAATTCCAACTCGGGCAATGTGCTGATGGGCCGGGGTCTGGATTTGCTGGATCGCCTGTCGGCGCGCGTGCCACTACTCGGTCTGGGCCCCACGGTGTCGGGGGCTGCGCGTGGGGTGCAACAGCGCCAGGCGCAGCAGATCGGTCAGGCGTTGGTACGTCAACCGGTCCCGCTGCCTCGGCAATTGCCCGGCATGACGTTCGGCGCGCTGATGACCACCTCGACTGCGGACGGGCATTGAGTCGCGTTGTCTGTCATGGAAAGCCATGATTTGCGAAGGCTCTGCGGCCGGCGCGCCTGGTGGCTTCGGCTCTGAGTAGCGAGAACAGTACGCGCGCCCGCGCGCGCGATCACGAAGAGCCGTAACCGAAGCGCAAAAAAAAGCAACGCCGACACGGAGTTTCCGCGAGCATAAGCACCGCTTGGGCGATGGCGAAGATCATTTCGCCATAGGCGCCGAAGAATTTCGTGGTCGCCTCAATCCTTCGCATTCGAAGTTCGCCAACGAAGATGTCATCCTCTTGGCCGAGCAAGGCTATCTCATGCTGGCGAAGTTGGTCACCAACGATCTTGTGTTGCAGCTTTACGACGATAGATGTGACTCGTTCTTGCTGTCGGTATTTTTGCCGGTATTTTTATAATTCATGAATATTTTATTGTTTGTTGACAATAAGTTATGTGCCTAATTTGCATCCCGCCACGCCATTTAAATCAAGGACTTAGCTTCGCAAGGGGCTAAGTCCTTTTTCTTTTTCACGAAAATAGCCCAACACTTTGGTTTGGTAGGGTAGCAAGTGTTCTGGTCAACTGCATCGATAGCTCTATGACTTCATCTCACTCCAAGCCGTTCGTCTTCGTGCTCATGCCTTTTAACGATGCATTCACGGACATCTACAAGTTGGGCATCAAGAAGACAGCGGAAGAAGCGGGGTTGCGTGCGGAGCGCGTTGACGAGCAGCTTTACTCGGAGTCGATGCTAGAGCGCATCTACAGGCAGATTGATGCCGCTGACATCATTGTGGCAGACATGACCGGCCAGAATCCCAACGTGTTCTATGAGGTCGGCTATGCGCACGCGAAGGGGAAGCTGTGCATCTTGCTGACCCAGAACACAGCAGACATCCCTTTCGATCTAAAGCAGCATCGCCACATCGTTTACGGCGGGCAGATCGTGAAGCTACAGAGCGAGTTGGCAACTAACCTGCAATGGGCTGTGGAGCAGGTCAAGTCGGCCAAGACAAGTGGCCTGAACGTGAAGTTTCAGGTCAAGAACGAGGAGTTGGAGCGTGACAAGTTTCAAGCCACGGTCTCCCTACGGCTGCTGATAGACATCGAGAACACGCGTGATGTCAGTTTCGGTGAGATTGAGTCAGTGACGCTCTATCACGGCACACGTTGGGAGTTCTCGCAGAATGGACAGGTCTGTCCGAAAACGAAGTCCGACAACCCACTATTCGCGGAGCGGCATCAGTTGAGCCCGACTGTGCGGAGGATTGGGCCGAAGGGATGGACGCAAGTGATCGTGTCGGGAAGAAAGCGGGTTCATGACTTTGGTGACACCGGAGAGCCCAAGGACGAATACAAGCTTGCTGGGCGTGTCATGGCTCGCATTGCCACGGCAACCGGGCACTTTGATTTTGAGAACTACCTTGATGTCGAGGTAGTGGATATCCCGTTCTAACGACTCACGAGGTCATTCATGGGGCGCTTCGTATAAGCGATGATCTGAAGTGTCCGGGACATCAAACCGCCGTGTGCTGGGTGTGTGCGGTCGGTGATGTCGAAAATGTCCTTGCCCATGGGTAGGGTGTCGGTCTTCTTCTCCAAGCCCCAGCGGATAGCGTGAAACTCGCCACGGGTCAGGGGGATGTCGGGCAAGTGGTGAACGAGGTCGGGTCGCTTCGCGTGTGCCTTGCACGCAATTCTCCATAGCGCTTGCTCCGACAACCCGGTTAGGTCTGCGGGTGCGATGCCTGCGGCCTTGGTGATGATGAAGGTCAACGCGGCGACTACGCCGACTGTGAAGCCGTTGCATTGCTGGCCTTCCAGGCGAAGGAGCCTGTCCGGAATTTTGTGTGCGAGGCATAGCATGACGATCAGGAGCATGTATGCCAATCAGCAAGACGAAGATGAAGAACGCGGCGATCGCGGCCAAGTCCGCGGCACTGCCCAAGATTCCCAAGGAACTGCTTGACCAGTTCGTGAGCGGACCGATGACCGGCGAGGCGGTCAACTCCGCGTCGATGGCGTTCAAGAAGGCGCTGATCGAGCGGGCGCTGGGCGCCGAGCTCGGTCACCACCTGGGCTACCAGAGCGGTACGGCCAAGCCTGATGCCGGTAACAACCAGCGCAACGGCAGCAGCGGCAAGACCGTGCTGACCGAGGACGGGCCGCTGCGCATCGAGGTGCCGCGGGATCGTGATGCGAGCTTCGAGCCACTGCTCATCCCCAAACACGAGCGGCGCTTCACCGGCTTCGACGACAAGATCATCGCCATGTATGCCCGCGGCATGACCGTGCGCGAGGTACAAGGCTTCCTGGCTGAGCAGTACGGCGTGGAAGTGTCGCCGGAGTTCATCAGCAGCGTCACCGACGCCGTGATGGCCGAGGTCGGTGCCTGACAGGCCCGTGCCCTGGAGCCGATGTACCCGGTGGTCTTCTTCGACGCGCTGTGGGTCAGGATTCGCGAAGACGCGGTGGTGCGCAACAAGGCGATCTACCTGGCTCTTGGCGTTCTGCCCGACGGCACGCGCGACATCCTGGGGCTGTGGATCGAGGGCACCGAAGGGGCCAAGTTCTGGATGAAGGTATTCAACGACCTGAAGACGCGCGGTGTGGCCGATATCCTGATCGCCGTTACCGATGGCTTGAAGGGCATGCCCGAGGCGCTGAGCGCGGTGTTTCCGTCCACGACGCTGCAGACCTGTATCGTCCACCTGATCAGGAACAGCCTGGACTACGCGAGTTGGAAGGACCGTAAGCTGTTGGCCGCAGCGATCAAGCCGATCTACACGGCCCCGAGCGCCGAGGCCGCGCAAGCCGAACTGGATGCCTTCGAGCAAGGCACCTGGGGCCGTAAATTTCCCACCGTCGTGGCCGCGTGGCGCCGCGCCTGGGACCGGGTGATCCCATTCTTTGCATTCCCGCCGGCGGTGCGTCGCGTGATCTACACGACCAACGCGATAGAGAGCATCAACGCGCGGCTGCGCAAGATCATCAAGTCGCGAGGGCACTTCCCGAATGACGACGCGGCCACCAAGCTGATCTGGCTGGCGCTGCGCAACATCACGGCCGATTGGGGCCGCGCAACGCACAACTGGAAGGAGGCGATGAATCAGTTCGCGATACTCTACGAGGAGCGATTTACGCAGACGCCTCGTACCTGGGTTGAGCCATGAAATACATGGCCCAACCGGGGCGCCTCCGGCGCCCTGGCAGGGGCCTATTATTCAAAGAACTTCAAGCGAAGACGCTTTCAACAACCCGCCTCGAACACAAAAATTCGGACACTCCCGTGCGCTTGGAGTTCATGATTTCTGCGGACACATGCAGCCGAGTGGCCCGCCTGCACGCTCAACACTGAGCCCCACCTCTGAAGGCTACTTGACGGAGCCTATGCCTGCGGTCTGAGTTCGTAAGGTCTCCGTTCTTGCCTTGAGTGGGTCGTGCGCCAACCACCGTGACGGCCGAGCTACTGTGCTTGCACCGCGAAGAGTCGCTGCCGCTCTCGACGATGTAGCAGTGATGCGTGAGCTGGTCGAACAAGTTTGCAAGACGTCAATGCAAACCAATTCACCAATACATATGGGGAGCCACGTGCTCCCCTTATTCATTTGACGAACTTCTATGCAAAGGACTCCTGATGCCTACAGCCATTCCCGTCGTACTGGACCACAAACGCTTCGACAGCCAGAACCAGGCCCGACTTCACTTCTCCGAAATGCTCAACCGCTACCAGCCCGGTCAGACACTCACCAAGAGCGACGCCACCGAACTGCAAAGCCTGCTCAAACGTCACCCTCTGCACGGTAAAAGCATGTCCACAGACATCGACCACATCGACGTCACCCGCACCGGCTTCGGCAGACAGTGCTTCAAAGCCATCCACCCCAACAACACCAGCCACACACTCTCCTTCATCCACTGCATCCGGCACAGCGGCTCGCCCCCCGAGGCGCCCCCCTCCCCCGTTTCAACCAAAAAAACAAGCCCCTCCACTCCGCCTCCGCCAGCCCAAGCCGCTGGCGATGCCCAAGCACCACCAGCGACCGAGCCCGCGAAGGAGACTGCTCAAGTGCCCGAGGCACCCAGCCAGGCGAAGGAGATCCAGCCATGAGCCCGTCCGTCTGGCACAGCCCCAAGTCCCGCAGCTGGCCCGACGAAGGCCTTGAACGTCGCCTGAGCCAGTTGATCATCTAGTCTGGAACCCCACTGCCCGAGATCATCGTGGCCACCTTCGGGCGTGGGCTGTGCCCTCAGGGTCCGCGAACCTTCCTATGGCGGCCGAACGACCTCGAGCCGAGCGCCCCCAGGTGAAGTGATGGCCACAGGCCTGACAGGCGTGGGTGTCGAGCCAGTGGGCGTCGATGGTTTGGCCGACTTCAGCGCCGAGCTCACGGCCGAGGGCGCCACCGATGGCGCCGCCGAGGCAGGCTCCGGCGATGGCGCCGATGGAGCTGCCGACGGGCCGGCGATCATGCCGACCAGGGCGCCGGTTCGGGCGCCGACGCTGACGCCTTGGAGTGCGGCAGCCACGCCACTGGCGGTACCGGCGACGCAGCCGACGGCGGCGCCGGTGTTGCGGCCCAGATGGCGCTAGGTGACGCGTGGGGATTGGCAGTTGGGACAGTTGGGACAGTTGGGCATGGAGATACCTCCTGGGATCAGGTGAAGAAGGACATGGGCAATGGAATGAGGCGTCAGTCGCTAAAGGCGGCGACCACGGCATAGCGCCCGGCGCAGCGTAAAGCTGGCCGGGCGCTATGAGGGGGTTGGCGTGGGGAAGGCGACTGCGCTGCAGACGCGTCAGCGGCGATCAGGGGGCTGTTCGCTGCTTGGGGCAAGCACTCGGGTGAGGGCTTGATCAGCAATATATGGTCGAAAAAATCTGGATTGCGATGGGGTACACAGCTACGGGCGTCGACCTGCGCCGCCAAACGAATGGCGCGCACAGACTCGACGCAACGCGCACGTTACGTTCACCCCCGGGGTCCTAATAGCGTTGGATCTGGCGCACACCTGCTCCGGCAGTCGTGTCCATGCCCTGCGTGAGAATGCGCGTACCTGCTCGCAGAATGTATCGGTCATCTTCCGGGTTGCGACGTAGTGGAATACTGAGAGCAATTGGCTCGAAACGATACCCTCAGACGCCGATCGTATAGACAGTGGCAAAGCTTCTGCCGCGCGCTAGTCCACTGAATCTGAAGAATCGGATGTGATGCGTCGACTGGAATCGGCGTAGATCCACTTCAACGGCTTTGGGTGCGTGTTGTATTGGCGGATGTATCGCATGAGCTTCTTGTCAAGGTCTTTGATGGATGTGAAGACACCGCGGGTAATGACATCGCGCTGGATGCGGGCGAACCAGTTTTCGACCTGATTCAGCCACGAAGAGTACGTCGGGGTGTAGTGCATGTGAACGCGACGATGCTTGTCCAGGAACGCTTGCACCA